>NZ_BAAAYL010000001.1:0-308723 GCF_039536205.1 Streptomyces sannanensis | reverse complement strand
GTGGGAAGCGGCGCTCGACCGCCACGTTACGCAGCTGGTACAGCGTGACGATGACCGCGGCCACCGCAAGCTGAACGTAGACGTAGTCGAGAACGTGGGCGCCGATCGGACCGGTGGCCCTGACAATCCGGCCTACCAGCCACGACGGGTTGCCCAGCGCGTGATCGGCGGTTGCCACGTACTGGTCGAGCACCGCCGGGCGGGTCTTCGACGTGATGAGTAGCCAGGTATCGCCGGTCTTGCGGCCGGCCACCAGCAGCAGGGCCAGCCCGACGCCCTTCAGCAGCAGGACACGTTCCCGGCCGGTGCGGCGCGTGACAGCGATGACCGCATAGCCCAAAACCACCCACAACGCGCCGTTGCCGAACATCATCTTGGCGTCGACCGCCCACCGCACCAGAAAGAAGGCGATGTCGATGCCGATCGCGACACCAGCCGCGATGAACCGTTGCCGCCAGGGGAGCACCACCATCATCAACGCCATACTGGCGTACAACAGTGGCCCCGATTTGGGGGCGAATATCACCTCTTTCGCCTGGTTGGTGATCGGCCCCGGTACGCCGTAGCGACGTGCGGCGATCTCCAGCATGATGAGGAACCCGAGGGCCACCACACCCGCCGTGGCCCACAGTATCGCCCGTGGCTGACGCCACGCGGCGAACGTAATTCTGGAGCTTATTCGCGAAAACACCCGCGATGCTATAGATGTCAATTATTTGGCCGATTTGCTAGATGTTGGTTATTTTCCGTTGAAGGACGGGCGATGAACGTGATCATCGCGAGTTCGAACATGCTAGCGGGGTGGTGCGGGTGGGTTTCGCTGGGCGCCGCAGGGCTGCGAAGGCCGGTCGGTCCTGCGCTCGATGGTCCAGCGTCTCGGGGATGACCGTGAAACTCTCGATGCCTGGCGGGCATTGAGGGCATCGCAGGCTGCCCAGTGGGCTCTCAAGCGTATGCACCCGTGAACCGGCAGCTGGGCGGGATGCTGACATACCGTCAAGACGCTGAAAAGCACGCGGCTTCCCGGTCAATGGCCGCGTTCTGCCCCGCTACCGACTCAGTTTCGCCGCGCCCCGACCGGGCGCTGCACAACAGGTCTGAACCGGCGATCAGGCGACGGGGCTCGAAGCGCCCTCGGAGGAACCGGGTGCCCTGGTGAGACACAAGTCGTCGGCCATCGTGAGACAACCCTCTCGCACCGCAGGGCACAGCGCTGCCGCATGAAAGGCGAGATGAGATCCCACACGCAGCGCGTGGCCGTGCGAAGCCATGAGCGCGCTCGTCTTCGCCTCTTCGCCGTCCAGCACCTTGGCGTAGCAGCGCTGAAGTGCGGCGACGCTCTGCCCTGCGCGTCGCGCCGTCTCGGCACGGTGAACCACAGGGCTCCGCGGCAGGCGATGGCGGACATGATGTTCACGCGCAGGCGCTTGCCGTTGACCTTCACCACCGGGGTCTGCCCCTTCGGGGCCCAGCTGCGACCCGGGGCGCGGTGTCCGAGCGCAGCTCGCCTAAGTGCGGTGACCGGAATGGTTCACCGGCTCGCGACGTTCCCCCAGCTACCGCTGGGGGTGCCCCCAGGCACGGCACCTCGCGGCGTTGTCGCATCGCGCGAGTACGGCCGAGTACGAGCTGCGACGCTCCGCCTTGCGATGCACCGCACCTGGGGGCACATCGGGGGGCATCCTAAGCGGTAGCTGGGGGAGGTAGCTGGGGGAGTCGCGAGCTTCCGGCAAACCTTTCCGGTCACAGCACTGGCCAGCCCCTCGTTCCGGTCGGGCAGCACGGCACGGGCGATGCCCGTGAGATTGCCCTGCGCGACGAGGATCTCCCTCCGGTTCGATCCGTCGAGACAGGCCGCGAGCGACTCGCTCTCTCACTCACGACCCGAAAGTGGTAGGTCCGGAAAGTGGCGCAGCGCGTCCAGCATGGCGCGCACCGCCGCTCGGGGTGGCGAGCCGCGGCGGATTGCCGCCGTGATCGTGCGGGTCAATGGAGTCGCGAGTTCCCTGGTGACGACGCGGTAACGGCGGTCGACCGCCAGGCCGGGCAGCAGTGCGATCGACAGCCCGGCCTCGACATGCTGCAGGGTCATCATGTAATTGCTGAACCGGCACACCACCTGCGGCTCGAACCCCGACTGACGGCAAAGCCGTTGGGTGAGATTCGCCATGTACGACTGTGGCATGTCGAACGCCCACGGTTCGTCCGCGTAGGCCGCAAGGTCCGCGGCCCCGCGCCCGGCCGCGGGATGCTCGGGCGGTACCACCAGCAAGATCGGGTCCTTGGCCAGCGGTACG
Source organism: Streptomyces sannanensis (assembly GCF_039536205.1). GTDB lineage: Bacteria > Actinomycetota > Actinomycetes > Streptomycetales > Streptomycetaceae > Streptomyces > Streptomyces sannanensis. The sequence goes on along the minus strand of NZ_BAAAYL010000001.1, from coordinate 306,426 downwards.
AGGTCGAGGTCCGGCCCCAACGGCAGCTCGTCGAAGTCCGTGGTTGTGATGACGATGTCCGCGTCGCCGACCCGCAGCGCGGGCACGCTCTCGTGCGGCTCCAGCTCAAGCAGCTCGATCTCGAGATGCGGATACTCGCGCACCAGCCGGGTCACCGCCGGCACCGCCATGGAGTGGATCGCGCTCTGGAACGCCCCCAGCCGCACCAGCCCGGCCGGTTCATCGCCGAATCCGCGCAGCTCCGTCTCAACGCTGTCCATGTGATCGAGGATGGCCCGCGCCCGACGCGCGAGGATCAGCCCGGCCGAGGTCAGCCGCACCCGGCGTCCCGTTCGTTCAAGGAGCTGTGTGCGCGTCTCGGCCTCGAGCACGGCGAGCTGCTGAGACACACTCGACGGGCTCAGATTGGCGGCCTGGGCGACCGCCCGGACGGTGCCCAGCGTGTCCAGCTGGCTCAGCAGCCGGAGCCTCCAGGGGTTCATCATGCCGTCATTCTTGTGCGGTTTTACCGAACAGGACAGCCGGAATTGTGAGATGGACGTGTCACTCGAGGGCGACTTACCGTCACAGACATGGCTGCTTCGACTACCGCCCCGCCGTCCACTGAAACCTTCTGGGCCGATGCCGAGAGGCACCTCGTCCGCTACGGTGGCGAGTTCACCCGGGAGATCATCGACCGCGCCGCCGGCAGTTTCCTGTTCACCGCGGACGGCCGGAAGATCCTCGACTTCACCTCCGGCCAGATGAGCGCGATCCTCGGCCACTCGCACCCGGAGATCGTCGCGACCGTCCAGCGGCAGGTCGCGACCCTCGACCACCTCTACAGCGGCATGCTCAGCCGTCCGGTGGTCGACCTGTCCCGGCGGCTTGCCGACACGTTGCCCGCGCCGCTGGAGAAGGCGCTGCTGCTGACGACCGGAGCCGAGTCCAACGAAGCCGCGATCCGGATGGCCAAGCTCGTCACCGGCAGGCACGAGATCGTTTCGTTCGCGCGGTCCTGGCACGGGATGACGCAGGCCGCCGCGTCCGCCACCTACAGCGCGGGGCGCAAGGGTTACGGCCCGGGCGCGCCGGGCAACTTCGCCATCCCCGTGCCGAACGTGTACCGGCCCGACTTCACCGCGGCCGACGGCTCGCTGGACTGGCGCCGCCAGCTGGACTTCGCCTTCGACCTGATCGACGCCCAGTCGACCGGCAGTCTGGCCGCGTGCCTCGTCGAACCGATTCTCAGCTCGGGCGGAATCATCGAGCCGCCGGCCGGGTATTTCGCGGCTCTGCAGGACAAGTGCCGGGAACGCGGCATGCTGCTGATCCTCGACGAGGCCCAGACCGGACTGTGCCGCACTGGGACCTGGTACGCGTTCGAGCGCGATGGCGTTGTCCCCGACATCCTCACGCTGTCCAAGACGCTTGGTGCGGGACTGCCCCTCGCGGCCGTGGTCACCAGCGCCGAGATCGAGCAGGAGGCGTACGAGCGAGGGTTCCTGTTCTTCACCACGCACGTCGCCGACCCGCTGGTGGCCGCGGTCGGCAACACCGTCCTCGACGTCCTGACCGGCGACAAGCTCGATGAGCGGGCACGATCGCTCGGCGCGTTCCTGCGCCAGGGTCTGGTGGACATCGCCGGGCGCCACGAGGTCGTCGGTGACATCCGCGGCCGGGGCCTGCTGGCCGGGCTCGAACTCGTCGTCGACCGAGAGACGAAGCAGAGCTCGGACGCGCTGGGCGCGCGGGTCACCCGGCGCTGCCTACAACTCGGCCTGCATATGAACATCGTCCAACTCCCCGGCATGGGCGGAGTCTTCCGGATCGCACCGCCGCTGACCGCCACCGAGGACGAGCTCTCGCTCGGCTTGACGATTCTGGACGAGGCGATCGGCGACGCCTGCGCCGTTCTCTGATCACCCGTCCCTGACGGACGGGGACACCGACGCGCTGCGCGAGTGCGCTGGACGTCGAACTCATGAGCGTCCTCGGTCCCGGAGGCGTCCGGCCGCCTCGACTGGCTGACCGGCATCGACAGCCACTCGCGGGAGGAAGACGTCGTTCGGCGCACCTGGGCGGACGAGGTGGTGGTGAGCGGGTGATACCGCTGAGCAGGTCACCGCTGCGCGGTGAATTGGTGAAATCGCGGAGCGTCGTCCGCTCGTCGCGCGAGCCGGACCTGCTCATGCCTCGACCATCGGAAGGATGTCGGCCTGACGGACGGAGGACCGATGGGGCAGGATCAGCGGGAAATCGCGCAGCCGAGGGAAGCGGTCACCAACAGGCGGATCAGCGCGGGCATCAGGATCAGAGGATGGCTGACGACGACTGACCACAAGGTCATCGGCAACCTCTACATGGTTACCGCGTTCGGCTTCTTTCTGCTGGCTGGTGTACTGGCCATGCTGATGCGCGCGGAACTCGCCCGGCCGGGGCTGCAGGTCGTCAGCGCCTACCAGTACAACCAGCTTTTCACCGTGCACGGCACCGTCATGATGCTGCTGTTCGCGACACCCATGTTCGCCGGATTCGCGAACGCCGTGATGCCACTCCAGATCGGTGCGCCGGATGTCGCCTTTCCGCGCCTCAACGCGCTCACCTACTGGCTTTTCCTCTTCGGCGGCTTGATCGTGGTTTCCGGGTTCGTCGTCCCCGGAGGCGCCGCGTCCTTCGGCTGGTTCGCGTACGCGCCGCTGAACAGCGCGGTCTTCACACCCGGCGCCGGCGGGGACCTGTGGACCATGGGGCTGGTGCTCTCCGGAGTCAGCACCACGCTGGGAGCGGTGAATTTCACCGCCACGATCGTGTGTCTGCGCGCCCCGGGGATGACCATGTTCCGGATGCCGCTCTTCACCTGGAACGTGCTGTTCACCTCCATCCTTGCCCTGCTGGCGTTCCCGGTGCTGGCTGCCGCGCTGCTGGCCCTGGAGGCCGACCGGAAATTCGGGGCCCATGTCTATGACTCCGCCAACGGCGGGGCGATTCTGTGGCAGCACATGTTCTGGTTCTTCGGTCACCCGGAGGTCTATATCGTGGCCCTGCCGTTCTTCGGGGTCGTGACCGAGATCATCCCGGTGTTCAGTCGGAAACCGCTGTTCGGATATGTCGGAATGGTCGGTGCCACCATCACCATCACCGTCCTCTCGGCGGTGGTGTGGGCTCATCACATGTTCGCCACGGGGGCGGTCCTGCTGCCGTTCTTCTCCCTCATGTCATTCATCATCGCCGTGCCGACGGGAGTGAAGTTCTTCAACTGGATCGGCACCATGTGGCACGGGAGCATCTCCTTCGAGACGCCGATGCTCTGGTCGTTGGGATTCCTCGTCACCTTTCTGCTCGGCGGACTCAGCGGAGTGCTGATCGCCTCACCGCCCCTGGACTTCCACCTCACCGACTCGTACTTCATCGTGGCTCATCTGCATTACGTCCTCTTCGGGACAGTGGTATTCTCCATGTTCGGTGGTTTCTATTTCTGGTGGCCCAAATGGACTGGTCGTATGCTCGACGAACGTCTTGGGCGTATTCACTTCTGGACGCTTTTCGTCGGATTCCAGCTGACGTTTCTGGTCCAGCACTACCTGGGTGAGGCGGGCATGCCCCGTCGTTACGCCGACTATCTCGCCTCGGACGGGTGGACCACACTGAACACCCTCTCGTCCATCGGATCCTTCCTGCTCGGCCTGTCCACCCTGCCGTTTCTGCACAATGTCTGGCGCACCATGAGCCGCCCGCCCGACGTCGAGGTCGACGACCCATGGGGCTACGGCCGTTCCCTGGAGTGGGCGACGTCCTGCCCTCCGCCGCGGCACAACTTCAAGGCCTTGCCGCGCGTGCGCTCCGACTCGCCGGCCTTCGATCTCAACCATCCGGACGTGGCGGAGAGGGCGCCGATCATCGGTCGTGGCGGCCCGGCAACTCCCGACGAACGAGGGGTGTGACGCGTGAGAACAGAAGCCTGGCTCTTTGCCGGAGTGGCATGGTTCTTTCTCGTGACAGACGTGCTGTACGCCGCGTGGTCCAGGGATCCGGCCGGTACGGCGGCACTGACCGTTGCCTTCCTCATGGCGACGCTGGTCTCGTACTTCTTCGCGGTGACCTATCGCAGACGGGGCCTGCGGCCCGAAGACCGCAAGAACGGGGAAGTACATGACCGGGCAGGGCCGGTGGACTTCTTCCCCCCGCACAGTGTCCTTCCTGTATGCACCGCCTTCGGCGCCGCCGTGCTCGCGCTGGGTGTCGTCTTCGGGCTGTGGCTCGCAGTGATCGGCGTCGGCATCGTTGCGGGGGGAGTGGCCGGAATGGCCTTCGAGTTCCTCGGTCACGACTGACCCCGGCCGAGGCGTCACTCCTGCCTGTCCCCGGTCGGCTCCGGCCCCGGCGCCGCCCTCGGCTCCGGCTCCGGTGGCGGCGCGATGCGGGCCTCGATCTCCGCCTGCTGCTCCTCGGTGACGGGCAGCTCCACGCGGTCGCTGTAGTACCAGCTGCTCAGGGCAGACCTCAGCCGCTGCCGACGGGTGACGGGACCTTCTGCGGGCAGCTCCAGGGGCTGGGGAAGTTCGCGCACGAGGGCGCGGTAGCGGTGCGGCGCGGGCAGCGGGCGGCGCCCCCCCGAGAGTCCGCCGAAAGGCGTCTGGATCACCAGGCCGCTCTCCTCTCCCTCGGTCAGGAGCCGGCGGTCGTGCGCCTGCAGGGCGAGGCAGAGCCGCTTGGTGACGGCGAAGGCCAGCACCGGGGCCACGATGAGCGCGATCCTCAGGATCCATGTCAGGGCACCGACCGAGACATGGAACGAGAACGCGGTGACGTCATTGCCGCCGGCGAGGAGGAGCACCGCGTAGAACACCACGGCGGCGACGCCCAGCCCCGTACGGGTCGGGCGATTGCGCGGCCGGTCGCACAGATGGTGTTCACGGCCGTCGCCCGTCACCCACTTCTCGACAAAGGGGTAGAGGAACAGCACCAGGAACACGATCGCCGGCAGGACGACGGCCGGGAGAAAGACGTTCCACATGATGGTGTGTCCGGCGACATCTGTCTCCCAGGGCGGCATGAGCCGCAGGGCGCCCTCGAGGAATCCGACGTACCAGTCCGGCTGCGCATCGGTGGAGACCTGGTCGGCTTGATAAGGGCCGTACTTCCATACGGGATTGATCTGTGCGACGGCGCCCAGAAAAGCCAGAACGCCGAACACCATGAGGAAGAAGCCGGTGGACTTCGCGGTGAACTGCGGGAACATCGGCTGGCCCACGACGTTGCGGTTCGTGCGGCCCTGCGCGGCCCATTGAGTGTGCTTGAGATAGACGACCAGGACGAGGTGTGCGGCGATCAGCGCGACAAGAATTCCGGGGACGAAGAGTACGTGAACGATAAACAGGCGGGGAATGATGGCATACCCCGGAAACTCTCCTCCGAAGGCGAACATCTCCAGCTCGGTACCCACGACCGGGATGGACCCGACAATGGTGGCTGCCGTCCGCAGGCCGGTTCCGGACAGGAGATCGTCGGGTAGGGAGTAGCCGGTGAATCCCTCCAGCAGGGCGAGCAGGAACAGTGTCACCCCGATGACCCAGTTCACCTCCCGCGGCTTGCGGAACGCGCCGGTGAAGAAGATCCGCAGCATATGGACGGCGATGGCGGAGATGAAGATCAGCGCGGCCCAGTGATGGATCTGGCGGATCAGCAGGCCGCCGCGCACCGCGAAGCTGATGTTGAGCGTGGATGTGTATGCCTGCGTCATGAGCGCGCCGTTCAGTGGGGTGTACGGGCCGTGGTAGACCGTTTCCACCATTCCGGGGTCGAAGAACAGCGTCAGGAACGTGCCTGTCAGTAGCAGCACTGCGAAGCTGTACAGCGCGATTTCGCCGAGCAGAAAGGACCAGTGATCCGGGAAGGCCTTGCGCAGCACCTGCCTGGCGAGTTCCGCGGCGGGCATTCGTCCGTCCAGCGCGCTGAAGCCGTCGACCGCCGCCTGCCCGGCCTGGGCCTTCAGTCGTTCCCGCCGCTTCCGAAAGAGCATGCGCCCGTTCTCCCGTCGACTCCCGTACCGCCGTCTGCGGGCGGCTCGATTCGCCGATATGGGTAACCAGCAGCTCGCGGAATCAATCAGTGCCGATATGGGCATGGTGCGTCGGCGTTGTTCGATTTCGTCGGCGGTGCGCTCGCCCCGGGCTCGGAGGCAGATCGGTCGGCGGCGCTCAGAACGCCGCCTGGAGGGCGGGCAGGAGTGTCTTTGCCGACCAGTCGAGAAAATCGTGCTGGGTATCGCCGCCGATCTGTACGAGCGCCACCAGGTTCTAGCGAGGGAGTACCAGGCTTCAGCCCGGTAGGGAATCGCTTCTCAATACTGCTCTGACCAGCAGGTTAGAGCGGACGTGCCGTGTTGTCAGACCCGCCGCATAGGGTGGTCGTCGTGCAGCTTCGTTACCAGTTCCGCGTCTACCCGACGCCCGGTCAGCGCATTCGCGCGGCCAGGGTGTTCGGGTGCAGGCGTGTGGTCTGGAACGACGCGTTGGCCCGGATCAAGCCGGTCAAGGCGTCGAACAAGCTGCTCGGGAATCCGAAGGACCGGCTCGCCCACGGCCCGTACCAGTTGGTGCCGAAGAGCCCGGACCTGGCCAAGACGCTGATCACCGAGGCGAAGAAGACCCCCGAGCGGGTGTTCCTCATCGATGCGCCGGTCGGCGTACTCCAGCAGACCCTCCGGGATCTGGACGCGGCGTGGAAGGCGCACGAGGACTCCAAGACCGGCAAGCGGAAGGGACCGAAGGTTGCCCCGCCGAGGTTCAAGTCCCGCAAGGACAACCGGCAGGCTGCCCGGTTCACCCGCTCCGACCGGTGGTCGATCACCGAGGACGGCAAGCTGAGGTTGCCGAAAATCGGCGGCCTCAAGGTGAAGTGGACCCGTGATCTGCCGTCCGAACCCAGCTCGGTGACGCTGGTCAAGGACCGTTCCGGCCGGTACTGGGCGAGCTTCGTCGTGGAGACCGACCCCGCCGCCGACATCCTCCCGCCCACCGACGGCGACCAGGGCATCGACCTGGGCCTGACCCGGTTTGCCGTGCTCGCGGACGGCTCGCACATCGCCTCGCCGAAGTACCTGCGCCGGGCGGAGAAGAAGCTGAAGAAGCGGCAGCGTGAGCTGTCGCGGAAGAAGAAGGGCAGCAGCAACCGGGACAAGGCCCGGATCAGGGTCGCCCGCGCACACGCCGCCGTGGCGGATGCGCGCCGCAACTTCCATCACCAGTGGTCTCACAAGCTGACGAGCGAGAACCAAGCCGTCTTCACCGAGACCCTGAACGTGTGTGGACTGGCGCGTACCCGACTGGCCAAGAGCGTGCACGACGCGGGCTGGGCACAGTTCGTGATGTTCTGCGAGTACAAGGCGATCCGGCGCGGACGCTCCTTCGCCAAAGTCGCCCGGGGCTTCCCCAGCTCTCAGATATGTTCCGCCTGCGGACACCGCGACGGACCCAAGCCGCTCGACGTCCGGCAGTGGACGTGCCCGAACTGCGGCACCCGGCACGACCGGGACTTCAACGCGGGCAAGAACGTCCGATACGAAGGCCGCCGCATCCTCGCGGCGGCAGCACCATCCACCCCAGGACCTGGGGCCCGACGCCGGTAACGGCGGCGGTAAACGCCTGCGGAGCGCACGTAAGACCAGGCAGCGCGTGATGCCGAGTTCTGGCCGCAGCATGTCGGCACGCTCAACGGTGTCACCGCCCTCGAGAGAGCCTGGCCGGGCGGGGCTGACGCGGTGTGCTCCCGGCGACCTCGCCGGGAGCACACGGACGATCCGATCAGGCCGTCATGAAGGCGCCGACGGGCAGGGCCCGGTCGACGATGCGGACGTCGCCGACGAAGGCGTGCAGGACCTGGTCGAGCTTGCCGCCGTACTCGTAGCCGCCGAGCAGCCAGGGCATGCCGAGAGTGGTGATGCCGTTCGCCACCGTGGAGGGGTTGCGTACCACCGGGCAGCCGTCGACGTACATAGTGGTGTGGCGGCCGTCGTTGACCACGGCCACGTGCCACCACCTGTCGAGCGGGAGTTCGTGGCCCCAGTTGGTGACCGAGTCGTCCCGGTTCAGCGGGTACATCGCCCACTGCAGCTCCCGGCCACCGGAGAGGCTGAGCGTGGCCACCGGCTCCTCGGGGTCGCCGCCGGTCTTCTTCGCCTCGCCGCTCATGCCCCACCGGCTGAGCAGGGCGGCCCAGGCGTTGTTGCGGCTGTTCCAGTCGGCGGGCAGCTTGAAGAACGCCTCGATGGTGTAGCCGGAGGCGAAGGTGGCCTGGTTCAGCGGAGCCTGCGGGACCGTCTGCAGGTAGGCGCCCTGCAGCGGGTTCTGGTGCCCGGTGAAGAAGATGCTGCCGTGCCCCGGCTGGTCGGGGTGGAACTCGGCGGACCAGGTGAGAGCGTCGGCAGGGCTCCCCGGGACCGTCGCCTTGACCAGGTCGTTTCCATGGCCGCTCAGATCGGTGACCCGCTCGGAGTCGGACAGCGGTGAGCCGTCCTGCTGGGCGCTGTCGAAGCGCCAGTACGCCACCGTGCCGGGGATCAGCATCCGACTCGCCGGGCGCGCCGCGCGCGCCGGCACGGGCGCGAAGCCGGAGAACCGCTGTTCGAAGTCGATCGGGACGGAGAAACGGTCCTGGTCGCCGGTGAGTTCGATCTCCTGGCGCTCCAGGGCGTTGAGCCGGCTACCGGCCTGACCCATGACCCACGGAGAGATGGTCTCGACATCGATGGTGTTCCGAGCCAGGTCGAACCGGTAGAGCCGGATCATGGCGGCGCCGCCGTAGTAGCGGTTCTGGTAGTTGGTGATGTGGAGGTGGACGTCGTTGCCGACGTCGTTCCGTCGGGTCGTCCGCCCTGCGGGCCAGTAGTGCCCGTTCAGGGTGAGGAAGATCTGATCGTTGCCCGCGATCAGTTTGTCCCACAGCTGTCGGCCGTAGCCGGAGAGCTGGGCCTCGTCACCGGGTTTGTTCGCGTAGACGAGTTCATGCGTCGTCAGGATGACCGGAGTCCCGGGATGCTGCGCGATCACGTTCTGCGCCCAGGCGAAGCCGGCCGCGGAGAGCCGCCAGTCCAGGGCGAGCACCAGCCACTCCCGGCCGGCGGCCCGGAACAGGTGGTAGGTGTTGTAGCCGTCGGGGCTGGCGCCGCCGAAGGTACGTGCCTTGCGGAAGCGCTGGGGGCCGAAGGCGTCCCGGTACGGAGTGTTGCCACGCTGGTCGTTGCCGCCCGAGCCGACGTCGTGGTTGCCCGCGAGCACGCTGTAGCCCACGTCACTGTGGTCCAGCAGCTCGAAGGCCTTGCTGATCGCGTCGAACTCGTTCTTCTGGCCGTTCTGGGTGAGGTCGCCGAGGTGCGACATGAAGACGATGTTCTCGTCCGCGGAGTTGTCGAGGATGTAGCGGAAGGACGCCTCGATCGGCTCGGGGTGGATGCTCTGACCGTCGAAGAGGTACTGGGTGTCGGGCATCACCACCAGCGTGAACCGGGGGCTGTCGGGATCGGGCCGTCCACGACCGGGCTCCGCGCTCCGGGCTTCGGCGCCGGGCGGCAGCAAGGGAGCCGCGGCGGCGGTCGGCGTCCCGATCACGCCGGCGGCCACGGCTCCGGCGCCCACCAGCCCTGCGTTGCGCAGAAGCGATCGGCGGCTGGTGCCCAGTTGTGGGCCGTCAGGCTTGTGGTGCGGGCTGCACATGTACGTCTCCGTATCTCCGGGATGAGCACGCACACCGTAGGTTTCGTGCACGGAGTAAACGGGAGTGGTTGCGTCGACGTCTGCGGAAGATCACATGAACAGCAGCGCGGGAAGCCGACGAATGGTGTGATTGGGCCGGTCGCGGTCGAGAGGTGCCTTGGGAATCCCGGTCGCGGCCTTTACGCCGAAGGGCTCGAGTACGGCTGCCGGAGGACTGGCTGCGACCAGCCGGTTCTTGGTGACCCGCAGGCAGCGCGCGGCGTCGCTTGTCGTCACCGCGGCTGCCACGCTGAACCCGTTGACGGTATGCGAGGGAGGCAATCGTGGTGCCTGGCAAGAATCGGACGAAAGGCGGCACGCCGAAGGCCGGGGACGGCCCCGGCCGCCTGTCCTCGGCTGCGTACGAGAAAGAGCTGTTGCGTCTCCAGATCGAGCTGGTCAAGCTCCAGGAGTGGGTACGGGCCACAGGCGAGCGGCTCGTGGTCCTCTTCGAGGGCCGCGACGCGGCCGGCAAGGGCGGCACGATCAAACGGGTCACCGAGCACCTCAACCCGCGCATCGCCCGCATCGTCGCCCTGCCGGTGCCGACCGAGCGCGAGCGCACCCAGTGGTACTTCCAGCGCTACGCCGAGCAGCTCCCGGCCGGGGGAGAGATCGTGCTGTTCGACCGCAGCTGGTACAACCGGGCCGGCGTCGAGCACGTCATGGGCTTCTGCACCCCGGATGAATACCGGCGCTTTCTTCATCAATGTCCCATCTTCGAGCGGATGCTCACCGAGGACGGGATCCTGCTGCGCAAGTACTGGTTCTCGGTGAGTGACGCCGAGCAGGAGCGCCGGTTCCGCAAGCGGCTCAGCGACCCGACACGGCGCTGGAAGCTCTCCGCGATGGACGTGGAGTCCTTCACCCGCTGGGAGGCGTACTCCCGGGCGAAGGACGAGATGTTCGTGCACACCGACATCACCGAGGCGCCCTGGTACGTCGTGGAGAGCGACGACAAGCGCGCAGCGCGCATCAACATGATCGCCCACCTGCTGTCGACCGTCCCGTACGGCCAGGTCGAGCCACCGCTGGTGCAGCTGCCGCCGCGGCCTTCGTCGACGGGATACCAGCGGCCCCCCAGGGACCTCCAGTCGTACGTGCCCGACTATGCGGCCACGCTGCTGGACCGGTCCCCGCCCGGTGCGGCACACCCTCAAGGGTGAGGGGAAATGTCAGCGGGTGGTGAGCACCATCCGGAAGCGGGCCGCGCCGGAGAGCATCCGCTGGTACGCCTCTGCGGCCTGGCCCAGCGGCACAGTCTCGGTCATCGGGCGGATCCCGTGGAGGGCGCTGAACGCCAAGGTGTCCTGGATGTCCTGCGCGGTGCCGGACGGGTGGCCGCGGATGATCTTACCGGCCATGAGGAGCTGGACCGGGCTGATTCCCAGTGGTTCGGTGTCCGCGCCGATGACCACCAGCTCGCCGCGGTGGGACAGCCCGTCCACGGTCGCCGTGATGGCATGGGAGTTGGCCGCGGTGGCCAGGACGACCCGTGCGCCGCCGAGGGACTGCAGCGCGTCTGCGACAGGGGTGGCGGTAGTGCTGTCGATGTAGTGGTGCGCGCCGAGTTGCTTGGCGAAGTCGGCTTTGTCGGCTCCGCGGGCGATGGCCACGGTTTCGAAGCCCATGGCGACCGCGTATCTCACCCCCAGGTGGCCCAGGCCACCGATGCCGAGGACGGCGACCAGGTCGCCCGGCTGCGCTGAGCTGCGCCGCAGTCCGTTGTACGTGGTCACGCCGGCGCAGGCGATGGGTGCCGCATCGGTCGGTGCCAGCGAGTCGGGAATCCGGGCCAGGGCGTCTGTCGGCACGACCACTGTCTCGGCGAAACCGCCGTCGTACGCCCATCCCGGAACCTTGAGGTTCGGGCACACGATGAAGTCGCCCTGTCTGCACGGCGTGCAGTGGTGGCAGCTTCCGCCGAACCAGCCGATCGCCACCCGGTCGCCCAACCGCCAGTCGCTGTGTGTCCCCTCGCCGAGTTCCTCGATGCGTCCGGCGATCTCATGCCCGGGTACCAGCGGAAACCGGACGCCCGGCAGCATGGCGTCCACGAACAGGGCGTCGCTGTGGCAGATTCCGCATGCGTCCACAGCGACCCGTACATGGCCGGGACCCGGCTGTGGTACCTCACGCTCGACGATCTCGAACGGCCCGCCTGTGGCGGCCACCTGCGCGACTCGATAGCTGCTCATCCAGATCTCTCCCGTGTGCCGGCCTCGGCCTGTCGACGACCAGCAGATCAGCTCCGGCCGGATCGCGCGCGCCGAAACGGGCTCGGGCCCCCGCAACGTGCACGAGCGCGGCCGCACGACCTGGGGTTGGCCTACGCTCGTCCCTGTGCGACCCACTGCGGCGGTTGTCACGCGCACTGGTAGTGAGCTTCTGCCATGCGCGCCGGACGTGTCCGGGAGATCCTGGCCGGGGAACAGGTGGGCCACACGGAGTCGGATCGGCATGGTCCACCGAGTGGGCCGGTATCACGTCGGCATGGTGGTCCTGGCTGCCCGAGCCGACGCATGGCGTCGCAGGACTGGTCCGCGCGGAGCCCCCGGCCGAGTACGGGTCCCGTATGACGAAAGGACGTACCCATGACCACGGACGCCCATCCCGGCCCGCTGCGCGTGCTCGTCTTCGGCGCCGCACTGCGGGCCGGATCGGCCAACGCCCGCCTCGCGTCCCTCGTGGTTCGGCTGATCTCCGACACCGGCGCCACCGTCGACCACGCTGCCATGCACGACTTCGACATGCCGTTGTACGACGGCGACGTGGAGGCCGCCACAGGACTGCCGAACGGCGCCCTCGCGCTGCGTGACCGGATCGAACAGTCCGATGCCTTCGTCATCTCGTCCCCCGAGTACAACGGCTCCGTGCCGGGCGTACTGAAGAACGCGATCGACTGGGTCTCACGTGTACGGCCGCAGCCGTTCAGGACCAAGCACGCGTTGCTTGTCTCCGCCTCGCCGTCCTTGATCGGTGGCAACCGAGGGCTGTGGGCGCTGAGAGTCCCCTTGGAACACCTCGGTACTCGCGTCTATCCGGACATGTTCAGCCTTGCCAATTGCTACCAGGCATTCGCGGAGGACGGAACGCTGATCGACCCGGGGTTGCGGCAACGCCTCACCGAAACCGTGACCGCGTTCCTCAGCCTCGTCGAAGCCGATGTGCGATACGTCTGTCTGGAGCGCCGGTGGTACGAATTCCTGGGAGACCGCACCGAGGCGCCCATCACCCAACGGGCCGAGGGGTGAGCCCGGCCGTGAGGCCCCCGGCGTCGCGGCCGGGGGCCGACCACGTATGAGAGCTCAGTTTGAACTCGGTACTCCGAAATCGTAATATCCGGAATCGTGAAGTCCGATTCCGTTCCCATGGTGCCCTCGGCCCTGCTTGCCCTGCAGCGTGCCACGCACACCACGCTGCACGTGCTTGCCGCCGAGCTCGTCGATCTGGACCTGACCGCCTCCGAGATCAACGCGCTGGCCAACCTCGCCGACGGCAACGGCCGCACGGTGTCCCAGCTGGGCGCCGCCGTCGGCGCGCGCCCCACCACGCTGACCAGCGTGCTCGACCGGCTGGAGCGTCGCGGCCACATCACCCGCGGCACCCGCGCCGGCGACCGCCGATCCGTGCTCGTCGAACTGACGCCCTCCGGACGGCTGACGGCCGCCACGATCAGGCAGACCCTCAGCGAGCTGGAGCAACGTGTCCTGGCCGGGGTGTCCCCCGAGGCGGTCGAGGGTTTCCGCACGGTCCTGGAAGCAATGACGAAGGTAAGCGCATGACCATCCACCACCCCAGTCCTCACTCCACCCATGACGCGTCCGGTGACGACCGGTCGCCCTTCGCCGCGCTGATGGCCCAGGTGATGGCCGACGCCGAACGGTTCGGCCACCGCCAGCACATCCACCTCACCTGGCTCGCGATCCGGCAGTACGGCACCACCGCGGCGATCGATCTGGTCAGCGACGGCATCCAGGCCACCGCCCGCCGCGCAGGAGTGCCACAGAAGTACAACGTCACTGTCAGCCGCGCCTGGGTCGAACTCGTGGGGCACCACGTCGCCGCATCCGACAGCGCCGACTTCGACGCCTTCGCCGACCAGCACCCGGACCTGCTCGACAAGCAGCTGCTGAGCCGGTTCTACCGCCCTGAGACGCTGTCCGGTGCGTCAGCCCGCGTCGGCTGGGTCGAACCCGACCTCGTCCCGTTCCCCTGGCAGTCCGTCAGCAGCTGACCGCCGTGCCCGATCGCGTCGGGCCTACAGCAGGGTCTGGTACACCTGCTGCACGTTGTTCCGGACGGGTGGGCGGTGCCGGGCCGCCGGCCCGACGGCGAAGGCTCTCAACAGGTTCTCCGTGGTACGGGTGACGAACGCGCCCGTACGGGCGTCCATCCCGTGGTTGCGTCCGTTGTCGTGGGTGCCCGCCATGAGGCCCTCCACCCAGCGCATTGTTCCGCTCGCGAAGACGCCCGCACCGCTGGGCACGGTGTAGTACGCCGAGTCGCTGTGACTCATGCGGCCGTTGCACACGACGGGGGAGTGCGCGACGATCTCGATGTCCTCGGGGCCGGGCATGCCCGGAAAAACCCGGTCGTACTCCACGCCCACCAGATGCTCGAACGTGTCGCCCGACCGGACGCCGGTTCTCTCGAACAGCCAGTGGTCGGGCGTGTGGACGACATACGGCGCGTCCACCGGATATCCCTCGTACAGCACCCCGGTGAGACCCGATTCGGGGTCGGGTGCGGGGGCCGCGCGGAAGTCGGTGGTGACCAGGGCCGGACGACGTGGGTAGTACGGGTCGGACGTGTAGGAGCTCTTATAGCAGACCACAGTGTGATCGGGGGAGTCGTGCCCCTGCTCCAGCCGGACTCGCCGGTAGCACGTATTGGCGCCCATGATGGCGAGATTGGTGCCGGCGTCCCGTGCCTTGGTGATGTGCTCCCGCTGTTGCGGGGTCCAGTACTCGTCGTGCCCCAGCACGACCACCGTCGTCGCGCCGCGCAGGACGCGGGGGTCGCGGTGGACGTCCATGCCGGTGGTGTAGGCGAGCGGGATACCGAGGCGCTCGGCCAGTGCCACCGCTGCCCGCTCGTAGACCATGAACTTCTCCGCGCCGTTGCGGTCGTAGGGCCTGTCGAAGCTGACCACGAGCGACCTCGAGCCGTATGTGCCGTCCGATCCCTCGTAGAGGTTGTAGCCGCCCCATCGGTTGTACGCCTGCCAGGTGGCGGGCGCGGACATCAGTACCGTGCGGCCGGCGCCGTGCGCTGAGCGGACGATCAACGGCACGTACCGCTGATGACCGCTCTCCGCGTCCAGGCGCAGCAGGTACGCGCCTTCCGGCCAGCCCTGCGTGCCGACGGTGAGAGTACGTTTCCAGTGGGCACGCACCGTACGCGTCGCCCCCTCCAGGCGGGGAGCGCCCTGGGCGCGTCCCGGCACCCGCTCGGAACGCCACACCAGCCGTGCCTGCACGCCGCCGTACCAGCCCATGCGGTAGGCGGAGACGCGGAAGCCGGGTGCGGTGGTCGACACGTGCAGCCCGAAGGACTCACCAGGCAGCACGCTCACCTGATCGGCGTACCCCGCGACGGCCTCTGGAGGCCCCTGCGAGCGAATCCGCCAGTCGTCGGCGCCCGGCAGTTCCGTTTCGTTCTCCGCCCGCCCTGTGCTCTCTGCGGGCCGAGGGCGCGCCGTGTGCTGCTCGCACGCGGTGGCTGCCGCGTTCGTGACACCTATTGCCGCGCACGCGCACAGAAAGCGCCTGCGGTTCCACTTCGCTCGGTTCTTGCCGTCCAAGCCGCCTCCCTGCGTCGGTGCGCACAGCACGCGTCATGTGGAGTACAGGGTCGACTCACCGTAACGGCCGCCTCGGCCGAACAGCCACCGGAATGCCCCCTGGCCCGGCCGAAGCGGTCGGGCCAGGGCAGCGTGGACCCCCTCCTCGCGCCCAGCGCTCCCGTGGACGGCTTTCCCGGCCCGGGGCGGTGTGCGGACCCTCGTCGTACAGTGCGCCCGACGTGACGACCGCGACCGTGGCCAGGGCCCACAACCAGTGTCGCGCGCGACGGGCGGCGGCGTCGGTTGTCGGGCCGCTGCGGGGAGCGTGCGATGAGGCCGGCACGCTCCCGCAGGCCCGGTTACAGGTCGAACTCGTGCGGCGGCAGGTCCAGGGTGTAGCAGGCTTCGCGGACGACGGCCTGTTCGGTCTTGTCGAAGTCGCCGTCTGCGCCGCCGATGACGATGCCGATCTGGATGACGGCGCGGGCCTCGGCCGGCTTCTTCTTGGCCTTGGCGATTTCCTGGAGGACGCTGACCTTGCCGAAGTCGAAGTCGGCGGTCAGCTTGTCGAGGTTGCTGTCGAAGCGGCGCTGGAGGTCTTCGGCGGGAAAGTTCTGCAGGACCTCGTTGGTGGCGATGAGCTGGGCGACACGGCGCCGCTCGGAGGGATCGACGGTGCCGTCGGCGGCGGCGACGAGGGCACACATGGCCATGCTCGCGTCGCGGAAGGCGCCGCTCTTGAGGTCGTTCTTCTTGGCCACGAGCTGTGTTTGCATCGTCGACGCGGATTCCTTGATGCGGTCCCACAGAGCCATGGTGCTTCTCCTCGGAGTGCGGTGGGTGGTAGTTGAAGTCGTCTGCCCGCAGGCCCGGGCCATGTGACGCCCCGGGCCGGCAGGCGGTTGTCCGTCAGACGTTGACGCCGAAGTCGGAGGCGATGCCGGCGAGTCCGGAGGCATAGCCTTGACCGACTGCTCGGAACTTCCAGTCGGCGCCGTTGCGGTAGAGCTCGCCGAAGACCATGGCGGTTTCGGTGGAGGCGTCCTCGGAGAGGTCGTAGCGGGCCAGTTCGGTGCCGCCGGTCTGGTTGACCACGCGGATGAAGGCGTTGCGGACCTGGCCGAAGCTCTGCCCGCGGGCATCGGCCTCGTGAATCGAGACGGGGAACACGATCCTGGTGACATCGGCCGGTACGGCGGCGAGGTTCACCTTGATGGACTCGTCGTCTCCCTCTCCCTCGCCGGTGAGGTTGTCGCCCGTGTGCTCGACCGAGCCGTCGGGGCTCGTGAGGTTGTTGTAGAAGACGAAGTGCCGGTCGGAGACGACCTTTCCGGAGTCGCCCAGGAGCAGCGCGCTGGCGTCGAGGTCGAAGTCCGCGCCGGAGGTGGTGCGCACGTCCCAGCCGAGCCCCACGAGCACGGCGCTCAGACCGGGGGCCTCCTTGCTCAGTGAAACATTGCCGCCCTTGGCGAGGCTCACACTCATGCTGTCTCCCTCTGTCGGAGGTCGCGGGCGCCTGCGCGCCAGTAACTCGATCATTACCAGAAAATCTACAGCACTGTAGAGAATGGCGGGGCGGGGCCCGACGACTCAGTACGATGGGGTCGCACAACGGGCGGGCGAACGTGAAGGGAAACGGAGTTGAGTAACCAGGAAACTGCCGGCTCGCTCCCTGGGGGCGGCATCCGTAGACGGGGACAGGGTGAACTCGAGGCGCAGGTGCTGTCCGTGCTGCGGGACGCGCCCGGCCCGGTGACCGCGGTTTGGGTGCAGGCGCAGCTGCCCGGCCACCTCGCGTACACCACCGTCATGACGATCCTTACCCGGTTGCGGGCCAAGAACGCCGTCACGCGGGAGCGGGAAGGCCGGTCCTTCGTCTGGCGGGCGACATCCGACCAGGCGGGCCTGGCCGCGCTGCGGATGCGACGGGTCCTGGACGGCGAGTGCGATCGGGAAGCGGTGCTGGCCAGTTTCGTCACATCGCTCTCCCCCGAGGACGAACGACTGCTGCGCGGTCTGCTCAGCCATACGAGCGACGATCCGGAGGAGTGACCGGGTGGGCGTCTTCGTCTTCCTGCCGCTGGTGCTGCCCTTGACGGCATGGCCGATCGCGCGCCTCGCCGAGCAGCACCTGCATCCGGTCACCGCGACCCGGCTCCTGGCAGGTGTGAGCGCGCTGATGGCCCTGTCCAGCACCGTGTGCCTGGCGTTGATCATGGTGGTCGGAACCGCCCAACTGCCGGGCAATCCGCTGCCGGACAGCTGGTCCGATCCGGAGGTGCGCAAAGCGGTCCCGTACGACGAGGTCGTCGGCATCATCGCGATTCCGGCTCTGGCCGTCGTGGCCGCTAGCTGCGTCTGGACTGTCTGGCGTCACCACCGGGTGCGGCGCAGCGCCGTACGGGCTCTGGCGGGGATTCGGCCGTCACCGGTCGCGGTGCTGCCCGACGAGTCGCCGTACGCGTATGCGCTGCCGGGCAGGCGGGGGCGGATCGTGGTGTCCACGGCGATGCTGGCCTGCCTCGATTCCGGGGAGCGCAGGGCGCTGTTCGCCCATGAACGTGTCCATCTGACGGCCTCCCATCACCGCTACCTCCTGGCCGCACAACTTGCCGCGCGGGCCAACCCGTTCCTGCGGCCCCTGTGTACCGCCGTCGCCTACGGGGCGGAGCGCTGGGCGGACGAGGAGGCGGCCCGGGTGATCGGGAACCGGCGGGTGATGGCGCGTGCGGTCGGCAAGGCCGCCCTGGTCTCACGGGGTACGCCTTCGCCGGCACTGGCCGGTTTTGCTGCCGGTCCCGTGCCCCGGCGCGTGGCCGCCCTGCTCGGTCCCATGCCCCCGGCCCGGTCGTGGCCGTCCGCCTTCACCGTGGCGGGCGTTGCCGTCTGGACGGCTGCGGCCGGTGCGACGGCGTCCGCTCTGTCGTCGGCGAACTCGGCTGTGGCGCTCTTCCTCGTCCTCAAGGCGGCGACACCGCTCTGAGCGGATCGAAGGACCTACGACCGGCAGGCGGGAGCGGCGAGTCCGCCGTGCCGGACGGTGGTGATCGGGCTGTGACGATCAGCGGCGTGCCCGGATACGTTCCAGGGCGGCCACACCCACGGCGGCGAGGGCGATCTGGATGCCCCACTCGACCCAGTCGATGCCCTTGGTGTCCGCGACGCCGAGGGCGGACGCGATGCCGCTGCCGATGAGGGCGGCGACGATGCCGACGGCGATCGTCCACAGGATGCCTATGCGCTGTCGGCCGGGGAGGGCGAGCCGTCCGAGCACGCCGATGACGGCGCCGATCACTATTGCGCTGAAGATGCCGGAGATTTCCATGACGCCCCTTCCGGTGTGTTCTGAACTGCGTATGCCCGCCTGGGCGTTACACATTCGCGAATGACGGGTTCTCCGCCGCACCGGCCTTTGTGGGCGGGCCGTCAGGGCCGGAGGGGACCGGCCCTGACGTCACGGGGGAGTGCGGCGGTCAGCCCTCGTCGCCTTCGTCCTCGTCCTCGAATGCGTCGCCGATCTCGTCGATGACCTCGGCTGCGACCATGCCGCCGACGACTCCGACGGCGAGACCGGCCGCGCCCGCGGCGATGGCGGTACCCATGCCCGGTCCGGAGTGGTGGTGCCCGCCATGGCCGTGACCGGACGCGTACGGGTCGCCGTGGCCGTACGAGCCGTGGGTTCCGTAGGAGGAGCGGTGCTCGACGAGTTGGCGCATCCAGCTGTCGACTTCGGCGTTCCAGTCGCGCTGGTGAACGTCGTGGTGGCTCACGGTGAAACGGGTGAGCGCGTCGTGGCCGCCGGAGAACAGGCCGCCACGCTTGTCCGCCTCCAGGACGACCTCCATGCCGCCCGGGGTGGCGAGGAAGGTCACCTCGATCTCGTTGATCGCGTGCGCGTACTGCGGAGCGGGAGTGAGCTCGATCTCCTGGTAGAAGGGGAGCTGCTGGCCGGAGCCGCCGATACGGCCGTACTCGAGGTCGGCCGACTTGAAACCGAAACCGAGTTGCCCGAACGCCTCCAGGATCGCTTCCTGTACCGGCAGGGGGCGTACCGCGAGCGGGTCGAGGTCGCCCTTGTCCTTGGCGGCGGCCACTCCGAGCTCCGTGCGTACGCCGAGCACGATGCCGAGCGGCTGGCCGTACAGTTCGGTGACCGGGGTCTCCCACGGGAGCGCCACCGAGAACGGCAGGCTGCGCTGCTCGCCCTCAGTGAGGCGGAAGCCGCCGCCGACGGTGAACCGGTCGAAGACGACGACGCCTTGGTGTTCGCCGCCTTCCAACTCGGCCTCGACGCGGGCGACCAGCTCCAGCGTGATGTGCTCGATGCCGAAGTCGGCGTTGCCGCCCTTGAGATGGACGTCGCCGGTGAGGCTGCCGCCGGGCAGGACAGCCCCGGGGGCGAGGACCGTGTCCACGGCCGGGCCGCCGACGCCGATCGAGCCGAGCAGTCGTTTGAACACCATCGTGGCGTTCACTCCTTCGTGGTGCGCGCGGTTCTGTGTGGTGGTTCTGTGGAGCGGCAAGGAAGTTCCTTACCGCCGGGCGTTGTCTACACGCATGTAGAGCATAGGGAATGAGGGGCCGGAAGGTGTCCCGCCATCCCTCGAAGCGGACTGACCAGGAGTTTTACTCGGGCCTCCACATCAAGGACGCCCTCGGCGCCGCCGACCGCACCCGGCCCTTCCCCCGCGCCGCGCTGCACCCGATCGCCGAGGTCACCCTCGACACACCCCTGGACGACACCATGACAGCCATGCGAGCGGCCGGAACCCACCTCGCCGCCGTCACCGGCAACAAGGGCACGGTCATCGGCTTCGTCACCATGGAAGATGTCCTGGAGGAACTCGTCGGCCCGACCTCCGACGCCGCCGCCTGACACGCCCGGCCCGCAATGGCCGGCACCCGACGAGGGGGCCGGCCATTGCCGTACTGCGCGACGGAGCGGTAGCGGTCGGTGACTCGGCCCGGATGATCTACAGGGCTGTAGAGTGACAGCTGTGGCCGAGGGTGTGAATCGGTCCGCCAACACCCGGACAGGGCCCAAGGGTTCAGGCGGCAGGCGGAGTGACTCCCGCCGATCCTGCCTAAGATCACACCTTGCAAGAACATGATCCGCAGCGCGCATTGAGGAAAGAGCATGACGGACGCCACGGCCCAGGTGCCGCAGCTGCGCCACACCTTGGCCTGCCGATGCCGCGCGATCACCGAGGCGCGCTGGTTCGCCGTAGCGGTCTTCGCTCTTATCCTCGCCAACGCCGCCGTCCTCGGTGTCGAGACCTACACCGGAGTCGTCGACCAATGGCGCGGCGCGCTGCGCGTCGTCGAGCACAGCTTCCTCGTGGCCTTCACTGTGGAGATGCTGCTGCGCGCCGGCGCCCATGCCGACCGGCCCAAGGACTTCTTCCGCGACCCGTGGAACCTCTTCGACCTGGCCGTCGTGCTCGCCGCCTTCCTTCCGCTCGTCCGTGAGAACAGCACCGTCCTGCGGCTGCTCCGGCTGGCCCGGGTCCTGCGTTCCGCCCGCTTCCTGCCGCAGCTGCGCATCGTCATGGTCGCGATCGGCCGAAGTCTGCCCGGGACCGTCAGCTTCCTGCTCGTCGGTGCCCTGCTTCTCTATGTGTACGCGATGATCGGCTGGGTCTTCTTCGCCGCCCACGATCCGCAGCACTTCGGCTCCATCGGCCGGGCCGTCCTCACGCTCTTCCTCCTCATGACCCTGGACGGGCTGGGGGACTCCGTACGCGCCGGCCTGGAGATATCGCGCTGGAGCATCGTCTACTACGCCTCGTACGTACTTCTCGCCTCGTTCGTGCTCGTCAACGTACTCGTCGGCGTCGTCATCAACTCCCTCGAGGAGGCCAAGGAGATGGAGGAGGAGCAGGCCGCTGCCTCCCCGGAACACTCCACGTCGTCAGACGTCGGGCGCGAAGACATCAGGGCGCGGCTGGCCGCGACGCGAAGAGCCCTGGACGAGCTCGAGGCCGGTCTCAGCAGTCTTGAGGAGGCCCGTCGATGACGCGGCATCAACCGGGGCGAAGGTACGGTGCGACCGGCCCGGCTGCGGGTGCTCCACGCTATGGCTCCGGTCACCGGCCAAGGCCGCAGCCGAGGGCTTCGAGCAACCCACGCTCGCGCCGGGCGCTCAGACCGGCACGTCTTGCCCGGTCCAGACCCTGCTCACGTTCCCAGAGCAGGGCGTCGGCCAGTAGCTCCGCCCGGGGCCGGTGACGGAGTCCCGCAGCGCGCGCCGCGGACCCGTTCCGGGCCGACCATCCTTCCCAGCCCTGCTCGACCAGCCACATCGGCAGCGACTCGGGTCCCATGTACTCGGCCACGCCGTTCGCGAGCAGCCATGCCCAGGCGGGTTCGCCGACAGTGGATCCGGCGTGGAACGCCCGAGGTGCGGGGAACCGAGCGCACTGATTCGCTGAGTGAGGGGCAGTCCACAGCGAGGACCTCACAGGAGCAGCGATGGACATCACAGGCGGACCCGGCAGCCACGCCAAGGAAATGCGTGCGCATGCGCAAGAACTCGAACAAGCCGCGGAAAGCGCTGCCGATCCCAAGGAGAGGAGGCGCCTGATGGAAGAAGCACGCAAGCTGCTCAACGACAGCGAACAGGAGAGCGCCATGGCTGCGGGAGACATCTACCCGCAGGACTAGCCCCTGCCCCGGACCCCGGGCCCTGGGCCTCGGGGGGTCGGCCCGCCCCGCGTGCCCGTGAAGTGCCGGGTGTCCGCCGATCACTCGGCGTCGCGTGCCAGGTCGAGGGCGAGCGCCTGCACCCGAGCCCCCAGTGGAGCACGTATGACCACACTTGCCGACCCCGTCCCCGGCGGGCGGCCGGGCGATGTGGAGCGGGCCGTCGCACTGAGCGCGGAGCTCGCCGAGCGAGGAGTGCACGGGATCGTACTGGCCTATGTCGACACCGCCGGCATCGGCCGGGTGAAGACGATCCCGGCATCCCGGCTCGCCTCCGCTGCCGCGTGGGGCGTCGGTATGTCGCCGGTGTTCGACACCTTCCTGGCGAACGACTCCATCGTCTCCACCGACGTGCTCGGCTCGCCGGACGGCGACCTTCGGCTCTACCCCGACCTCGACCGGCTGGCGGTCCTGGCCGGCCAGCCCGGCTGGGCGTGGGCGCCGGTGGACCGCATCACCCAGGAGGGCGAGCGGCACCCGGGGTGCAGCCGCACCGTGCTGCGCCGGATCGTCGCGGACGCCGCCGAGCGCCACGGCATCACCTTCAAGGCAGCCATCGAGGTCGAATGGGCGGTCGGGCGGGGAACCGCCCAGAAAGCCGACTTCGTCCCCGCGTGCTCCGGTCCCGCGTACAGCGCCACCCGGCTGGTCGAGCTGAGCGACTACGTCGCCGAACTGATGGCGGCGTTCGCGGTCCAGGGCGTGGACGTCGACCAGGTCCACCCCGAGTACGCGGCCGGTCAGTTCGAGATCTCGGTGGGCCCGCTCGACCCGGTGGCCGCGGCCGACCGGAGTGTGCTGGTGCGGCAGACCATCCGGGCGGTCTCGCTGCGCCACGGCCTCAGGGTCTCGTTCTCACCGGCCGTCCTCGCCGAAGGCGTCGGCAACGGCGGCCATGTACACCTCTCAGCCTGGCGCGACGGGGTGAACCTGCACTCCGGCGGCGACCGGCGGTACGGCATGACCGCCGAGGCGGAGTCGTTCGTCGGCGGTCTGCTCGCACACCTGCCCGCGCTCACGGCTGTGACCGCGCCGAGCCCGGCGAGCTATCTGCGGCTCAAGCCCTCGCAGTGGGCCGGGGTCTTCACCGCCTGGGGGCACGAGACACGCGAGGCCGCGGTGCGCGTCATCACGGGCACCGCGGGTCAGCGCGACCGGGCGGCGAATCTGGAGGTGAAGCCGGTCGACCTGGCCGCCAATCCCTATCTCGCGCTCGGCTGTCTCATCGCCGCCGGTCTTGACGGCCTGGAGTCGTCCACCGCCCTGCCCGAGGAGATCACCGGAGATCCGGCACTCTTCACCGCCGCCCGGGCGACGGCCCAGGGCGCCTTCCGCCTGCCGACGACGCTGGACCGGGCCGTCGAGGAGTTCCGCAAGGACCAGCTGCTCCGGGTCGTGCTGGGGCCGGTCCTGGCCGACGCCGTGATCGCCGTACGCCTCGGGGAGATCGCGGCCGTGGCCGGGCTGGACGACGGGCTGGTGGCGGCTGCGTACCGGTGGAAGTACTGACGTGGGCAACGCGTCCCCCACTGACGGGCCGGTCCATGAGGCCCTCGCCGGACTGGCCCTCGTCGACCACCACTGTCATGGCGTGGCCACCGCCGACCTGGCTCCTGAAAGCTTCGAGTCGCTCATCACCGAGGGTGACGCATGGCCCGACAGCGGAATCACGCCCTTCGACAGTCCCGTGGGCGTGGCCATCCGCCGCCATTGCGCTCCTGTGCTGGGCCTGCCACGGCACGCTCCCGCCGCGGGGTACGTGGCGCGTCGGGCCGAGCTCGGCTGGCGCGAGGTGAACCGGAGGTTCGTCTCCGGCGCGGGAACCGGTGCGTTCTGCCTCGACACCGGTTACGCACCGGACGCTGTCACGACGCCGGCGGAGCTTGCCGCGTCAGCGGGCGGCGCGGCTGCCGTGTACGAGGTCGTACGACTGGAGAGCGTCGCCGAGGCCGTGGCGGCCGCGGGGGTGGAGCCGGACGAGTACGCCCCCACGTTCCTCGCGGCCGCGCGGGAGGCCGTGGAACGGCGAGGCGCGGTGGCGGTGAAGTCCGTCGCCGCGTACCGCACCGGGTTCGACCTGGACCCACGCCGGCCGTCGGACGCGGAAGTCACCGAAGCGGCCCGGCGGTGGCTCGCCGCGGGCTCACGGGGCGGCCGGCTTCACGACCCCGTGCTCATGCGGCACCTGCTCTGGACCGCCGTCGACCTCGGTCTGCCCCTCCAGCTGCACACCGGATTCGGAGACAGTGACATCCGGATGCACCGGGTGGATCCCACCCACCTCACGGACTGGCTCCATCTGACCTCCGGCACGATTCCGGTGATGCTGCTGCACTGCTGGCCCTATCAACGCCAAGCCGCCTACCTGGCGACGGTGTTCGCACAGGTGTACCTCGACGTCGGGCTCACCCTGCACTACGTCGGGCCCTCTCGGGCCCGGGCCATCCTCGAGGAAGCACTTGAGATCACCCCGTTCCGCAAGCTGCTCTACAGTTCCGACGCCTACGGGGTGGCGGAGTTCTACCATCTCGGCGCACTGGCCTTCCGACGAGGCCTGGCCTCGCTGCTCCAGGAGCGGGTGGACGAGGACGAGCTGAGCCTGCCCGACGCGGTCCGTATCGCCACATGGACGGCATGCGACAACGCTCGCCGCGTCTATCGGCTCCCCGAGCACGACTGAGCGCTCGCCGCGGCGCTGTTCGACAGCGAGGAGAGCATGGTCCGCCTGGACATGAGCGAGTACCAGGAACGGTCCAGGCCGTCCCGACGCTGCTCCTGCTCGACAGAGGGCAGGTGATCGCCAGGCAAGCGGGGCGGCGCCCGCCCAGGCCCTGCGCGAATGGGTCGAGGAGACCGTCTCCGGCCGCCGGTGACCTACCCTCGACGGAAGGAGGCTCCGCCATGAAGCAGGCCGATCCACATCTCTCGCTCGTGCGCCCGGTGACGCCGCGCACTCCCCAGGGCTGCGAGGAGTGCCTACGCCTCGGCACTTCTTGGGTGCACCTCAGGCTCTGCCTGATCTGCGGTCACGTCGGATGCTGCGACTCCTCGCCGTTCAAGCACGCACGCCTGCATGCCCATACCGTCGACCACCCCATCATGCAGTCCTTCGAGCCGGGCGAGGACTGGCGCTGGTGTTATGTCCACGAGGTCCTGGTCTGATGAGCACCAGGAGGAAAATCTCGTCCGTGTGCCCGAGCGCCGGTCGCCCGCCGGCGTCTTCTCGCGCCGGCTGATGCTCGCCGATACGCTCGATACGGAACACATCAGGGCCGACCAGGACGCAGGTGTCCTGAACCTGCGCATCCCGATTGCCGAGCGCGCCGAGCCCCGCAGGAACGCCGTCGGTGCAGGGGCAGTCCGCCCAGGCAGATCAGCGGCTGACGCCTCAAATCGCGCGGCGTGCGCGGAGCGGAGATCTTCTCCGCTTCACCCCGCCCTCCGCGCGCCGGAAGGGGGCCGGAGGATGCCCATGAGATGGGAAGCGTTCCTCGATGAGGTGCGGGAGCGCGGCGAGTACGCCTCGGAACAGGAAGCGGAACGCGCTGCCCGCGTCGTTCTCGGCC
Source organism: Streptomyces sannanensis (assembly GCF_039536205.1). Lineage (GTDB taxonomy): Bacteria > Actinomycetota > Actinomycetes > Streptomycetales > Streptomycetaceae > Streptomyces > Streptomyces sannanensis. The sequence goes on along the minus strand of NZ_BAAAYL010000001.1, from coordinate 280,639 downwards.
TGCTCGGCGCACACCTGGTGGGTGAGGAGCGCACCGAACTCGCTGCCCGGCTGCCGGAGACGTACGCCCTGATCCTGCTCAATCCCCTCCAGGCCGCGGAGCCGCTGTCCCCGGAGCGGTTCGTCCGGGCGACAGCGGCGTGGATCGACGGAGCCACGGAACAGACCGCGAAATGGGACGTCGGTGCCGTACTCAGCGTGACCGCGGACGCCGCCGGTGACGATCTCATGCGACGGCTCCTGCTCCAGCTCCCTCCGGGCTACGACCTGCTCTTCGGCCCTCAGCCGACATAGCAAGGGCGGGAGGACCGACGCGTGTGCTCACACGCGCTCCACGAGCATCGCGACGCCCTGCCCGACACCCACGCACAGGGTGGCAAGACCACGGCGGGCGTTCTCCCGCTCCAGCCGTCCGATCAAGGTGAGCAGGATTCGGGCGCCCGAGCAGCCCAGCGGATGGCCCAGCGCGATGGCGCCACCGTCGGCGTTGACCTTCTCCTCGTCGAGCTTCAGGCGCCGGATGACGGCCAGGGCCTGTGCGGCGAAGGCCTCGTTCAGTTCGATCGCGTCCAGGTCGCCGATCTGCCGGCCGGCACGGGACAGGGCCTTCTCCGTGGCGGGGACCGGGCCGAGGCCCATGATGTTGGGCTGGACTCCCGCCGACGCGGAGGTGACGATCCGGGCCCGCGGGGTGAGCCCGTACCGCTGGACGGCCGCCCCGCTCGCCACCACCAGTGCGGCGGCACCGTCGGACAGCGGTGAGGACGAGCCCGCCGTGACGATGCCGTCCTCGCGGAAGATCGTCCGCAGGCTTCCGAGCTTCTCCAGTGTCGTGGAGGGGCGCGGGCCCTCGTCGCGTGTCACCTCGCCGCCCTTGACCGGCACCGGCACGATCTCCCGGTCGAAGCGGCCCGCCTGCTGGGCCGCGACCGCCCGCTGATGACTGCGGAGCGCGAAGGCGTCGGACTCGGCACGGGTGATGCCGTCCAGAGCCGCGACCTCCTCGGCGGTCTCACCCATCGACAAGGTCGACTTCACCGTTTCCGGCCCGGCACCGGCAGGCACGGCCCGGTCGGCGGCGGTGAAGCGCGGATTGGTGAAGCGCCAGCCCAACGAGGTGTCGTGCACCTCGCCCGGCTTGGCCCACGGAGTGCCCGGCTTTTCCATCACCCACGGAGCGCGGGTCATCGACTCCACGCCGCCCGCGACGACGACGTCGGCCTCACCGGCCCGGATCGCCTGGGCGGCCGAGGCGACGGCGGTCAGGCCGGAGGCGCACAGCCGGTTCACGGTGTAGCCGGGAACCGTGTGCGGCAGCCCGGCCAGCAGCACGGCCATCCGGGCCACGTCACGGTTGTCCTCGCCGGCCTGGTTGGCGGCGCCGAGGATCACCTCGTCCACGGCCTCGCCCGGGAGCCCGGCGCGGCGGACGGCCTCTCCGACGACCAGGGCCGCCAGGTCATCGGGGCGTACGGAGGCCAGAACGCCGCCGTAGCGGCCCTGCGGGGTGCGTGCCCCGTCGATCAGGTAGACCTCGTCAGACATGTGCGGACTCCTCGATGGGTGCGGGCCGACGCGACTCGAGGGGCTCGAAGGCCTTCTCGGACATGCGTTCCACCCCTTGACAGGCAGTTCGGAGGCTGGATTACTTGGCCGTGCGCACGCTAACCGAATGTTCGGTCGGTTGACAAGATGGTGGAAACATGACGCAGGTCAGTGACGCGATATCCAGCCCCACCGAGGCGATGTTCGCCGCGGACGAGGCGTCCCGGAGTCTGGGCATCGAACTGCTGGAGCACGGAGAAGGCACTGCCGTTCTCCGGATGACAGTGACGTCGGCGATGGTGAACGGGCATGGGATCGCCCACGGCGGATATCTCTTCCTGTTCGCCGACACCGCGTTCGCCTGTGCCTGCAACAGCCATGGCCCGGTGACCGTCGCGGCCGGCGCCGACATCAATTTCATCGCCCCCGCGCACGAGGGCGATGTACTCCTGGCGGCCGCGCAGGAACGCACCCGCTTCGGCCGCAGCGGCATCTATGACGTGAGCATCCTGCGCGGCGACGAGGTGATCGCGGAGTTCCGCGGACGCAGCCGCAGCATCCGAGGCGCGAAGGAGACACGCTGAACAGTTGAAGGGTCAGTCGGGGGTGTGCCGTCCGGAACGCCTTCACGCCCCGGACATGGAGGAACTCTCATGGACATCGCGGCACTCGCCATGTGGGCGGTCACCGCTCTCGGCGGCTTCTACATGCTCGCCACCTGGTTCTCCCGCGGCGGACCTCACAGCCACGACAGCCGCCTGCCCGTCCCCGTCGTGTTCGGGCACTTCGCGCTCGCCGCCGCCGGACTGGTCGTATGGATCCTCTACGTGATCAGCGACGCGGGCGCACTGGCGTGGACCGCCTTCGGGCTGCTCGTACCGGTCGTTCTGCTCGGCCTCACCCTGCTCGTGCGCTGGATCCCCGTGTACCGGCGCCACGTCACCGCGCAGGCCGGCGGAGCCGACAGCGGGCCCGTCGAGGCGTACTTCCCGGTCACTGTTGTGGCCGGGCACGGGCTGGCCGCCGTCACGACCGTCGTGCTGGTCCTGCTCACCGCGTCGGGGATCGGCGGCTGACCGGAGCCCGGGACGGGACGCCGTCCCGAGCTCTGCACCGGGCCGTCAGGAACTCCTGCCGCTCCGCGTGGTGCGCCACGGCGTGAACGCGTTCGTCACGCCCGCGAGGGCCGTGCGCAGCTCGGGGTGGTGGCGCAGCAGGACGGTGACCATGGAGTTGTCCTCGATCCAGGCCAGGCCCGCCTTGGAGTACACCTCGGGGGTGTAGTACTCGGTGAAGAAGCGGTCGCTGTTCAGCCGGCGCGACGCCATCAGGATGAAGATACGAAATGCCGTGTCGCTGAAGGCGAATCCGGCCGGCAGCTTCTCCGCGTACATCCCGACCGTCAGGTCGACCTTCTCGATGTCGTCCTCGTAGAGACGTCTGATCTCCTTGGCCCACGTCGGGTTGTCGGTCAGTTCCTCGAAGCTCTCCGCGGGCTTCAGTCGCAGCAGTCGCCGGAACTCGTTGTAGCGGGGGACCCCCAGTTCCCGGCTGCGCAGGATGTCGGTGGCGGCGAGGTCCTGGAGGTGGCCGTCGGGGCGCTCGTACTCCTGGAGGAATCTGGGGAAGTTGTGCAGGGTGACCAGCCCCGGGTGGAGCGTGCCGAAGCTGTAGAGCAGATCGGCCATCGGCGTGTTCTTCAGGACCTTCAGTGCCTCGGGACCGGCGATGTCGCGGAAGGTGCAGTGGCTCAGGGTGGTGTTGTCGGCCGCGGAGCGCAGGTGCCACTTGTCGCGGATGAGCGGATGCATGCGGTAGACGGCCACGAACTCCTCGGTGAGGGCGTACGGGATGCCGTAGTGGTCCGTGCTGCCGCCGGGGATGCCGCTGACGACTTCGCTCCCGCTGATCCGGCCGAAGAGATCGTGGACGCGCTCGCCCGCGATGCCCCACCAGTTGGCCCGCAGGGCCTTGACGGTGGTGGGGTGGCTGATCACAGCCGGTGTCCACTCAACTGTGTGGATCTTGGCGAGGAGCGCGGCGTTGACGAGCCGGGCCCTCTGGAACAGCTCCTCGTCGCCCCAGGACGGATAGGCGGCGTGCAGATGGTCGCAGATCGCGTTGTGCTCCCGGGTGAACAGGTTCTGCATCATGGCGAGGCCCAGCCAGAAGCCGGGAACGCGCGAGGGATCACGAGCCGGGTCGGACGTGAGTGGGGTCTGCTCGTCCCACAGGCGCAGTCTGCCCAGCTCGCCGTTGCGCATATGGCGCTGTTCCTCTTCGTTCGTCCCGTATATCTGGGACGCGTCCCACCAGTGGGAGGAGACATTGACGCGGGTGTCGGGCGTGCCTGCGGGAGCCCGGGGGTCGCGGGTCGGGTCGTCCGGTGTCCGCATGATCCGCATGGGGCGCTCCGGCCACGGGTCGTCGTCCATGAGGGGGACTTCCCAGGGCCGTTCCGTGGGGCTCGTACCGTGGCTGAACCAGTCACGGATCATGAACTGCAGCCAGGCGGCGACCAGAGAGTTCACCGACTCGGCCGGGATCAGCCCGTCGCGGGTGAGCAGGGCACGGCTGACCTCGCGCGGGTTCGGCCTGGACAGCACGGACTCGGGCGTGGCCGGGACGATCCTGTCGAGCGGGATGTTGCGGCCGAAGCGGGTGCCCGCCATGCCCATGCGCGGCTCGTCGAGGTCGTTGTGGCTGCCGTCGGCGGTCCGGTTGACCTTGTGGCTCGCGGAGGGTGGCGCCGGATCGGGCAGATCGACGGACGGCAGCCGGGTGGTGTCGTGGAGGTTCTTCTGGCGGAGTCTGACGCGCAGTCCGAGGAGGGTCAGCAGGCCGGGTATGACGGCCAGGTTGTTCCAGCCGATGTGCCGGTCGACATACTGGGCGGCGCCGGTGACGATCCGCCAGGGGAGTGAAGAGCGGTATCCGGAGCCGGATTGCCGGGGGGTGGTTCGTTGCGTTTTCATCGCGCTGCTCCTTGGGTCCCTGGTCGGTTCGCGGGGTGCGACGATGCCTTGGCGCTTCCGGGGCGGGACGCATCGTCGAGGATCACATCGCTCGCCTTCTCGCTGATCATGTAGATCGGGACGGCGACGAAGAATCCGGGAATGCGGGGAAAGACGGAGGCGTCGACGATCCGCAGGCGGTCCACGCCGCGCACTCGGAAGCGGCTGTCCACGACGGCTGAGGGATCGTCGGCCCTGCCCATCGTGCAGCTGCAGGAGGCGTGGTGACCCCAGGCCTCGTCCTGTACGAAGCGGCGGACGCTGTCGCGGCCGCGGACCTCCTCGCCGGGCCACAGTTCCTCGAGGATCACGGAGTCGGCCTTGCGGTTCATCCCGCGTACGAACTCCACCGCGTCGGCCGTCGCTTCGAGGTCCAGACCGTCCTTGTCCGTGCCTTCGGTGAAGGAATGGAAGTTCACCAGTGGGGTGTCCCGGGGGTCGGCGGAGCGCAAGCGCACTCGGCCCCCGGTGTTGTGGGTGCGGCTCTTGAGGATGGCCCAGGTGAAGCGGTCCCGGTGACGTGTCAGGTCGAGCGAGTAACCGGGGTAGTAGCCGCGGAAGTCGAACGGGCCGCCGAAGATGAACAGGTCCGGGACGTCGAGCTCCGGGCGGGACGTGCGGGTGATGCCCACGACGGCACCGTTCGTGGTGTACAGACCCTCACCGCGCTGCCAGGCCTGGTAGCAATGGTCCGGTTCGGCTCCGGGCCGCGGGGCGTGGAAGTCACAGTCCTTGATGACCGGGAACTCGCGGTCCATCCGGCTGACCACGCCGACCTCGTAACGGTCCTGCAGATTGGCCCCCACGCCCGCGAGGTCGACCCGTACACGGATGCCGTGCCGCTCCAGCTCCTCGCGCGGGCCGATCCCCGAAAGCATCAGCAACTGGGGCGTGTTGAAAGCCCCAGCGGCGAGGATCACCTCACGCGAGGCGAACACCCTGCGCCGGACCGGAGGTCCGAGGCCGTCCTGGCTGCGGGGGTCGGCCCGGTAGGCGTGCGGCCGGTCCAGGTAGTCGACGCCGGTCGCCACCGAGCCGCTCTCGTCCAGCACCACTTGGGTCACCAGGGCGTTGGTGCGGACGACCAGATTGTCCGGGTGGCTGTGCCGTACGGCCTGGACGCGCTCGCGGGCGGCGCTGCGCCGTCCGTTCGCCGTGGAGATCGGGATCTGCCACAGCCCCTGCAGAGCCTGTGTCTGCACCCGCCAGTCATTGGGATCGACGAAGGCGCCGAGTCCCTCCAGCGGGGAGAGGGGCCGGCCGAGGAAGCCGGCCAGCGAGTCCTGTGCCGCGGAGAGGATGACCTTCAGCAACTGCTTGTCCTGGATGACCAGTTCGGGGTCGGCGAGGCAGGTGGGCAGCCAGCCGTCGAATCCGTGCCGCGCGTCGTTGCGGTAGCGGGCCCCGATGAAGGGCAGGGCCTTCAGCAGCGCCGCCAGGAGCGGGTTCCGGGGCGGCTCCTTGGGCCTCGGCCGGTAGGTACAGCGCTCCAGCCGCTCGAAGTAACGGCGCATCGCCGTGCTGTGCCACGAGTCGTCGCCCGTCTCCTGCGCGATCGCGTCCCAGTCGGCGTTGTACGGGTAGACGGTGATCAGCGCGTGATGCGCGGTGCAGCCGCCGACCGCCCCGGCGCGCGGATAGAGGATGCCCCTGTCCGGCACGAACTTGCTGTCGCGCCGCTGCTGATGCTCGTCCGCGTAGTGCCGCACGAAATAGTCCCAGCGCTGGACCGGGTCCTCGGAGGCATCGGCATGGAAGGCGGGCACCAGGTAGTTGTCGTTCTCCGCGTCTCCGCCCGCGTCGAGGAGCAGGACACGCATGCCTGCGGCGGCAAGATTCGCCGCCAGGGGGCCACCGCCGGCTCCCGCACCGACGACCACATAGTCGAAGCCCGTCTCGACAGTGCCGGCCGCAGGCCCGGTGGTCACTTCCGTTTCCCCTTCACGGGGCGGCTGTTGGCGGAGACATCGGCCGCCCCGGAGGCGGCAAGGATGGTGTTGGTGGCCGAGATGAGGGTTGTCAGGGCCGCGGTACGGGGTGGCAGTTGGCCGCGGATCCCGAGCATGGCCGCGGTCGCGGTGTCGCTGCTGTGGATCACAACGCCCTCGCGCAGGTCTTCCCGGAGTTGCTCGCCACGGCTGGTCAGCAGATCGAGGCCGAGCAGGATCGTACGGATCCCGAAGAGCCGGAAGGCGTAGACGGCCGCCGGGCTGAGCTCACGGCCGGGTTCGAGGCGCCGGATGAGTACGTTGGGCGTCAGCAGGCCGGTGACCCCGTTGAAGAGCCTGACTCCGGCGAGCGCGTAGACGGAGACGGGGCGGCGGGCAGCGCTTTGCTTGGGCATGATGTCTCCCTGAGAGGGTGCGACAGATTTCCGGCGACAGCGGAAGCGCACGATTACTCTCGCGACATAAGGTGTAATTCCCCCCAAATAATGCTATGGGAACGACTGTGCGCACGCATCTTGAGGGCGGGATGAAGAGCCCGGTGACGCCCCCGAACTGCTCGTAGCATCAGTTCAGGGAAATGGGTATCTTTTGCGCCGATATGTTCCGGCTGCAAGCATCGAGAAGGTGATGAGGCCACCGGGGTGCGGCCGGCGACGGCGCCACGCCGCGGAAGCGGAGAGGGTCGGCGATATGTCCGATCATCAACCGAAGCATCGGAGCCTGCAGAAGTGCGAGAAGCGGCAGTGGGAGCTCCGCGAGGGGATTCGCTCGCGCATCGGTGAACTACGAGCGCTGCTGGAGACCAAGAAGCAACGTGCGGAGCAGGACGCCGACCCCACCGTGCGGGCGGCCGCGCCGACGCTCTACAAGAGCGCGGCCGTCGAACTCTGCATCGCCGAAGAGGCGCTCAACCACTGTGACTGTCCCCGACGCCTGGCCTCGGCACATCTTGCCGCGGCGCAGACCCATCTCGACGCGGCGCTGAACCTCCTGCTGCGGCTCGCCCCGCTCGACGACGTGACGGCGAGGATCCCCAACCTGCTGGCCCTGGTCCGGGAACATCTCGCCGAGACCGACCCCCGGAGGGTCCGGGTCGAGCAGATCGCGAAGAACGCTCTGAAGCCGAAGGCGGAGGCGAAGCCGCTCAGCTACGAGGAGCGCGAGGCGCTCATCGACGCGGCGGGCGTCGCCCGCCAGGCCCTGCAGCGCGAGCACCTCCGCGTTCTCAGCTTCGTCCGTGTCGTCCTCTTCGTGACGCTCGGCCTCATGGTCATGGCGGTGGCGGTCGCGGTGCTGGGAAGCCTGTTCCCGCAGCTGGTACCACTGTGCTTCCGGCAGCCCCGCCCCGAGCTCGACTCCTTCGACATCGTCTGTCCCACCCGGAGCGAACTGGTCCCCAAGACCGCCACCGAGGGCTACGCCCAGGCCGGCTCCTCGTGGGACTACCTCGTCGTTGAGCTCGTCGGGCTCGTGGCGGCCTCCGTCGCTGCGGCCGCCACGCTGCGCCGGATCAAGGGCACCTCGACCCCGTACAACGTGCCGGTGGCGCTGGCACTGCTGAAGCTGCCGACCGGCGCACTGACCGCGGTGCTGGGACTGCTGTTGATGCGCGGGGAGTTCGTGCCCGGACTGTCGGCCCTCGACTCGTCGGCGCAGATCATCGCTTGGGCCATTGTCTTCGGCTACGCCCAGCAGATTTTCACCCGGCTCGTCGACGACCAGGGTCAGGCCGTCCTGAACGCCGTGGGCGGCCCGAACAACATCCCGCCGGTGCGCGACCGCGACACACAGGAACAGACCTGAGACCGACGGCCGGGCGACCGCATGTCGGCCTCTCCCCGTACCCCGAACGCATCTCTCCTGTTGCGCCGCATCGCTGACCGTGTGCCTGCTGGAAGCGGGTCGTACGAGCACAGGACTGGTGGGTGTCCCATGGCAGTGACGGACAACGCACGCGCGGAACAGCTGAAGCACGCCGAGGCCGCGGCCGAGCGCTATGCCCGGACCAGCGCCGAGCGGCAATCGATCGAGCGCCGGCAGGACGCCGGGGTGAAGTTCCCGGATTCCCCGGAGGCCCTCGCAGTCCGCGCCACACGGCTGCTCGACCGGCAGGGGGTGCCCGCCGCGGCGGTGGTCGAGAGCATCCGCGAGGAGCCGCTGGACGCGCCAGCCGCGTACGAACGCATCCTCGGCCTCTCCAAGGAGCTGCAGGCCTGGAGCTTCCTGCCGCGCGGCGCACGGGTGGCGCGCACCGTCGCCCGGATCTCGGTCCGGGAGAACGGACGCGAGCTGCCCCTCGGCACCGGCTTCCTGGTGTCGCCACGCCTGCTGATGACCAACCACCATGTACTGTCCGACCCGGCGACCGTGCAGCAGTGCTTCGTCGAGTTCGACGCCCAGGTGACCATCGACAACACCCCCGCTGCGCCCGTCCGGCTCGAGTTCGATCCCGGCGCCTTCTTCCTGGCTGACGAGGCACTCGATTTCGCACTGGTGCTGGTCCGCCCCGTCAGCGACAGCCAAGCGCCGGGGGAGGTGTTCGGGTGGAACAGGCTCAGCGTCCAGCAGGGCAAGCTGGTCATCGGTGAGCCGGTGAACGTCATCGGTCACCCGATGGGCCGCCTCAAGGAGATCGCCGTCCGCGACAACGCGCTCCAGGTCCGGCTCGACGACTTCCTGCACTACAAGACCGACACCGAGCCCGGGAACTCGGGCTCGCCGGTCTACAACGACCAGTGGGAAGTGGTGGCCCTGCACCACAGCGGTGTGCCGAAGAAGGACGCCCAGGGCCGCACCCTGCGCAAGGACGGGCAGGTCTGGCAGCCCGGCGACGGTGACGACGCCATCGACTGGGTGTCGAACGAAGGCGTACGCGTCAGTTCCATCCTCAAGCACCTCGCCACTGTGCCGCTCGATCCCACGCGACGCGCCCTGTTGGGCGAGATGGGCATGGACTCCGGCCTCCAGGAGGCGGCAGCCGCACCGCAACCTCCTCTGCAGCCCGCAGCCGTCGTTCCGCCCGCCGTCGCCGTGCCACGGCCCACTCGCGAAGCGGCCGCCGCACACGTCGGCCTCAGAGCCCGGAGAACGGCCTTCGGCGGCAATCGGCACCTGGTCTTCCTGCACGGCAGGAGCCAGCAGGGCAAGGACCCCGAGCAGCTCCGCCGGGACTGGACCGCAGGGCTGAACCAGGGGCTCACCCGCGCCGGGATCACTCCGATCGATCCGGCGGACACCTGGTTCCCGTACTACGGCGACAGGCTCACGGAGGTCGTCCGGCAGCATGAAGCCGTTCCCCGTTCCTTCGAGGAGCTGGCGGCCGCGCCGGTGGCGGAGGCATGTGCACCCGCAGGCCCGTCCAGAGAGACGTACGAACGACTGATTGCGGAGGCGGCGGGCCGTTCGGGAATGCCTCAGGAGGGCCGGCTGGCCCCCGAGCGGTTCGGGGGCTCCGTGGTCGGGGCCCTGCAGCGGGAGCTGAGCTGGCTGGCGGCCAAGACCGACCTGGACGAGTGGGTCATCGCCACGATCCTCCGGGACGTTGCCGCGTACCTCGACGACCCGGGCGTCCGGGATGCGGTCCTGGACTGCGTGCTGGAAACGATGCCCGCCTCCGGCGAGGTCGTCTTCGTGACCCACAGCCTCGGCACGGTCGTCGGTATGGACCTCATCACCCGACTCTCCCCGGAACTGGACCTCACCCTGCTCGTCACCGCCGGCAGCCCCCTGGGGCTGGACGCGGTCTACAGCCACCTGCTCGTCGGTGGCCCCAAGCGCCCGGAACGAGTGGCCCACTGGCTGAACGCATGGTGCCCGACCGACGCCGTTGCCATCGGATGCCCGCTGGGGGACAGCTGGAAGGGCGAACTGACCGATCTGGCCGTCGCCAACGCGCGCGACCGGGCACACAGCATCGAGGAGTACCTCGGCCACCCGGAGGTGGCTTCCACGATCGGGCACACGATCATCCCGGCATGACGAAACCTCTGTTGACCTCCTGAGATTTGAATCGGGAACCACAGGCCGGAGGGGAAAGCTGGAGAAGAAAATGCGGGCCGCCTGTGCACACAATGAAAGAGGGGCGGAAAGACCGATCCCCCTGCGCGCGCACCTTCCTTGCAGGCGAGGAGGCGGACCGCATGACAACGGCAGAGATCGTTTCCGCGACGGAAACGGACTACCTGTCACAGATGGCGATGGCGGCAGAACGCTACGCGAACCGGACCGCGCAGCGGGAGAAGAACCGAGCCGTGCTCAGGACGCGCGGCGTGCTGTACGCCGACGAACCGGAGCGGGTCGAGAAGCGGCTGGCGCGACTCGGCGTCGACTGGTCACTGGCGATGGCGATCGAGAAGACGCCATCGGAACCCATGGCGACGGCAGGGAGCACCCTGCCACTCCCACCGGAGAGCTTCGGCAGCAATGTTCTGGGCCTGGAACGCCTCATCGGCCGCAACAATCTCACCCCGGTGGCATTCCTGGAGGAAGGCAGCCTGGTCGCCCGCTCGGTCGGCCGGGTCACCATCAGCGGGCCCGGGGGCGGTCACGGCACCGGCTTCATGATCTCCCCGTCCCTTCTGCTCACCAACAACCATGTGCTGCGCAGCAAGGAGGAAGCGGGTCGCAGCGTCGTCGCGTTCGGACTCCAGGCGGGTATCGACGGGCGCCCGCTCGTGCCGGCGGTTTTCCAGCTGGAGCCGCAGAGGTTCTTCGTCACCCATCGTGACCTGGACTTCAGCGTGGTCGCCGTGGCCGAACGCGGAGCGCAGGGTGAGGCGCTCTCGTCGTTCGGTTGGCTGGCGCTGAGCGGAGCACAAGGCAAGGTCATTCTGGGGGAGTTGGTCAACATCATCCAGCACCCCAGGGGCGAGCCCAAGCAGGTCGCGCTGCGCGAGAACCAGATCGTCGATGTGCTGGATCAGTTCCTGCAGTACGAGTCCGACACCGAGTTGGGGTCGTCGGGCTCCGCTGTCTTCAACGACCAGTGGGAGGTCGTCGCGCTGCATCATTCGGCCGTCCCGAAGACCGACGCCGACGGCCGGCCCCTGAGCATCGACGGGACGGTCTGGACTCCGGAGATGGGCGAGCACCGGCTGGCGTGGAAGGCCAACGAAGGGGTGCGGATCAGCCGTATGCTGCAGGCGCTGCACGAGGTCACGCTGACCGGCACAGCCGCCCGGCTGCGGGACGAGGTGTTCACCGCCCGAGCCGCCCCGCTCCCGGTGGAGGGGCCGACGCCCCCGGCGCCCGCGCCGTCACTCGACGGGGCGGCGGACGGGGCGGGACCTGACGGGTCCGGAGCGTACGTGACCGGCGGGACCGTACAGCTCAGCGTCCCACTGCGGATCACCGTCGGTGTCGACACGCCCGTGTTCCGGGCAGGTACGGTCACCGCCCCGCAGCCCGCGTACACGCCGGCACCGACGCCCGCACCCATGCTTCCCGCGGTCGGACGGGTGGACGGAAGCGCCGCTGCCGCGAGAGACCTGGATGCGGCCCTGGTCAGCCTCCGGCTCGCGGAGGTCCGGCCCTACTACGACCGTGCAGCCGACCTCGCCGCACGAGACGCCTACTACGCGGGAATCAGCACCGGCGACGGGAAGGAACTGCGCCGGGCGCTCACCGCATTGCTGGAGGAGACCCACTCGCCCCGGCCCAAGTACAAGCCGATGCTGCTGGTCTACCCGTGGGTGGACCTGCACAAGGACGGCAAGCTGCGCAGCATCTACTCCGGCAAGCCGTTCTCTGCCGAGGAGTTCATACGCGCCGACGCAGCGGTGGAGGAGGCCCGTCTGGCCCGTATGCAGGAACTCCTCCTGCACGAGAGCACGATGGGCCCGGCCGAGTTCGAAGCGGAGTTCGACGCTCTGGAGGCGTCGATGTCCTTCAACTGCGAACACGTCGTCCCGCAGTCGTGGTTCGCCAAGCAGGAGCCCATGCGGGGTGACCTGCACCACCTGTTCGCATGCGAGGTGGGGTGCAACAGCTTCCGCGGCAACTTCCCCTACTTCGACTTCCCCGGCTTCGAGGAAGTGGTCCGGGACGACTGCGGAATGCGCGAGGACGTGGGATTCGAACCCGAGGAGGGAAAGGGCACGGTCGCCAGGGCCACCCTGTACTTCCTGCTGCGCTACCCGGGGCTCGTCGGTGACGCACCGGGGGAGTTTCCCAAGAACCGGCTTCCCGACCTCCTGACCTGGCATGACAACGAGCCGGTGAGCGAGTACGAGCAGCACCGCAACGCCGCCATTGCGGAGATGCAGGGCAACCGCAACCCCCTGATAGACCACCCTGAGTGGGCCCGCACGATCGACTTCTCAGGCGTCTGGCCCTGAGCCGTCGTCTCCTCGGACGGGCATCTCCCCCTCGGGCCGGCACAGCCGGCCCGAGGGGCAACATCGCGCCCGCAATGGAGCGGAGTCCGTCCCTCCCTTTTGCGGAGGGACCCGGGTGACGGGGCGTCGACGTGCGAGCTACGGCGAACTACGGTCCTGCTTGCACTTGTCCGAGACGCTCAGTCAACGACTTTCTGCCACGCCGTCGTGCCGAGCAGTCCTGTGTCGCCGATGTCGAGGCCGCCCTCCGGCCGCACGGTCTGCCGGCCGCCCCCGACCGCCGGGGCTATCTCCACATACACGCCACTCCCACGCCGTGTCGCCGCGTCGACGGCCGAGTAGCGCCATACGAACACGCTGCGCGCGGACTCCCCGGGCTTCAGCGTCACGAGGTGCGGTCCGGGGTCGTCGAGCTGTGTGATCGGTCCCGGCCCCTTGAGTACCGTGACGTCCATCCGCTTGCGGTCCACATCCCGTACCCGTACATCCGGGTAGCCGTTCAACAGGTAGTCCCGCTCACCGCAGTTGGTGAGCGTCACCGGCATGGCGCGCAGTCCCATGGCGGCGTTCACCACACCGGTCGACACCAGCACACCCGTGTCCGGGCAGCCCTGCGCGTCCACGGAAGCGGTCGGCGCGACATCACCCGGCGGAAGCGTCCGCGCACCTGCCGACGGACCGGTGCCCGACGGTTGGGGCTGAGTCCGCGCTCCGGTCCGTGCCGGATCCGCCTCGCGCTCGAGTTCGGCGGAGAGCCCGCACCCGGAGGTCAGGGCGGCCACCGTCGTCAGGATCACGATGCGTCTCACAGGTATGACGGTCATGCCGCGATCATCACACGCGCCGAGCAACTCCACCTTCCAGGCAGGGAGTAGGCCAGGACGACAGCCTGCTCCTCGACCGCACGCGCGCGCACAAGTCGTTCGGGTCGCCCCCCCGTGTGTAACGGCGGACAGCATGGCCGTCCGGTAGTCGAGCCGTCGGGCGAGGCATCGCCAGAGCTGCCGGGCGGGCGCTGCAACGGGTGGAGTCGACCGCAGCGTGAACACGCCTGCGGTAATCGTGAGTTGATGGGCCGACGAGTTCATGGTCTCCACGGTGACGGGCGAGAAGGACCGGTCACCAGCAGCGAAGCGCCGTACGGTGAGTCAGCGTACGGGCACGTGTGTGGACAGTACGCCGAGGGTGCCGTCACTCTGGGTGAGTTGAGCGCGGGAAGATCCAACGCACGTGGAGGTGGCCGCGTATGACCCATGCAGCGGAGGAGTGGGAACGCGAACCCGACGCCTCGGACAGTCTGCGCACCTTCGGCGCCGTCGTCTAGGCCCTGCGCGAACACGCCGGGCTGAGCCGGGTTGACTTCGGGACGATGGTGCGGTTCTCCAAGCACACCGTGGAGTCGGTCGAGTTGGGCCGCCGTATGCCCGACAAGGACTTCGTGGAGCGGGCGGAGGCCGCGCTCGGCGAAACCGGTGCCCTGCGGCGCGCGGCCAAGCACCTGTCGCGCCAGCCGGGGATCGCGGCGTGGTTCCGGCAATGGGCGCGGCTGGAGAGGGTGGCCGTGAGCCTGTGCACGTATGAGTGCAGGCTGGTGCCGGGGTTGTTGCAGACAGAGGCGTATGTACGTGCACTGTGTGACAACGACATTCCCCCGCTGACCGACGAAGCCTTCGAGGCCACGGTTGCCGCACGCATGGAGCGTCAGCGCCTGCTGTACGAACGGCCCAACACCACGTTCGACTTCGTCATCGAGGAGGTCGTCCTCATGCGCCGGCTCGGCGGACGAGACATCACCCGATCGCTGCTTGAGTACATCCTCGAGATCGGCGCGCTGCGGAACACGACGATTCAGATCATGCCTGCGAATAGCGAGCAGCATGCATGTCTCGCAGGCCCCCTTCAGCTCTTGGAGACCTCCAACGGACGTTGGCTCGCATACTCCGAGGGGCAGGAGAACGGCCGCTTGATCTCCGATCCCAAGGAGGTCAGCAAGCTCCAGATGCGTTATGCGAGACTGCGCTCGCAGGCTCTCTCTCCGAAGGACTCCGTGGGCCTGCTGGAGCAGATGCGAGGGGCGCTATGAGCACTACCGATCTCGACTGGTTCAAGAGCAGTTACAGCAGCGCGCAGGGCGACAGCTGCGTAGAGGTCGCCATGACAGCGCAGAGCGTCCGTGTGCGGGACTCCAAGGACGTGACGCGCCCGTGCCTCACCATCGGACGCGAGGGCTGGGCGGCGTTCGTCGGATCGGTCCGCTGAGTGAGAGGCCGCACCCCGTCGTGCGGGGTGCGGCCCTGGCCTGTCTGTCCGTCGTGCCTCAGCAGGGCATCAGGACTTTGCGGCGCGCAACGTGCCCAGCAGCCCGTTCTGCTCGCCGTTGATTCCCGCGGCGAACCAGACCGATTCCTTACCACCGGACCGTTCGGTGCCGCGCTGCAGCCCCCACAGCCCCGGGATCTCGATCGGTACCCCATTGGGGTCGCTCAGGGTTCCCTTGAATTTCCCGGAGTGCAGGTCGAAGACGTTGATGTGGCCGTCGCCGAAGTTGCCGACGAGCAGGTCGTTGGCGAACTTGCCGAAGCCCTTGGGCGCGACCTCGAGACCCCAGGGAGAGTTGAGTACACCCTGGCTGGCGAAGCGCTGCAGCAGCTTCCCCTCGGTGTCGAAGACATTGATGAAGCCGTTGCCCGGACCGGCGACGTCGTCATGCTTGTCCGCGTCCTGCATGGCGTAGGTCACGAAGACCCGCGAACCGATCAGCTTGACGTCGAACGGCGCGAAGCCATCGAGAATGCCAGGGTCCTCGAACTTGCCGTCGGACGGGACGAGATCGAAATTGGTGTCGAAGACATCGATCCGCGCATCACGGAAGTTCGCGACGAGCAGCTTGGGCTTCGCCTTCTTCTCGTCACCGTTCCCGGCCTGGACCGTGGTGTTGCCCTGGACGGTGGGGTTGGCTTGGACGGTGGTGTTGCCCTTGACGGTGGGGTTGGCTTGGACGGTGGGGTTGGCTTGGACGGTGGGGTTGGCTTGGACCGTGGGGTTGGCCTTGACGGTGGGGTTGGCTTGGACCGTGGTGTTGCCCTGGACGGGGGTGTTGCCCTGGACGGGGGTGTTGCCCTGGACGGTGGCGTTGCCCTGGACCTTGGCGTCGCCCTCCTTCTTCTCCTTCTTCTTGCCGCTCACCAGCGTGAGGCCCTTGAAGACGGCGTCCTCGCCGTCACTGTTCTCGTGAACCCGGAAAGCCTCCGTCGCGGACACCTCCGGGTTGAACGCGAAGATGTCGCCGTCCTCCCCGGCGAAAATGAACCGGGCCGGGCCGGTATTACCGAAGCCGCTGAACTTGAACTCGTCCGTGTCGTTGCGTATGACGCCAGTCGGTGCGCCGCCCGGAGGGATCGACACCACCTCGGAAAGGATGTTGACCGGCTTCCCGGGCCTGGCTCCGTCATATGAGGTGGCCAGGTCGCTTCCGTTGTCCGAGACCAGGATCTCTCCCGTGCGCTTGGTCACGAGGCCCCAGGGGTTGACCAGGTGGGGGTCCGTTTTCTCGGCTCGGCCCGGGAGGTCGGACACCAGGTCCCGCTCCTGGAAGCCGTGGTCCTCCTTGGTCGGCCCGGACGGCGACGCGGCCACCATGGCCCCGGCGGCGCCCAGGGCCACCGCGGTTGTCATCAGCTGTCTGGTGAACGACCGAGGCCGGCGGACCGATGCCTGCTGTGTCATGAAGATGCTCCTCTGTCTGCACTCGACGAACCCCCAGAGGTCATCGCATGTCACGCACGCCGTGGACGCCACTCGACGGAGGGGATGACTCCGCCGGGCAATGACCGGATCACGCCCCAACTGGCCGCGTACGGCGGCAGTCCTGCCAGTGACGAAGCCCGGCCGGACCAAGCGGAGTACTACGCCGGACGGGCGCGCGAGGCGCCGGGCGGTGGGCCTGGTGTCCCGCGTCAGGCGGGGATGCGTACCGTCTCCACCCAGTTCGGGGGCTCCGGTGCACCCGCGCTGATCAGGGCCGCGATGAGGCGGCAGGACGGGACCTCGTCGGGCCAGGGGGTGAATCCGTCGGTGAGGACGATGACGATGTTCGGGCGGTCCCGGGCCGCGAGCGCGGAGTCGATGCCGACGCGCATGTCCGTGCCACCACCGCCGCCGAGGGTGATCTGCTCGGTGGCCGTCACCCGGGACACGGCGTGCACGCCGGCGTCGCATGCGAGCACGGTGACGCGATTGCCTCGTACACCGACCTCGCGCAGGACGCCGGTTACCTCCGCGAGGGCGGCGGCGAGTTCGGCGTCGCCCATTGAGCCGGAGGTGTCGATGACAACGGCCACCCGGGGCAGCGGGCGGCGCAGGCTCGGCAGGACGACACCCCGCAGCGCCGGGGTGCGGCGCGACGGTCGGCGGTAGGTGTAGTCGACGGCCCCGCCGGCCCACGCGGCGGCTTCCCGGACCGCGCCGGAGAGCGCCTGCCGCCAGTCCACCGTGGGTTCCAGGATCTCCTCGACCCAGCGCTGCCAGCCCGCGGGCAGGGTGCCGCGGCTGCGTTGGTGGGCGCGCATGGCCTCGGCGGTGTGCCGCCTCAGTGCCTGCGCCTCGACCTCGCCGAGCCGGGCGGGGCCGGCGGACCCCTGAAGCTCCCAGGGCACCGGCCGGCCGTGGGCGCCCGACCCGCAGTCCGGCCCCTGCACATGCGGCGGCAGTTGGCCGAGATACGCCTCGAACAGCTGACCCTCGGGCAGACCGAACAGCCGGGGTTCCATCCGTCCCTCGGGCAGGCGCAGGCCGTCGGAGAGGAGGTCGTCGTTGATCTCGCAGTCCTGGGCGACATTGACGCGGTGCCGGTCGCGCTGGTCGGCGGCGGGGAGCCGGTCGGCGCGACCGTGGTGGTCACGCAGCAGGTGCGCCACCTCGTGCACCCAGACGCCCGCGAGTTCGGGCACGGGCGTCGCGTCGACGAAGGCAGGCGACACATAGCAGCGCCAGTGCCGGTCCACGCCCATCGTCGGCACCTCGGGGCGTGGCACGACGGTCAGGGCGTACAGCGCGGACGCGAGATAGGGCCGGTCGCTCGCCGCCCGGTAGCGGGCGGCGAGCAGCTTGGTCATGTCCAGGGCGCCGCCGGATTCCGTCATCCCGGCATGCCTCACCGGCTGCCGGGCAGGGCCCCGGACATCTGCAGCAGGCCCAGGAATCCGTCGATACCGGGCGGTACGGGCCAGTCGAGGTGCCGCATCGCCGCGAGGTCGGTCGCGGCCCGGGCGGCCACGTCCGGGACGCCCGCGTCCACGGCCTTGGCCAGCACCGTCCAGCCGGCCTCCCAGCGCAGCCGGGTGAGGTCGCTCTGGATCGCGGCGACCACCGCGATGAGGAACGCGAGCTGCCGGTCGCCGCGTTCGGGCAGGGCGAAGGCGTCCGGATCGGCGAGCACGCGGTCGGGGTCGGGGAGATCGAGGTGTTCGAGGTACGACAGCAGTTCGATGCCCGCGCCGTCCCCGACGGCGCCGGTGAGCGCGGCGGCCAGCGCCTCGCGCCCGGCGCCGGTCGCGTATCCGGTCGCGAGCAGCCTGAGCGCCATCTCCCAGGTACGCGGGGACGGCCATGACCGGCCCCGGCTCTCCGCGTCGCCGGGTATGTGGTGCACCAGACCGGGCCGGGCCGTGAGGAAGCCGGAGATCGCTCCTCGGGCCCGCGCGACCGCACCGGGCACCTTGGCGGCGTCGACCACGGGCACGGTCACCTCGGGCCAGGTGCCGGCCATGCCGCGTGCCACCGTGCGGGGGTCGTGGGTCCAGTGGAGGTGGACGAAGCGGTTGGCGAGTGGCGGGCTGAGATGCCAGCCGTCCGCGGCGCTCGACGGTGGGTTGGCGGCGGCGACGATACGCACCGCCTCGGGCAGGACGAGGCTGCCGACCCGGCGTTCGAGTACGACACGCAGCAGCGCCGCCTGCACGGCCGGCGGTGCGGAGGACAGTTCATCGAAGAAGAGCAGGCCCTGGCCGGCCCGGGAGAGCCGGACCGCCCAGTCCGGCGGGGCCATCGGCACGCCGGTCACAGCCGGGTCGTCACCGACGATGGGCAGGCCTGCGAAGTCGGACGGCTCGTGCACGCTGGCGATGACCGTCTCCAGCGGCAGGCCGAGTCCGTCGGCGAGCTGTTCCAGTCCGGCCGACTTGCCGATGCCCGGCTCACCCCACAGCAGGACGGGCTGATTTGCCGTCACGGCAAGTGCGAGCGCCTCCAGTTGAGGATGTGCGGAGGGCTCGGTCCGCCGTGCGCACAGCCTGCGGTTGAGGTCGTCCGCGGCGGCCAGCGGGCCCGGCGCGGTGGGCGTGGTGCGGTCGGTGGTCACAAGGGCACTTCCTCGTCGTCGGGCTCGTCCGCGTAGTACTCCTCCTGCTCGTCCATGTATTCGTCCCACCACTCGGCGCCGACGCCCGGATGTTCCTCCTGGACGCGTTCCCGGAGGAGGGCCAGGTCGGTGCGCTTGTACCGGCGGGCGACCTGGGCCAGCGACAGCTCCGACTGGTCGACCACGTCGAGCCGCGCCCCGGCGGCGACGAGCGCCTCCACGAGAGCCCTCGAACCGAGGTCGTTGACCGCCACGAACAGCGGCGTGCGGTCCCGGCGGTCCCGGGCTTCGAGGTCCAGTCCCTCCGCCAGCAGCCGCGGCAGGAGCGGCTCGTGGTCGAGAAGATGGAGCGTATGGAGCAGGGTGCGTCCGTAGGCGTCCCGTACCCGGGGGTCCACGCCCGCGTCGAGGAGTTCCAGCACGCCGGGAGTGTCGCCGTGCTGGGCGCGCAGGAACAGCTCCTGCCGCTGGGTGCCCAGTGCCTTCGGCAGACGGCCGTCGCCCGACGTCCACGTCTGCTCCAGCGCGAAGCACCCGGCGACGGCGCCGCCGAAGGCGCGCAGGGCGCGTTCGCGCTGCTGCTCCTCGTCGCTGTGCGGCATACGGAGCAGGCCGCCGGGGCGGAAACCCACCTCGTGCCATTCGCCGCGGCACCTGACCCGGACGGGCGCGGGGGCCGCCGGGCCGGGCGGGCCGGCCTGGCCGTCGGCGACCTGGAGGCGGGGGAACAGCGCCTCACGGACGAGCGGATGCAGGTGCTCCGCCGCGACTCCGCCGACGCGCATCAGGTCGAGGTCGGGGAGCCTGCGCCACACGGCCTCGGCGAGCACGGCCTCGCCCTTGACGTCCTCCCGGTCGACGATCCTCGCCCGCAGTCCGCCGCGGGGGCCGGTGCCCGCCTGCTCCAGCAGCACGTACGTCCGCCGGCCGCACGGGATGAGGAAGCGGTCGGCGACGCCCTCGGCCGCCAGCCGGCGGACCTCCGGCTCCAGGCGGGTGAGGTTCAGCGCGAGCCGGCCCAGGATGAGTTCCGGATGCGACTGGTACCGCCAGGCCGTCGGAGGCGTCGGGTCCACCTCGATGCCGGCGGCGGCGAAGGCGGCCTCGGTCTCGCCTGTCTGATGCAGCAGCGTGACCCACTCGGCCCGTGCCGCCGGGTCGCCGGCGCCGGGGTCGGCCGTGGGGAGTCCGTCCGCAGGGCGCGGGGCGGCGCCGGCGTGGAAGAACGGCGGCCGGTCCGTGCTGCCGCCGCACCGTTCACGCAGTTCGGCGGTGTGCCGTGCGTCCCACAGGTGCCGCGCGTACCGCCAGTCCTCCGTGGTACGCCCGAAGACGCCGGCGAACTGTTCGTCCTTGACCGTCTCGAACCGCAGGGCGAGCCGCTGAGGTCCGTCGATCATCGGGGGAGTGGTGATGTGCAGGTACGGAGTGGTGCGGCGGCGCTCGTCCGTTCCCTTGGGCCGGTAGCGCGCGAGGACGACCGTCCTGTCGGTGGCGAGTGTGGTACGCCCGCCCAGTACCCGAGGCAGATGCCAGCGCAGCAGGTCCGGGGCAAGGTGACGGAGGTCGTCCTCCAGGGCCGCGGCGACGTCGTCCCCGCAGTGTTCGGCGACCTCGGACAGGTCGAAGGTGACGTCCATATGCGCCGCCGCGCAGGCACCCCGCCAGTCACCGGCCAGGCGGTGTTCGGTCGCGCGCTCGATCATCCACCGGGGCACCGCGTACCGGCGGATCCGTCGTCGGCTCGCCGCCTCGTCCGGTGGGAAGCAACGGAGTTCGGTGCGGGGGCTCAACGGTAGACACTTCCTATCGCGCGCAGGTCGGGATGGGCCCTGCCCACGGGCCGCAGGCGCTGGGCGAAGGACCGCTTCACCTTGCGGGGCAGGCCGGGCCCCAGACCGACGTACTCCAGGGGCGTGTTCTCGGGCACCGCCGCCAGCAGGGACTTCGCGCCCCGCCCGGTGAGGCCGGTGTGGCACAGCTCCAGCCGGCGCAGCGGGCTGCCCGGCAGCGCGGCGGCCAGCGCGTGGGCGCCTTCGTCACCGGTGGCGTTGGCGGGGGCGCCGAGGCTCCGTTCCGACGGCGGCCGGCCCAGGTCGAGTGCCTCGATCCCGGCCAGGGCGCCGGCGAGGGCCTGCGCACCGGCGGGGCTGATGCCGTTGCCGCCCAGCCCGAGGCGCACCGGCCGCGCGGGGTCGGCCGCGGCGGCCAGGACGGCGGCGCCATCGTCGCCGAGGTGGTTCGCGGGGAGGTACAGCTCGCGTACACCCGCTTCGCGGATCAGGGCCGCCAGCAGCGGGGCGGCGTCGGCGGTCAGGCCGTTGCCACCGAGGAAGAGGCGTTCCACCGGGCGGGGCCGCCCGGTGAGGGCGTCGAGCAGGGCACGCAGTCCGTCGGTGGTGAGGCCGGTGTTGACCAGGTCGAGCGTGCGCAGCGCGGTGTTGTGGCGGAGCATCGAGGCGAGTGCGAGGGCGCCGTCGTCGCCCACCGGATTGCGCTTGAGCCACAGGGCGCGGACGGTGTCGTCCGTCGACAGAGCGTCGGCGAGCGCGGTGACGCCCTCGGAGCCGATGCGGTTGCAGCCGAGGTAGAGCGTGTGCAGGCCGTGGCCGTCGGTGAGTGCGCCGGCGACCGTGCGGGCGCCGTCGTTTCCGATGGCGTTGGTGCCGAGCAGGACATGCACGGCGTGTGGTGAGGAGGTGGCGACGGGCATCAGGCGGGCGGCGCCGGCCGCTCCGAGTCCCTGCTTGCACAGGTCGATCCGTCCGTCCACGCGTACGGTGCCGAGCGGGAAGGTCTCGTCGGCCTCGACCGGAAGCCCCGACCGCAGTCGGGCCAGCAACGAGTCCAGTTCGACGGGATCGCTGATCGGAATGTCCGGGTGCTCGATCGCGGGGCAGCGCACGGGTGTCGGCTGCGTCATCACCACTCCACCGGTCCATCGCCGGTGCCCGGCTCGCCGAGGGTGGCATCGCCCTCCGCCCGCCCAGGACGAACCGACGCCAATCGACTTTCCTCCACGACAAGAGCGGCAAGGCTGGTCGGATTTGAACCGACGTCCTCCAGCTTGATGCTTGGGCGCGACGACCTCTGCGCTACAGCCTTGCCGCGAGAGATCATAGCGACTTTCGTCTCTGTGTTCGATAGTGGGTTCAGTACTCTGTTCGAGGCGCCAGAGGATCCGGCCCCGGGGTTGAGTTCGATGGGGGTGTCCCTGACTCGACCAGTCCGAGGTGCTCGGAATTGGCATACAGGCTCGCCGAGGACCGGAGGGTCGGCGTTCGACGGGAAGGCCGCCGACGAGCTGGGCCGGATCCTGCGGTACTGGGCCGGAAATCTCCATCACTGCGCCCTGGACCCCGGCGACGGCTGCGCCGTCTACGACTCCGGCTACCGCGAGGTCGGCCGGTGGAGCATCACGGGTCTGCCGGCGAAGGACGCGTAACCGTCGGTACGAGGAGACCGGGCCGCGCGTGACCGGCGGAACAGGCAGTGAGTGGGCGGAGATCCGGACATGCCTTCGGATCTCCGCCCGCGCTGTCTATGCTGACCGTCGGTCAACCGCTGGGGGAGCGTATGCGATCGGGTGAGGTGCTGAACGGCCGCTATCGGCTGGACGAGCGGCTGGGCGCCGGCGGCTTCGGCGTGGTCTGGAAGGCGCACGACCCGCAGGTGCAGCGCGCGGTGGCCGTCAAGATCGGCGTGCCCCGGTCGGCCCGGGAGGGCCTGCGCATGGCACGCGAGGCCAAGCTCAACGGCAATCTCCCGCATCCGCACATAGCGACCGTGTACGACTTCGGAGAGACGGACCGCGACGGGGAGCGCACGCTCTACCTGGTCATGGAACTCATCGACGGTGAGCCACTGTCCGCGATCCTTGCGCGGGAGCTCCCGCCGCTCGACTCCGCCCTGGAGTGGGCCGCGCAGATCTGCGGAGCGCTGGCCGCCGCGCACGACGCGGGCGTGGTCCATCGGGACATCAAACCCGCGAACGTGATGATCAACCGTTCGGGCGCGGTCAAGGTGCTGGACTTCGGCATCGCCCGCGAGCAGACCGGGGTGACCCGGCTGACCAGCGAGAACACCATCATCGGCTCGTTGCCCTACATGGCGCCGGAACGCTGGACGAACAAGGACGTCGACGGGCGGGCCGATCTCTACGCACTGGGCTGCATGCTGCTGGAACTGTGCACCGGGCGGCTGCCGTTCCGGGGCGAGGAGTGGCAGGAGTTCTGCGTCCAGCACACCGCGGCCGCGCCTCCGGTGCCGAGTTCGCTGCGCCCGGGCCTGCCGGCCGCGCTCGACGAGCTGGTGGGGGAGCTGCTTGCCAAGGATCCCGCCGGCCGGCCGGGGCACGCACGTGAGGTCGAGCAGCGGTTACGGGCGATCCTGGCCCATGCCGCGGCCGGGACTCACAGGGCAGCGGGGCGGGGGCAGCCGCACAACCGGGAGCCGGAGACCGTCGGGGTCCGCCGGGCTGCGGCCCGCCCCCAGGCCACCCCGAACCCGGGCGGCTTCTCGGGGGAACCGTATGCCCCGGTGGCTCCTCATCCGCGGGCACCCCGGCTCCGGCGCCGCAGGTGGCTCGCGAGCGCCGCGGCGGTCGGGGCGGTGAGCGCGATCGCCGTTGCCGCCTGGCAGTTCTTACCGCTCGGCGGCGGTACGGGCGACGTCGGTGCGAAGGGGCTAACGCCCGGCAGTACCCGGAGCCCGGCCACACCCGGTGCGCAGGGCGGAGCCGGCCGCTCGGGCACCCCCACCCCGTCGCAGACTCCGAGCACCCCCCCGAGCGCGGACCCCACGCCGAGCCGCTCCCCGGCCGCCCGGCCGAAACCGCGGCCCCCGGCTCCGCCGACCGGCAGCCCGGCACGCCGTACGGTCGCCCCGAAGCCGCCCGCGCTGCCCACCGGCTGGTTTCGGCTCACCAACGCGGCCAGCCGGATGTGCCTGTCCGTGCCCGACGGCAGCACGAAGGCGGCCGAAGGCATCGTCCAGGCCGAATGCGGGGGCGGTCCGGAGCAGTTCTGGCAGCTCACCGAGGAGGGGAGGGGCAGCTCGGGCACCGTGTACTCGATCCGCAACGGCAACAGCGGCCTCTGCCTGTCCGTCGATGCCGCCCGCAAGGAGGAAGGGGTGGTCGTCACCCAGTACCTGTGCGGTGACGAGGACGGCCTCTTCCCCGACCAGTACTGGACGTTCCGCTACGACACCACCTATCGCGCCTGGCAGTTGATCAGCAGGAACAGCGGCAAGTGCGTAGCGGTCCGCGACGGCGGCGGCAACCTGGAACAGGCTCTGCAGCTGTCGTGCGGCAGCGATGCGTGGCTCGTCTGGCGCACCTGACCTCTGAACACCTGGGTGTTCGCTCGACATGCTGCGGCCCGCCGGTGTGCCGGCGGGCCGGTCGCCCTTCGCGGGCGCGGCCCGGGTACGCGGCCGTGGGGCGGTCGGCGTCAGACCTGTCGGCCGTCACGCCCCGACCCGGCCGTGTACCCGGGGTGACGTCCTCAGTTCCTCGCGTCCGGCTTCACGAGGTCGGGGAGCTTCGCCTCGAACAGCTCGTCGAGCTTCATCGAGGGCAGGATGTGACCCTGGTTGGGGGCGTCGTTGGCGACGCTCGCTCCCCACGTGGACGCCGCGAGCCGCTGGTTGGGCGTGCCGTGGTGTCCGTTGCTGCGGAAGCTGCAGTCGCCGACCTGGTAGAAGGACTGGGCGGAGTCCAGCACCCGCTTGGTGTTGAGGGCTTCGCCGCGCGAGTGCGTAAGGAAGTAGGTGCCGAACGCGTCCGCCATCAGCTCGGTACGGCGGGTGGCCTCCGGCCCGGTCAGCGTGGTGTTGTCGAAGAGGTTGTTCTCGTACTGCACGTGGTGGCCGAACTCGTGGCCGAGGATGGCGCGCGGGGCGGTGTCGCCCAGGCCGATGGCCTTCATGGCCTCCAGGATGCCGTCACCCATGACGATGCGGTCGGAGATTCCCAGCGGCTGCGGGTCGCCCTTCTCGGAGAAGGCGAACGCGTTGAAGGTGAAGATCGGGTTGGCGCCGCCCTTCAGTACGGGCTCGGAGTCGATCAGTTCGATGAACAGTTCGGCCAGGTCGAGCATGCTCTCGGGCGTCTCGCCGTAGAGCACGGCCAGGGTGCGGGCGGCGCGCTCGGGGGAGGAGAAGACGTCGGCACCGTGCATCGGCATCAGCTGGATGTCGTCGGAGTAGATGTCCCAGAACTTCTTGAGGTCCTTGGCTTCCGACGTCAGCTGGTTGGTGTATTCGCCATTGACACCGTAAGTGTTGGACTTGGACTCGCTGCCGAACAGCAGCGCATCGTAGGTGGGGAGGTCGAAGGCGCCGAACCAGGAGAGCATGAAGATCGCGAAGGGGTCGGCGCCCTCGAGCAGAGAGTTCGCGTAGGTCGTCAGCTCCGTGCGCTGGCACTGGTAGTCGCCCGGGTTGATGATGCTGTTGCGGATCTCCGTCCACTGGGCGTCGCCTATGCCGTACTTGGCGTTGGCTGCCTGGAGGCGCTCCTGCCAGTCGGTCGGCAGCTTGGCGAGGATCTCGTCGACGAGGGCCTTCGCCTTCGGACTGAGTGAAGAGGTGTCGATCGTGGATCCGTTGGACGCGGCAGTGGCTGCGGCCGCCGTCGTGTCGTTCGCGGCCGCAGCCGGCAGGGCGGCGCCAAGGGTGCAGGTGGCCGCGGTCACGAGGGTGACGGCCCAGGCGAGGGTCTTCTTCACGGGGAAACTCCTTGGTCGTCTGCTGGAGCCGACGCGCCGACCGTCCTTGTGGGACGGGTGAGGCGGTTGGCTATGCCGTGGGCCAAGAGTCTGCAAAGAAAGCGCTTTCTGGAGAAGCCGTTGGTGCTGTCTGAATCCGGCATGGCGGGAAACTGACAGACGTCACTCATCCTTGCGAACGCATGATGTGACCGTCTCTCACCTGACGAAACGTCACCCCGGTCATCGCCCTACCCGGCGGTAGTCGCTATGTGGACACGACCTTGACATGGAGTGAATCGCATATGCGTGCAATGATTCGAATATGCATCCACTTCGGGCCATCGGCCTCACCGCGACCGCTGAGGACATCTACCTCGCGCTCGTTCAGCGCGGCCCGACGAAGTCGGCCGCGCTGGCGAGCATCCTGCGGGTGGCTCCGGACGCCGTCGATGCGGCGGCCGACGAACTGTCCGGCATGGGACTGGTGGAACCGGACGGCGAACGGCTCGTCGCCCGCCCCCCGCGCGCCGCGCTCGACGCCCTCGCGGAGATCCGCGCCAAGGAACTCGGTGCCTTGCGGGACAGCGCCGACGAACTCTCCCAGTTCTGGCGCGACCACCACGCCGAAGGCCCCGGATACATCGAGATCGTCCGGATGGAGGAGGCCCGTGAAGCGCTTGCCCGGCGCGTCCAGGACGAGGCGGTGCACCAGGTTCGCGCTCTGTCCATCGGACCCTCCGGCCGTCTCGCCGCGCCCCCGAAGGTGGCCCCGGGCTGTCTGGAGGCGCTCGCACGTGGCGTTGCGTACTCAGTGGTCTACGGCGCCCGGATACTGCGTGACCCGATAGGCCGGGAGGCCATCCAGACCTGCGTCAACCTCGGTGAACGCGCCCGCGTCTTCCCCAACGTCGCACTGAACCTGATGATCTGTGACGACCGCTTCGCCGTCGTCGCCGCACCCGCGCGCGATCCCCAGCGGCGCCACCACATCGCCGTCCAGCGATCCGCCCTGCTCGACGGCCTCATCGGCGTGTTCGAGGCGTACTGGCAGATGGCTGTTCCGCTCCCCGCCGGCGACGAGTCGATGGACGACGTCGGCGCCGCGCCCACCGACGACGCCCGGCAGCTCCTCACCTACCTCAGCAGCGGACTCACCGACGAGTCCATCGCCCGCGAACTCGGCGTCAGCGAACGGACGGTGGCTCGCCGTATCGCCCGCCTCCAGGAAGTCCTGGGCGCGCAGACCCGCTTCCAGCTCGGCGTCCAGGCCAGCCGACGCGGTTGGCTCTGAGGGCGGGCCACGTCGAGCGGCAGCAGCGCTGAACGTCGGACCTCTGAACCACTCAGGGGACGACGACCGTGAGAGAGGTGCTCGTGAGCCGGAAACCGAGCTTCTCGTACAGGCCGCGGGCCGGATTCGCATCGCTCACCACGAGCGCGATCTCCGTCAGGCCGTGGGACGCGGCATCGGCGAGCACCCGACGCAGAAGCCTGGACCCGAGACCGGAATGACGGGGGCCCGGCCGGCGGAAGACCGTCGCGATCCAGGGAAGGCCGTCGCGGTTCGTGACGATCACCCCGGCGACCACGCGGTCCGCTTCGTCGACCGCCAGTCTGCTGCATGACATGACCGGTCCGAGTACGTCACCTGCCAAGAGCGGGGTCAGTTCCGCATCGAGCGCCTGTGCGTCGCTGCCCCGGTAGTGATCAGGGTGTTCGGGTGAGAAAGCGGCACGCCACGCCGGGAACAGCTCACGGGCTCCACGGTCGCAGGGAACCACGCGAAGTCCGTCCGGCAGGCTCAAGGACGACCAGTCGGGCGGAGGTGGGTCCGAGACCAGGTCACGCTGCATGCTGTGGGCGTGCCGCATGATGCGCGCACCGTGCTGGATCAGTTGTTCGCCCAGATGTGCGGACCCCGAGACCGCCCATCCCGACATGCCGTCGAGGATGGACGGCACCGGATCCGGTCCCACCACCTCCGCCAGGTCGGCCCAGGGATGGCCGTCGCGGATGCCCCGGATGTAGGTCAGGACCGGCACCCCATCGGGGCCGGCGAGAGTCTGGCGCTGTTCATCGTGTCGAGTCACGGCTGACATGCTGTGCTCCTCCGCCCAGGACAGGCAACGGAAAATGAGCACCGGCGCGGGTGGTTGTGCAGAGGGCGGCCGGGGGTGGTGTGCCTCGGACGGGTCAATCGGGACGCCCTGGAGCGTCCGGTGCTGGTGCAATGTGTGCAAGGCATCTGCGAGAAACGGCGAAGTCGACTGCCTCTCTCGCTCACCCCCCTCTGCGCGCCAACAGCGCTCGTCGTCCTGGAGCTGGAGTAGTACCCCATGACCGAAACCGGCGATGCAACCACCTGTCCGTTCGACTTCAGCGACGCCCTCGAGTTCGACCCCTCGCTGGCGGAGCTGATGGCCCGCGACTCCATCACCCGGATCCGGCTGCCGTACGGCGACGCCGACGCTTGGCTCGTCACCGGGTTCGACGAGGTACGGCAGGTGACCACCGATCACCGGTTCAGCCGGGCGGGGATCATGGGTCATGACTATCCACGGCTGACGCCGGAGCCGATCGTCGCCCCGGAGTCGATCAATGTGATGGACCCGCCGCGCAGCAGCAGGCTGCGGCAGCTGGCCTCGCAGGCGTTCACCAAGCGGCATGTGGACCGTATGCGGCCGGCGATCACAAGGCTCGCGGACACACTGCTCGACGAGATGGCCGAGCAGGGGCCGCCGGCGGATCTGGCGTATCACCTGTCGGAGAAGTTCCCTCAGCACACCATCTGCGAGCTGCTGGGGATCCCTGCCGAGGACCGGTCACGGATGCAGGAGTACGCGCACCAGCTGCTCTCCACCGGCCCGGACGGCCGGCAGGCCGCGGCAGCCGCCAAGGCGGAGCTGCGGGCGTACTTCGGCGAAATGGTCGGCGAGCGGCGACGTGTCCCCGAGGACGATCTGATCAGCGCGCTGGCCGCGGCCAAGGACGGCGAGGACGTGCTCGACGACCAGGAGCTGGCGGTCATGGCGCTGACACTCATGCTCAGCGGGCATGACACGGCGACCTGCCAGATCAGCAACATGGTCTACCTGCTCCTGACCCGTCCCGAGCTGATGGAGCAGCTCAGGAGCCGGCCGGAGACCCTGACCACCGTGCTGGACGAGCTCCTCCGCTTCATTCCCTTCCGTAAGGGCGTCGGCATTCCCCGGGTGGCCCTGGAGGACGTCGAGATGGGAGGGGTACGGATCCGGGCCGGCGACTTCGTCCATGTGTCGTACCTGACAGCGAACCGCGATCCTGAGCGCTACACGGACCCAGATGAGATCGACCCCGATCGCCAGGCCCTGCCGCACATGACCTTCGGCTGGGGCGGACACCGGTGCATCGCCGCGCCGCTGGCGATGGCGGAGCTGGAGGTGGCGATCGGGCGGCTGGTGGAGCGGTTCCCGGCGCTGCGGCTGGCGGTGCCGGCGGAGGAGGTGCGCTGGGACACGGAGACCATCCGGCGCTTCCCGATCGAGCTGCCGGTGGCCTGGTAGCGCGACACCCAGGGCCCTGCCGTGGTGGTCCGAGCACCGGCCTCGCGCTTTCACCTGGCGGATGCAGCCGTACTGCGTGCAGAGCCCTCCGGTTTTGGACCGGTGGCCTTCGCCCGGCCGTCTCCCACCCGGTCAGCACGCGAGGTGCGCGAGGGTGGCGTCCGGGCAGTGGTCCTGAACCTCGTCGTTGGTGGTGGCTCCCGCAGCGCGGGGCAGGGGAGACGCACGTCACATTCGTTCGTGTCGCATCGCGCCTCGCTGTTCCGTCATGAGTGTGCAGCCACCGACAACGGCAGAGGAGCACACCATGGATGCCCGTTTGAACGTCTTCGGCAACCCGACCGCAGGCAAGTTCCTGAAGCACATCGTCTCGGCAGGCAAGGTGGTCGCGGACTCGACTCTGCCTCCCGCGACGCAGGAACTGGTGAAGATCCGCGCGAGTCAGATCAACGGCTGCGGCTTCTGCCTCGACATGCACACCAAGGAGGCCGCCGTGGCCGGTGAGACGTCGGTGCGCCTCAACCTGGTCGCGGCGTGGCGCGAGGCCACGGTCTTCACCGAGGCCGAGCGCGCGGCGCTGGAGCTGGCGGAGCAGGGCACCCGCCTCGCCGACGCGGCCGGCGGGGTCACGGACGAGGCCTGGGCGAACGCCGCCAAGCACTACGACGAGGAGCAGCTCGCCGCCCTGGTGTCCCTGATCGCCGTCATCAACGCCTTCAACCGGATGAACGTCATCATCCAGCAGCCCGCCGGCGACTACCAGCCCGGCCAGTTCGGATAACCAGGAGTACCTGGCCCGGAGGGCTGGTGCCGTCCCGCGCCGGCAGCAGCCCCGGGCCCCGGGAACCGCCGGCCGGGCCCGGAGGCCCCGACGAGCCTGCACACACCGGAACCGTGGAACCCGACGCCCACCCGGCGCGGCGACCGGGCCACCAGCCTGCCCGGACCCCGGATCCCCCAACCAACCAGGCCGCAAACGGGCCCGTCAGCAGGCTGACGGGCCCTCATGAACGATTGAAGCCAGTGCCGCGACCGGCAACGTTTGCCCGTCAAGGAGCGGCGTCCGGTGCGTGCGATCGCACGGCGGCCGAAGACCCTCGTAGCAGCGCTCCTTGGGTTTTCGGCCAACGCAGCGGGCATGCATGCCTGGGGGCACCCTGGGGGCACCCCCAGCGGTAGCTGGGGGAGGTAGCTGGGGGAGCGTCGCGACGGGGCAAACGTTTGCCGGGAGGGGCACTAGGCTTGCTCGGTGATCACCGCCTGGGAGCACACGACGACGGGCGTGCTGCGACTGCCTTCGGGCCGGCTCGTCCGGGGCCGGGGGCTCAGCCGCCCCCTTCCGGCAGGGCCGCAGCCCACCTTCGCCCTGTATCTGCTGGGCCACGAGCCGCCTCCCGTCGCCTGGGAGGCCCGCTGGCTGCGGTGGCCGGACTTCTGGTTGCCGTCCGACCGCACGGCGACGGGGAACGCGCTGCGCGAGGCATGGGCACGCGCCGAGGCCGAGCGCGTCGAGATTGCCTGCGCCGGCGGACGGGGACGTACCGGTACGGCGCTGGCCTGCCTCGCGGTTCTGGACGGGGTGCCCAACCGCGAGGCGGTCGCCTACGTCCGGGAGCACTACGCGTCAAGCGCTGTGGAGACACCCTGGCAGCGCCGTTTCGTTTCCCGCTTCAAGCCATGACGCATGAGCTGTTCTGTCCCTTGAGGACGACTATTCGAAGCTTGAACAAGAGTGATGGGTGACGCCCCATCACGAGGTCGTATCTCGTCGGCGGTTGGCGGACGCTGGGGGCGCGCACATTCCGCACCGCCACCGCGACGACGCTCCACGCCGGCGCAGGTCCGGTCCGCCGAGGCCTGGCTCTCCTCGATCGAGAATCAGGCCGTCCGCCTTCTCTGTAGCTCCCCTCCGGGAAATCCAGGAATGCAGGCAATTGGATCACATTGGTGACAATGTCCGTTTTGTGTTTATATGTAATCTTTTTGTTCTGCGTGGGGTGCCGCCGAGGAATTCACCTTACGCAATCAGTGACGTCGGTCACGTCGGAAAATTGTGGGTGATGCCCCGCCAGCCCCACTTCCCTTCCTCGAAGGGGAAGTTGAGCTCCCGGCGCGGAATGGGTGACACCCTTTCCCTGCCTTGGATCTTGTCATTGGATTGCGATTGGGAATAGAGGGCTTGTTCCGTCCCGGCTTTCTCGCTTACGGTCACCGCAATCCGGATGGACCGCCGAATCCTGCCACCGTCCGGAAACTGCACCCAATCACGAACGGCAGGAGCGGGGGACCCAGGTAAGCCGCCGATCCGGAAATCCGGAACGGCTCGGGGTGAAGTCGCATGTATATGCGGCCGGCCATCTCCGGTCCGAACCCGACAGCTCACCTCGCAGGCGACGGAGAGGAATTCGTCATGCCTGCGAAGGGTAAGCACCGCCGCCCCAGGAACGGTCGACTCACTCAAGGTTTCGTCGCCGCGGGTGCGGGTGCCGCGTTCGTCCTGCCGATCGTCGTCGCCGCCACCGCGCACGCCACGCCGTCGGCTCGGCCCGTCACCGCCGAAAGGGCGATGGCTCCGGCCGTCGGAGCCGTCGCGGCAGTCGCCGCGACGACGGCCGTCCCCACGACATACACGGTGGCAGCGGGGGACACCCTCGCGACGATCGCCGACAAGTACTCCTTGAGCGGTGGCTGGAAGAGGCTGTACACGGACAATCGGAGGGTCATCGGTGGCGACCCGGCGGTGCTGAGTCCCGGCATCACGCTGACCATTGGCGCGAAGGCCGAGACTGCCGCAGGCGGTGCCCCCGTTGCGAAGTACGCGACGTACTCCGACAACCTCGACGGCTGGATCAAGGAATCGCTGGACATCATGGCCAGGCACGGGATTCCCGGTTCCTATGAAGGAATCCACCGAAACGTCATGCGCGAGTCCTCGGGCAATCCACGGGCCGTCAACAACTGGGACTCCAACGCCGCTGCCGGAATACCGTCCAAGGGGCTCCTGCAGATAATCGACCCGACCTTCCGCGCTTATCACGTGCCCGGTACGGCGATGGACAGTTTCGACCCGGTCGCCAACATCACTGCTGCGTGCAACTACGCCGCCGCCAGGTACGGTTCGATCGACAATGTGAACAGCGCCTACTGAACCGTCGCCTGCGCGGCGCTCTTTTCCCGGGGAGTCCCTCGAGCAGATCTGCGTCATGGGCACCATCGGTACACCGGTGCCCATGACGTCCTCCGCGAGCCGCATCCGCTCGCGTGTGATCAGGTCGAGCGCGTCGGCGGTTGGCGACGCTTCGCGGTCCGATCAACGAGGCGCGTGCAGTCCCGCGATCATCATGTGGATCAGCAGGTCGTAGCTCTCGTCGAGTTTCTCGGGAAGTCCGAACGCGCCTTCGGCTTCCAGAACCGCGAAGCCGTGGACGGCCGCGCGCAGGCAGCGGGTCGCGTGGATCGCCGCGGAGTCCTCCATGCCGTAGGCGCGGAGGGTGGCCAGAATGATGTTGACCAGTCGCGTACCGGCCTCTGCTGTCCGCGGCCGGGGGCTCTGGATGAGCGCCGCGTAGCGGTGCGGGTTCCGGACCGCGTAGTGCCGCCAGGCCGTCATGAGCGCGCGGATCGCCTCGTCGGCGGAGCGGCCGAGCACGGCCTCGCCGACCTGGTCCGCGATCTCGTTCACGATCCGTGCCGACATGAGTTCGCGCAGCTCGGCGAGGTTGCTCACGTGTTTGTAGAGGGACGGTGTGGCGACGCCCGCCCGGCCGGCCACCGCCGACAAGGTCAGGGCGGCGGGGGTGCCCTCGTCGACGATCTGCAGTGCGATGTCGACGACCGCGTTCGCGGACAGCGCTGCCCTAGCCATGCGCGCCGACCTTGAGGAAGGCCAGGATGGCCGCAGTGGCTTCGGCGGGGAACTGGGCGTGTGCGTAGTGGCCCGCTCCCTCGATCATCTCGAGTCGGCCGAGTCCTGCGGGCATCTCCGCCAGGATGCCCTCGCCCTCGGCCCTGGGGTCGGCCCAGTCGGGGTCGAGGGAGCCCTCGATGATCAGAGCGGGACACTGGATGCCGGCGAGCGCGGCGCCGGCGTCGGTGGGCGCGGACATGCCCATTTTACTGACGACGGCCATCCGGCCCGGCCTGCGCAGGTCCGCGTCGAGGGCCGCGACGTGGGCAGCGAAACCGGCGGGCTTCACGTCCGGGTAGGCGTGGTCGAGGTAGCGCTTCCACAGTCCGACGCTGCGCAGCAGGCCGGTGCCCATGAGCAGCGTCATTCCCTTGCGGTAGCGGGCGTGGGACACCAGGGCGCCCAGGTCGATCTTCTGGGCACGGGTGAACGGGCTGATCTCGACGATGGCGCTGACCAGTTCGGGCCCCTGGGCTGCCGCGATGGTGGCGGCGCCGCCGGAGAACGAGTGGCCCACGATGACGGCGGGGCCACCCAAGTGCCTGATGAGAGCCAGGAGGTCCGCTGCCACGTCGGTGCGGGTGTAGGACGTCCAGCCGGTGCTGGACGCGCCATTTCCTCGCATGTCCATGGCGGCGACCCGGAACCCGGCTTCCGCGAGACGGACGGCCATGTCGCGGTATGCCCCCCTGTTGTCGCCCATGCCGTGGGCCAGCACGATCAGCGGGCCCTCGCCGGTCACGTCGTACGCGAGCCGTCCGCCGTCGATGTCCAGGAATTCGGTCATGTCGCCCTCCCCGAGCTAATGTCTGTAGCTCAAAAGCTAATAGCATTAGCCAAGCGTGTCAACCCATGCATTGCTCGTACCTACAGTTGGGCACACCGGGCAGATCTGGTCGATATTTCCTGCCCGGGTCCTTGTGCAGGGCGAGGGGCGTGAGCACGATGTCGATGGCCGCACCGGCTCGCGCACCGGGAGGGCCGGGCCAACCCCCGCAGGGCCCGCCCTGGTCGCGCACCGTCGGCGTGCGGGACGGCCGCGGCGAGAGGAGCCGAGGATGCGTGAGATCCTGCCGGCGCTGAGTCGGTGGTACGCGGCCGGCGAGCCGTTCGGGCTGGCCACGGTCGTCGCGGTGAGCCGAAGCGCGCCGCGGGGACCCGGCGCGGCGATGGCAGTGGGCCCGGGCGAGGAGGTCGTCGGCAGTGTCTCCGGCGGTTGTGTGGAGGGCACGGTGTTCGACCTCGCGAAGGAGGTCATCGCCGACGGGGAGGCGCGGTTGCAGACCTTCGGGTACAGCGACGAGGACGCGTTCGCCGCTGGTCTGACCTGCGGCGGGGAGATCACACTGCTCGTACGGTCCGTGTCGCCGGCCACCGATGCGGGCTTCGGTGCCGTCGCCGAGTCGGTCGCCGGGCACCGTCCGGTGACGGTGGCGACGGTGACCGACGGCCCGGCACCGCGCGGAGCCGCGCTGGCCGTGTGGCCGGACGCGGTGTCCGGTTCGCTGGGGTCGGCCGGTCTGGACGCGGCGGTCGTCGCCGACGCGCGGGGCGAGCTCGCGCAGGGCGCGACCGTGCTGCGGCACTACGGTCCGCGGGGGGAGCGCCGGGAGGACGCCGTCAGCGTGTTCCTGCAGTCGTTCGCGCCGCCCCCGAGGATGCTGGTCTTCGGGGCGATCGACTACGCCGCCGCGGTCGCCCGGATCGGTGACTTTCTCGGCTACCGGGTGACGGTGTGCGATGCCCGGCCGGTGTTCGCCACGCCCAAGCGATTCCCCGAGGCCGTGGAGGTCGTGGTCGACTGGCCGCACCGGTATCTGCAGCGCACCGAGATCGATTCCCGCACGGTGATCTGTGTGCTGACGCATGACCCGAAGTTCGATGTGCCGCTGCTGGAGGAGGCTCTGCGCCGCCCGGCCGCCTACATCGGGGCGATGGGCAGCCGCCGTACGCACGAGGACCGTACGAAACGGCTGCGGGCGGCCGGGCTGGACGACGAGCAGCTGGCCCGGGTGCGCTCACCGATCGGGCTCGACCTCGGGGCCCGTACGCCGGAGGAGGTCGCCGTGTCGGTGGCGGCGGAGATCATCGCCCTGCGCTGGGGCGGCAGCGGCACACCGCTGACCGCGACGGCAGGTGTGATCCACCCAGCGGGGCCGGCGCCGGTGTGAGTCCGGCCTGTCCGTGAGGATCAGTTCGGGTCCGGGGTGAACGTGACCGGCAGCAGCTCGGGCCCGCGCAGTCCGCCGGGCCGCCACCGCAGTTCGCCGGGCGGCACGGCCAGGGCGATACCGGGAAGACGGCGCAGGGCGGTCCCGATCGCGACCTGACCCTCCAGCCGGGCCAGCGGCGCCCCCAGACAGTAGTGGATGCCGTGCCCGAACGCGAGATGGGCGTTGTCCTGCCGGGTGATGTCCAGCCGGTCGGGGTCGGCGAACCGCGCCGGGTCGCGGTCGGCGATGGCGGACGCGATGAGCACGGTCGCCCCGCGCGGGATGTTCACGCCCGCGATGGAGACGTCCTCGCGCGCGAAACGGGCGATGCCGGGGCTGACCGGTCCGTCGTAGCGGAGGAACTCCTCGATCGCGCCGGGCAGCAGCGCCGGATTGTTCCGCAGCGTCTCCAACTGCTCGGGGTGGGCGAGCAGTGTGGCGATGCCGCTGCCGATCAGGTTGACCGTGGTGATGTATCCGGCCACCAGGAGCAGGAACGACATGGCGATCAGCTCGTCCTCGGTCAGCTGCTGCTCCTCGTCCCGGGCGGCGATCAGCTCGCTGAGCAGATCGTCCGCGGGCCGGTCCCGTTTGGCTTCCAGGAGCTTGGTCAGGTACGAACGCATCTGCCGCCATGCTGCGTCGACCACGGCCGGGTCCGGCCGGCGTACCCCTCGCATGATCATCTCGTCGGTCCACCGCTGGAAGTCGTGCCGGTCCGTCACGGGCACGCCGAGCAGTTCGCTGATGACGGTGACGGGAAGGGGCAGCGCGAAGTCCGCGACGAGGTCGGCGCGGCCGGCCGGCACGATCGCGTCCAGCAGTTGGTCGGTGATCTCCTGGATGCGGGGCCGGAGTTCGGCCACCCGGCGCGCGGTGAACGCCTTCGACACCAGGCGGCGCAGGCGGGTGTGGTCGGGCGGGTCGCTGCGGAGCATGTTGCTCATCAGCGACTCGCGTTCCGTCACGGGCAGCTGCTCCATGAGCCGGGGATCCGACGCGTCGCGGATGTCGCTGCTCAGCCGCGGGTCCGACAACGCCGCGAGACCGTCCTCGTAGCGCGTGACCAGCCAGGCGTCCAGGTCGCCGGCGAGCACGGCGCGGCGCACCGGGCCTTCCTCACGCAACTGCCGGTAGAGCGGGAAGGGGTCCGCGGCGAAGGCCGGGTCGGTATAGGGCAGAAGTACCGGCTGCTGTCTCATCTTGCCTCCCGGGGAACGTCACGAGCGTTCACGAGCGTCTACAACGGAATGATCAGGACTTGAGGGTATATGTCCGAGTGTGATGGATTCAGGGATTTCCCCGAAGGGAGCAGTCGGCATGGAGCGGACCACGTGCTGCGTGGTGG
Source organism: Streptomyces sannanensis (assembly GCF_039536205.1). GTDB lineage: Bacteria > Actinomycetota > Actinomycetes > Streptomycetales > Streptomycetaceae > Streptomyces > Streptomyces sannanensis. Next base: position 243,716 of record NZ_BAAAYL010000001.1, on the reverse strand, counting down.
GCGGCGGCCCCGCCGGAATGGTCCTCGGCCTGCTGCTGGCCCGTGCAGGTGTGGCGGTCACGGTCCTGGAGAAGCACGGTGACTTCCTGCGCGACTTCCGCGGCGACACCGTGCATCCGTCCACCCTGGCACTGCTGGACGAGCTGGGCCTGGCCGAGCGGTTCGCCCGTCTGCCGCATCGGCGGGTGAGGACCGTACAGCTGCCGGTCGGACCGGGCCGTTCGCTGGTCACCGTCGGAGACATCGGCTCGCTGCGGGGCAGGTACAACTACATCGCGATGGTGCCGCAGTGGGACCTGCTCGACCTCCTGGCGGACGAGGCCCGGCAGGAACCGTCCTTCTCCCTGCGGATGAGCACCGAGGCGACCTCCTTCCTGATGGAGCGCGGACGGGTCAGGGGGGTGCGCTACCGCACCTCCGACGGCCGTACCGGTGAGCTGCGGGCCACGCTCACCGTGGCCTGCGACGGCCGGGGCTCGCTGGCCAGGTTGCTGCCGGAACTCGGACTGCGGAAGTTCAGCTGCCCGATGGACGCCTGGTGGTTCCGGCTGCCGCGGCGCGAGGACGACCCACAAGGGCTCGTGGGAGCTGCCGGCGACCGGTTCTTCACCGCCATGATCGACCGCGGGGACTACTGGCAGTGCGCCGCGCTGATCCCCAAGGGAACCGACGCCCAGCGCCGCGCCGCCGGTCTCGAACGGTTCATGGCCGAGTTCACGGCCGCCGCCCCATGGCTCGCGGACCGGGTGCACGCGTTGCGCTCGTGGGACCAGGTGAGGCTCCTCGACGTACGGCTCGACCGCCTCCGGCGCTGGCACCGCCCGGGGCTGCTGTGCATCGGCGACGCGGCGCACGCGATGTCGCCGGTCTTCGGCATCGGCATCAACCTCGCCGTCGAGGACGCCGTGGCCGCCGCGAGGTACCTCGTCGAGCCGCTGCGCGCCGGTACGGTCGGCCTGCGGGACGTACGCAGCGTGCAGCGCCGCCGGTGGCCCACCACGGCCGCGACGCAGGCACTGCAGCGGCTCGCCCACAAGCAGGTCGTCGAACCGCTGCTGGCGGGACGCTCGCCCTTCGGAAACCCCAGGCGGGCGCAGCGGATGACCGAACGCATCACGACCTCGCGCTGGCTGAACCGGGTGCCGGCGTACTTCTTCGCCTACGGCGCCGTACGCGAGCGCCCCCCGGCGGCCTCGGTACGGTGAGCCGACCGCGCTCACCCGGCGGGGGCGCGCTGTGAGGCGGGGCGTCCGTGCGGCGCGCACTGGGGCGCCGCACGGACGCATGGCCGTCTGCCGCGGGGATGACGGCCACAGCATCGGCGGCGCCGTCTCCGCCGAGTAGATCCGGCTCTCATCCGACCGCAGGTCGACGGATGAACCTCCCCCTGGAGGCTCACCCGTGATCCTGCCCCGGCGGACGGCCCGAGGCCCGCAACACGACGCAATGGCCGGCCGTGGCAGGTGCCGGCTCGCCATGCGGTGGAACCGGACGAGGACGCGGTCACGGGCCGGGCGAAGGGCACATGGCGGCTCAGTCGCGGCCGCGGGCCCGCTTGAAGCGGACGAGGCCGTCGGACAGGTCGACGACGGGGTCCGGATAGTCGTATGCGGCACGTTCCGGCCCCCGGAGTCTCCAGGGCTCGTGCACAACCGGCGCACGGAGACCCTCGAGCTCCGGCACCCAGCGACGGACGTACACACCGTCCGGGTCGTACCGCTTGCCCTGGACCACCGGGTTGAGTACCCGGTGGGGCCGCGTGTCCGTGCCCGTCCCCGCGACCCACTGCCAGTTCAGCTGGTTGTTGGCCACGTCGCCGTCGACCAGCAGGTCCAGGAAATGACGGGCGCCGACGCGCCAGTCCACGTACAGCGTCTTGGTGAGAAAGCTCGCCGTCAGCAGCCGTCCGCGGTTGTGCATCCAGCCCTCGTGCAGCAGCTGGCGCATGGCGGCGTCGACCACCGGATAGCCGGTGCGGCCCTCCTTCCAGGCGGCGATCTCCTCCGCGGCCGAGTCCTCCGACCGCCAGTGATCGTGCCGGGTGCGGTAGTCGGCCGTGGCTGCCGCGGGCCGGGCAGCCAGTACCTGGTGGTGGAAGTCCCGCCAGGCGAGCTGCCGTACGAAGGCATCGGCGCCGGGGCCGCCCGCGGCGCGCGCCCGGTGCACGAGTTCGACGGGGGAGAGAGTGCCGAAGTGCAGGTGCGGCGAGAGCCGGGAGGTGGCGTCTCCGGGCAGGTCGTCGTGGCGGTCCGCGTAGTCCGCGAGACTGCCGCGCAGCCAGATGGCGAGCCGCCTCCGTCCCTCCTTCTCCCCTCCCGTGCTCAGTCCCTCCGAGACGCCGGCGACGTCCTTGCGGGACGGAAGCCTTTCGGAGGAGACAGCGTCCGGGACCCGCACCGTCCGGGGTGCTCCGAGCACGTCGCGCAGGCGCTCCTGCGCCCAGCGGCGGAAGTACGGGGTGAAGACGGCGTAGTGGTCCGAGCCGCTCGGTGTGACGGCGCCCGGCGCGAGCGCGGTGATCACGGTGTCGTGGACGTGCAGGCGGCGGCCCTCGGATTCCAGGGCCCGCCGCAGCCGTTCCTCGCGACGTTGGGCGTATCCGCTGACCCCCGCCGCCATGTGCACCTCGTCGGCGTCCGATTCGACGACGATCCTGCACACCTGGTCGACGACGTCTCCGGAGCGGACGACGAGACGCCCGCCGCGTTCGCGTAGCCCCGCGTCGAGATCCGTCAGGCAGTCCGCGAGGAAGGCCTCCCGGTTGGGCGCCGGGAAGCCCGCGGCATGGATGCCGTCGTCGCGCACGAACAGCGGCACCACCTGCTCGGCGGAACCTAGCGCGGCCCGCAGTGGCGGATGGTCGTGCAGCCGCAGGTCGGAGGTGAACAGGACGACCGAGACATTGGCCGCGGTACTCATGGAGTCACTCCGGGACGGATCGAGGGCACAGAACGGTGCCGTGGTGTGTTTCGGCCGGCGGGCCCATGACGGATGCGCCCCTCACCGCGCCGGCTTCGACCGTTTCCCGCGAGCCGCCATGCCCTTGGCGGCGGCCTGCGCGATGTTCTGCGCCATGCCGCCGAACACGATGGCGTGGAAGGGCGAGACGCCCCACCAGTAGACGTGGCCCAGCAGTCCGTGCGGATGGAACAGGGCCCGTTGCCGGTAGCGTGCCCGGCCGTTGCCCTCGGCCTCGGCGTACATCTCCAGCCAGGCCAGGCCCGGCAGCCTCATCTCGGCGCGAAGCCGCAGCAGACGGCCCGGTTCGATCTCCTCGACCCGCCAGAAGTCCAGCGAGTCGCCGACCCTGAGCCGTTGCGCGTCGCGACGGCCGCGGCGCAGCCCCACTCCGCCCACCAGCCGGTCCAGCCAGCCGCGCACGGCCCATGCGAGCGGGAAGGAGTACCAGCCGTTGTCGCCGCCGATGCCCTCGATGACCCGCCACAGCGCTTCCGGGGCCGCGTCGACGGTCAGCTCGCGGTGGTCGGTGTAGAGGCTGCCGCCTGCCCAGTCGGGGTCGGTGGGCAGCGGGTCGCTGGGCGCGCCGGGCACCGAGGCCGACGACCAGCGGGTGCTGACCTGGGCTTCCCGGACCCGCTGGAGGGCCAGCGCCACCGCGGCGTCGAAAGTGGCCGGCCGCCCAGGAGGGTCGGGAACATACCGTGCGATGTCGTGCTCCCGGCAGACGACCTCGAGGCGCAGCGATTCGGTGAGCGGACGGGCGATCGAGGCAGGCACCGGGGTGACCAGCCCGACCCAGTGGCTGGAGAGCCTCGGCGTCAGTACCGGGACGGGCACGATCAGCCGACGCGGGAGTCCGGCGACCGCCGCGTACCGGTGCATCATCTCCTGGTAGGTCAGGACGTCCGGGCCGCCGATGTCGAAGGCACGGTTCACATCGTCGGGCATGCTCGCGCTGCCCACCAGATACCTCAGTACGTCCCGTACGGCGATCGGCTGGATCCGGGTGCGCACCCAGCTAGGGGTGATCATGACCGGCAGGCGTTCGGTGAGATAGCGCAGCATCTCGAAGGACGCCGAACCCGAACCGATGATGACCGCCGCCCGCAGCACCGTCGTCGGCACACCCGAGTCCAGCAGGATCCGCCCGACTTCCGCACGCGACCGCAGATGGGGCGACAGCCGCGCCTCGGGCACCCCCGCGGGTGTGAGCCCGCCCAGATAGACGATGCGCCGGACGCCGGCGGCACGGGCCTGCTCGCCGAAGACCCGTGCCGCCGTCCGGTCGGTCTCCTCGAAGCCGCGTCCGGTGCCGAGGGCATGCACCAGGTAGTACGCGACGTCCATCCCGCGCATTGCCTCACCCAGCGACTCCGGATCGGTCACATCGCCCCTCACGACCTCGGTGCTGCCCGCCCACGGATGGTCCCGCAGCTTGCCGGGGGAGCGGGCCAGACAGCGGACCCTGTGGCCCTCGGCGAGCAGTTCGGGCACCAGCCGGCCCCCGACGTAGCCGGTAGCGCCGGTCACCAGACAGCTCAGGCCGCGCGGGGCGTCATCGCGCCTCATGAAGCCGCCTCCCTCCGTCGTCGCGTTCGCCGTCACGTCGTCACCTGCTTCTGCTCCATCGTCCCCGGTGGATGCGGACACCGGCCACCGCGAGGGGCCGGCCCGCGGCCGGCTGCTCGGACCACCTCGCGGGGATCGTTCCGGGGAGGAAGCCCCGGTACGCCCGTAGCGGAGGAGGACGACGCCGTTGCCGAAGGCCCGGATCTCGGCGAGCCGGAGACCGGTCCTGGCGTCCGATGCCCCGAACAGCGGTCCGCCTTGCCCGATGAGGACCGGATGGACGTAGAGGCGGTACTCGTCGATCAGGTCGTGCCGCATGAAGGCGCGCCGAGGCCGGCGCCACCGAGCGCCAGATCCCCGCCCGGCTGTGCCTTGAGTGCCGTGATCTCCTCGACGACGACGTCCCGCATCACGGTGGTGTTCCAGCCGGCCCGCTCCAGATTACTGGAGCACACGATCTAGGGCATATCCCGCCAAATAAGGGCGAACTCTGCCACGGGTGCGCTGCTCGACGGATCGGAGTCGGCGGTCGGCCAGAACCCGGCCATGAGCTCATAGGTGATGCGCCCGTCCAGAAGGGCGCCCATCGCCCCGACCTGCTCGTTGAAGTGGCTGTGCAGCTCGTCGTCGACCATGTGCCGGTCGAGCTCGCCGCCCGGTCCCGCGATGCAGCCGTCGAGGGACACCGGCATCATCAGGACGATCTTCCTCGTCGTGGTCCCTTCCGGCGCCATCGGAAGCCGGGCTCCACCGGCCGGATCGTGCCCTTGTGCCGGGGCCGGGTCAAGGTCCACTCGGGTGGGTGCGCCGACCGGACCGTCGGGCCGGTGTGCTGAACTGTCCGGAGTCTCCACAAGAGCGCGCGAAAGAACAGGAACACCGTTGAGCAGCTACCGTCAGCCGGGCACCGTCCTCACCGACCACCGTTTCACCGTCCCGCTCGACCACTCCGACCCCTCGGGTGAGCGGATCGAGCTCTACGCCCGTGAGGTCGTCGCAGGCGCCAAGGCCGGTGCCGATCTGCCCTGGCTGGTGTATCTGGAGGGCGGCCCCGGCTGCGGCGCACGGCGCTTCGTCGGCAAGCAGGCCTGGCTGGGGCGCGCCCTTCAGGACTACCGGGTGCTGCTGCTGGACCAGCGTGGCACCGGCCTCTCCACCCCCGCCAACCGGCAGACCCTGGCGCTGCGCGGCGGTCCGCAGGAGCAGGCCGACTACCTCGCGCACTTCCGTGCAGACAGCATCGTCCGCGACTGCGAGCTCATCCGGAAGCAGCTGACCGGCGGCGCCCCCTGGACCGTACTCGGCCAGAGCTTCGGCGGCTTCTGCGCCACCCACTATCTGTCCACGGCTCCCGAGGGTCTGCACACCGTCCTGATCACCGGCGGCCTGCCCTCGCTCGACGCGAGCGCCGAGGACGTCTACCGCGCCGCGTATCCGCGCATCGAGCGCAAGAACGCCGCCCACTACGCCCGGTACCCGCAGGACGTCGAGCGCGCCCGCCGTATCGCCGAGCACCTGGCCGAGCACCGGCCCGTGCTGCCCAGCGGTTACACGCTGACCCCGCAGGCGTTCCAGTCCCTCGGGCTCATGCTGGGCACGGGCGACGGCAGCCACCAGCTGCACTACCTGCTGGAGAACGCCTTCGTCCGTACGCCCGCCGGCCATGTGCTGTCCGACACCTTCCAGGAAGCGGTGCACGCCGCGCTCTCCTTCGCGGCTCGCCCCCTCTACGCGGTCCTGCACGAGCCGATCTACGCCCAGGGCACGCGGCCCACCGCTTGGGCCGCCGACCGGGTACGCGACGAATTCCCGCAGTTCGACGCCGGCAAGGCGCTCGCCGCGGACGCTCCGCTGCTGTTCACCGGTGAGACCATCCACCCCTGGCACTTTGAGACCGACCCGGCGCTGCGCCCGCTGCGCCGGACCGCCGAGCTCCTCGCCGCCCGTACCGACTGGTCCCCGCTGTACGACGCGAACCGGCTCGCCGCCAACGAGGTTCCGGTCGCTGCCGCCGTGTACCACGACGACATGTACGTCGAGACCGCGCACTCGCTGCAGACGGCACGCACCATCCGCGGTCTGCGCACCTGGGTCACCGACGAGTACGAGCACGACGGCCTGCGGGCGAGCGGCGGCCGCGTGCTGGACCGGCTGCTCGCGCTGGTACGCGACGAGGCGTGAGCGCGGCGCGGGCGGACGGAGGGTCAGCGCTCCGAGGCGTACGACACGAAGTCCGCCCACGCACGCGGCGCGAACGCGAGCTGTGGGCCCTCCTTGTCCTTGGAGTCGCGGACGTGCACGGTGCCGGGGGTGGCTGCGGTCTCGACATGCGACACCTGCGACCGCGCCTTCCGCGCCCCGGAACCAGGGCACTGCCGTGACTGTGCACCCGCGACGGGGACCATGAATGCCGCCTGATGCGCGGCGAAGTCCGAATCGGAGATCAAGCTGTGCTCTCGGGCGGAAACTCGGTTGCGAAGAGCTTGAGCACCGTGGCGAAGATGCCTGCATGAGCCGAGAGACGGACGAGGTGCGCGAAGCGATCGCATGCGAGCTGCGTCTGATGGACCCCGGTGTGCGTACGTCACGCACGCTTGCCCGGCAGCTGCTGGACCCGTCCTTTGTAGAGGTCGGCGCTTCGGGTCGGCGGTGGACATATGAGGAGATGCTTGCCGAGCTGCCCGAGATGGACGGCTCGGAAGAAAGCAGTCCGCGCTATGAGCCCTCAAAATTCACGGGCGTCCTGCTGGCACCCGGGCTGGTGCATCTCACCTACGAGACCACGATCGGTGGGAACCGGGCACGGCGGAGTTCGCTCTGGCGTAAGCAGGATCCAGGCTCGACATGGCGGATGTACTACCACCAGGCCACACCCATCCCGCCCGAGGACCTGTAACGGTGGGAGACCCTTCAGAGGGTCGCTCCAGCGCTTGCCCGTCGGGTCCTGGCGGGCGGTGCACCGCGAGACGCGCCGACTCCGGTGTGCATCACGCATGCATTGGTGTGGGCGAGGCTCGCCACCCCAACCGTATTCTGCGGGGCATGACGAACGATCAGCTCGAGACCATGCCCTCAGACTGGCAGCGCGCCCTCGCTGTGGTGGCCCACCCCGACGACCTCGAGTACGGCTGCGCCGCGGCCGTGGCCGCATGGACCGACGCCGGCAAAGAGGTGGCGTACGTCCTCGCCACCCGCGGGGAGGCGGGCATAGACGGGCTCGCCCCCGCCACGTGCGGGCCGCTGCGCGAGCAGGAGCAGCGGGCGAGCGCCGCCGTCGTCGGGGTGGACACGGTCGAGTTCCTGGACCACAAGGACGGCGTGATCGAGTACGGCATCGCGCTGCGCCGCGACATCGCGGCGGCGATCCGCCGGCACCGCCCGGAACTGGTCATCACCCTCAACCACCGCGACACCTGGGGCAATACGTTCTGGAACACCCCCGACCACCGCGCGGTCGGCCGGGCGACCCTGGACGCGGCGGCGGACGCCGGAAACCGCTGGATCTTCCCCGAGCTCACCGAGCAAGGCCTCGAGCCGTGGAACGGTGTGCGCTGGGTGGCCGTCGCGGGCTCCACCTCGCCCACGCACGCGGTGGACGCGGGACCCGGGTTCGAGCGTTCGGTGCGGTCTCTGCTGGAGCACCAGGCCTATATCAAGGGGTTGACCGACGAGGACCCCGAGGCGTATGTCCGCACCTTCCTGGAGGCCAACGTTCAGCGTTCCGCGGACCGCTTCGGCGGCCGTCCGGCGGTCGCCTTCGAGGTGTTCTCCCGCTGATCCGGTGAGCCCCGTCCGGCCGGCGCCGTCTCTCTGCCGCCGACACGCTGAGGGGCGTGCCGGCGTACTGTTCGGACCTGAGCCGATGAGCACGCAGCGAGCCAAGTCTGCCCAGATCGCCCTGGGTTCGCCCGGCCATCATCGCGATACGCTGTCCGCCCTGGTCGACCTGCCCGCACCCCGACAGCGGAGTTCACAGGGGGCACCCCTCGACGCCCGCGAAGCGGCATCGCGCACCGGCCGCGTCGGCTGATTCAGCAGCTGGGACGCCCCTGAGCGCCGGGCGTGCCGCACAGGCTCTCGCCCCTCACAGGGAGTCAACACCCGAACGGCGGATACGCCATGCGCCCGTATGGCCTCCCTCCTCCGCCACACTGGCGGCCGAAAGCCGCGGATCGTTCGCGGCGGAGGAGGCTGGACATGGCCATTTCGATTTCACTTACGCTGCTGCTTCTCGTTCTTGCGTGGATCTACGTGCGCAACGGCGGCCTCAAAATCTCGCACGCGTTCGTGTGCGCGATGCTCGGCTTCGCTCTCTCCGGTACGAGCATGGGGCCGACCATCCAGCAAGGGGTGGCGACCACCGCCGACGTGGTCGGCAAGCTCACTCCCTGACCGGTTGTCAGTGGGGCATGGCACCATCCCCGCATGACTCCTTCGCGACCCCGCATCACCCCGGCCCAGCGGCGCGCCCTGCTCGGCACCCGCCATCTGCTCGCCCCGGCGGCCCGGGCCGCGCGGCCCGAGGAGGTCGCCGAGGCGCTGACGGGACTGCATGCCAGCGACCCCGCCACCGTCTATCTGGCGGTCGCCGCGCGCATGGCCGAGCCCACGGTCGCGGCGCTGGACCACTCGCTGTACGAAGAGCGGTCGTTGGTGAGGATGCTGTGCATGCGGCGGACCATGTTCGTCGTCCCCATCGGAGTGGCCCCGGTGATCGAGGCCTCCGTGGCCCGTGCCGTCGCGATACGTGAGCGTACGAACCTGCTGAAGCACCTCCGTCACTCGGGCGGCTTCGACGAGGCCTGGCTGAAGGACGCCGAGGAGGCCACGCTGGCCGCTCTGGCGCGGCGGGGGGAGGCCACCGCGGCAGAACTCGCCGATGACGTACCGGTATTGCGCGAGCGCATCACGCTGAGCCCTGGCAAGCCGTACGAGACCACCCAGCGAGTCTCCAGCCGGGTCGTCGGCGTGCTGGGCGCGCAGGGCAGGATCCGGAGGTCCCGCCCGCTCGGCACCTGGGCCTCCAGCCAATTCCGCTGGACCCTCGCCGAACCACACCCCGAACTCCCCGCCGGCCCGGCCAGGGCGGAGCTCGCCCGCCGCTATCTCTCCGCGTTCGGGCCCGCCGCCACCGAGGACCTCAAGTGGTGGACCGGGTGGACGGTGACCGACACCCGCAAGGCGCTGGCCGCGGCCGGGGCGGTGGACGTCCACCTCGACGAGGGCCCCGGCCACGCACTGCCGGAACACCTTGAGGAACTCCCGGCCGGCACCGAGCCCTGGGCCGCGCTGCTGCCGGGACTCGACCCGACCGCCATGGGCTGGCGCCATCGCGACTGGTATCTCGACCCGGGCCACAAGGAAGCCCTGTTCGACCGCACCGGAAACATCGGCCCCACGGTCTGGTGGAACGGTCGGATCATCGGAGCCTGGGCCCAGCGCGAGGACGGTGAGATCGTGTGGAAGCTGCTCCAGGATGCGGGGACCGAGGCCCGTGCGGCGATCGAGTCCGAGGCCGCCCGGCTGTCCCGGTTCCTCGGGGACGTACGGGTCACACCGAGTTTCCGCACCCCGCTCGAACGGCAGCTGGCCGCCTGAGGTGAGGTGCCGGCCGGGCTCCGGGAGTACTCGACGTGAACGGTCCGGGCACCTTCACCCGCGGCCTCTCCGCCGGCCCGGCACCGCGCTTGAGGATCTCCCGCTCGCGGTCGGTCAGCCGGACATGGCCGGCACGCTCTGCTGCGCGTCGTGGCGCGGCTCGCTCAGGACGAAGGTTCGATCAGGCGGGCCGTCAGCCCGAAGACCGGACGCGCTCAGGGGCAGCACTCCGAACCGCTGAGCGGCGCGCACGAGGCGTGCCGTCGCTCGATGCCGTCGAGGGCGGGTATTCGGATGCCCATCACGCGGACGTCCGGGCCAAGATGGTGCGCCGCTGCGACGGCGGCGGCCCCGTCGGGTGCTCACGGTCGTCGGGAGGGACGCGGTCAGAGCCCGTCGATGTTGAGGAAGTCGGGGAGTTCGGCCTCCGCACCTCTCGTGGAACCCGGCAGCGGTTGCTCGGCCCAGATGACCTTGCCGTCGGGTGTGTACCGGGTACCCCACCGCTGCGCGATCTGCGCCACCAGGAACAGTCCCCGGCCTCCCTCGTCCGTCGTCGCCGCGTACCGCAAATGAGGTGCGGTACTGCTGCCGTCCGACACCTCACAGGTCAGGCTGCGGTCGCGGATCAGACGCACCCGGATCGGCGCGGAACCGTGGCGCACGGCATTGGTGACCAGCTCGCTCAGCACCAGCTCCGTGCCGAAGGCGAGAGCGCTCATGCCCCACTCGTCCAACTTCTCCATGGCGGCGGCGCGCATCGCTGCGACCGAGCTCGGATCGAACGGCACGTCCCAGTCGGCAACGCTGTCCCGGCTGAGCACCCGGGTGCGGGCGATCAGCAGTGCCACATCGTCCCGCGGGCGGGCCGGCAGAAGGGCGTCGAGGACGGCCCGGCAGCTTTCGAGCGGCGGGCGGTCGGGATGGGCGAGGGCCCGGCGGAGCAGCTCGATCCCCTCCTCGATGTCACGGCTGCGCTCTTCGACCAGACCGTCCGTGTAGAACACGAGCTGGCTGCCCTCGGACGGCTCCAGTTCGGCGGTCTCGAACGGCATCCCGCCCAGCCCAAGGGGTGGCCCAGCCGGCAGCTCCACGAATTCCACCGTGCCGTCGGGGTGGACCAGCGCGGGTGGCAGGTGTCCCGCCCGGGCCATCACGCACCGCCGGGAGACCGGATCGTAGACCGCGTACAGACAGGTGGCGCCAGCATCGCGCCGCCGGATTCGTCCTGATCACGCCCGACGAGGTCGTCGAGACGGGCGAGGAGTTCGTCGGGCGGCAGGTCGAGCGAGGAGAAGTTGTGCACCGCCGTGCGCAGACGTCCCATCGTGGCGGCCGCGTGCAGTCCATGCCCCACGACATCGCCGACGACCAGGGCGACACGGCAGCCGGAGAGAGGGATCACATCGAACCAGTCGCCGCCGACGCCGGACTTTGCGGGCAGATAGTAGTGGGCCACTTCCACGGCGCTCTGGTCGGGCAGTGCGCGGGGCAGCAGACTGCGCTGCAGGGTGACGGCCAAGGCGTGCTCGCGGGTGAAGCGACGGGCGTTGTCGATACTGACGGCGGCGCGGGCGACCAGCTCCTCGGCCAGCGACAGGTCCTCCTCGTCGAACGGCTCCGGCTTCTCCGAGCGCCAGAAATTGACCAGCCCGAGGACCGCGCCGCGAGCTTGGAGGGGGGCCGTGATGAGCGAGTGGATGCCGTACTCGACGATGCTCCGTGTCAGCAGAGGGTCCTGGGCCAGCCATCCCAGCGCTTTGGACAGATCGGGCACCAGCTGCGCCCGGCCGCTGTCGAAACCGTGTGCCTGCGGGGTGGAGGGCGCGAAGTGGATCGAGGTGTCGAGAGGATACAGCGGGTGCTCGTCGCGGATGCCGCTCACGGCGGTACGGCGCAGGTCCGCGCCGGGACCGCTCGGCTCGTCGCCCCGGAGCACGGGGGTCGCCAGGTCGACGGTGACGAAATCCGCGAAGCGTGGCACCGCCACTTCTGCCAGTTCCCTGGACGTCTGCACCACGTCCAGGGTGGTGCCGATACTCACGCCCGCGTCGTACAACAGCTTGAGGCGCTTGCGTGCCGCTTCCGCGCGACTGGTCAGCACGTTCAGTTCCGTGGAGTCACGGAGGGTGGTCACGGTGCCGTCAGGGCCGCCATGGGGGGTGGTGGGGCGCTGGTTCACCACCAGCAGCCGGTCACCGGCCGGATGGACCTCGTCCGTGGCCACTCGGCCGGACAGCAGCAGTTCGGCGAGGCCGCGGTCGATTTCGGGCAACTGGTCGATCTGCCGCCCCTCGGCGTCGCTGGGCAGTTGCAGCAGATGCCGGGCTTCGTCGTTCGCCAGCAGCAGCCGCTGGTCCTCGCCGCCGATGATCAGCACGCCCTCGCGGACAGCGTGCAGCACCGCATCGTGGTGCTCGTACATCCTGGTCATCTCGGCCGGGCCGAGGCCGTGGGTCTGCCTCCGCAGCCGCCGGGTGACCAGCGCCGTGCCCGCGGTGGCCACACCGAGCGCGGCAGCGCTGACCCCCAGGATGACGGGCAGTTGTCGTTCGACCACTCCGGTGACGTTCCGTACCTTGAGACCGGCCGACACGAGGCCGACCACCCGCCCGTCGGAGGCCTTGACGGGGACGATGGCCTGTACCTCCTTGCCGAGCGGCCCCTGGACGCTCTCGGTGTGGACACGACCGGCGAGCGAAGGCCCGATGGTGCCCACGAACCGTTTGCCGATCAGTTCCGGCTTGGGGTGCGAATAGCGGATCCCCTTCGTGTTCATCACCACGATGAAGTCGACGTCGGCGTCTTTCCGGGTCTCCTCGGCGAGCGGCTGAAGGATCTTCGAAGGGTTCGGGGACTTCAGCGCCTGCTGGAGTCCGAGTGAGTGTGCGAAAGTCTGCGCGACGGCGATCGACCGGGTCCGGGCCTCACGGTCGATGTCGTGCCGGGACTGCAACACCAGCGCCAGCACCGCACCAGCGGCGAGCAGCACCACGATCGCCACCTGCAGAACGAAGACCTGCTCGGCGACGCTGCGTGGGCGCCTTTTGGTCAATGACCACTCCGACGTACCCGGCACGGATGGGGACGATTGATCACATTCACATTTGTAACACCGAAGGACTCCGGGGGCGTCGCGTCATGGTCACCGAGCCGATACGTCACCTGTCCGGATCCCTGTGCGTCTCGGAGTCGGCCCATCGAGGCGGCAGCCGATAGTCCGTGGCCTTGCGTGTTCAACGGCATGGTGGCGGTGCGCGACCGAGACCGACCACGAGGACGGGGCGTGCCCGGGGCCGGTCCGGCCCCGGGCGGCGACCGTCACATGAACTCGGGCACCTCGCCCGCCGTCGTCTTCGGGTCGATCACGGCGAATGCCGCACCCTGCGGGTCGACCACCGCCGCGAACCGGCCGAACGGGCTGTCCATCGGGCCGAACACCAGCTTTCCGCCGAGTTTGGTGGACTTCTCCACGGCGATGTCGCAGTTGTCGACCGTGAAGTAGACCTGGATGTACGGCGGGATCTCGGGCGGGAATTCGCCGGTCATCGGCATCCGGCCCATGACCGACTCCCCGCCGATGTGGAAGGTCTTGTAGTCCATCTGCTCGTCCGCCATCTTCTTCGCGGTGTACGGGAAGACGGCGGGGAAGAATGCGTCCGTCTTCGCGACATCGCGGGTGAAGACCTCGGCCCAGGCGAACGAGCCGGTCTCGCCCTGCTTCTCGAAGCCCTTGTGGGTGCCTGCCTGCCACACGCCGAAGAGGACACCGCTGGGGTCGCGGCCGATCACCATGGTGCCGAAGTCGCCGATCTGCATCGGCCCCATCACCACCTCGCCGCCGTTGTCGCGGATCTTCCCGGCGGCGGCGGCCGCGTCCGGCGACGCGAGGTAGAGCATCCAGGCCGACGGGGCTTCCTGGCCCTCCGGGCCGGGCATCGGCGGCACGACCGCGGCGACGGCCTTGCCGCCCGAGTAGGCCTGCGTGTAGTTGCCGAACTCCGATGCGGCCTCGCCGAAGGTCCAGCCGAGCACTTCACCGTAGAAGTGCTTCGCGCCCTCCACGTCCTTGAACATCGCATCGACCCAGCACGGGGTGCCCTCTGGTAGTGCTGCCATGGCCTTGCTCTCCTCTGAGGGGGAAATGTACGGCTTGCCACGCTAGTCACGGAACCGCCCCTCCGCGCGACAAAGGAATCGAACATATGGTCAATTCTTTTTGGGGCTTTTCGTCTTCAGCCCCAGGAGAACACGCCGATCCCATTGGGCACAGCACGCTCGGCTCCGCCGGAGGGATGGTTGACGACACCGAGCGCGGTAACGCCCGGGAGACGGGCCACCAGAGTGGACGACCCTCCGCCGTCCAGACTGAACGCATCGCGTGACCCGAGGCTCCGCATCACCTGCGCCAGCTCGGCGAGCGTCAGACCGGTGCGGTACGCCGGACCGCCGTCCAACGCGAGCAGCAGCCGTCGGCCGCCGTTCGCGATGCCCACCCCGATCACGTCCCGCGTGATCGTCCTCGGCGGGAGCGCCGGCCCGAAGCGCCGGCCGTCCGGGACGGCCGCCTTCAGGACACGCCCGCCCGCGATCGCCGGGCCCACCGGGGCACCGGTCGCCTTGATGCCCGGGTGCTGGGTCTCCGTGATGTTGAAGAAGTCGCCGTCGACGGCGCCCACGGCGCCCCTCGCACGGGCCATCGCGGACACCCGGGCCCTGGCCCCGACCGCGCCCGGGTACAGCAGATCCACCGACACCTTCGGGTTGCGCAGATCGACCGAGAGCAGATGCCCGTGTGCCCGTCCCAGGGACGCCGCGATGTCGAATTCCCGGTACTCCACGCCCGGCGCGGTGCGCAGCGGTACGCTGAGACGGAGCCCGGTCTCCGCGCCGTCGGCCGGCGCGCTCCCGCGAGCCCCGCACCGGCCAGCGCGCACATGGCCGTCAGTACCGTCAGTGCCGCACGTACCCGATTGCCGCCACGCTTCACGGTCCCCCTAGCGTCTCCCCAACTCTCCCAGCGCGGCAGGGAACTTCACCAGAGCGCGCGGCGGCCGGACGGTCACTGCTCGCCGAGCAGCCGGGAACGGATCAGGAAACGCACCCCCTCGGGGGCCTCCAGGGAGAAACCGCTGCCGCGGCCTTCCACCACATCGACGGTCAGCCGCGTGTGGCACCACACCTCGTACTGGCTCGCCGAGATCCAGAAGGGCACCGGCTCCTCGACACCCTCGACGGTCAGGGACTCTAACAAGACGTCAGATCCGCCGGTGCGGAACTCGCCGTCCGGATAGCACATCGGGGCGCTGCCGTCGCAGCAGCCGCCCGACTGGTGGAACATCAGCGGCCCGTGAGCCTCCCGCAGCCGCCGCACCAGACCGGCGGCCGCAGGGGTCAGCTCCACGCGCGGTACACGCTGCGTCACTATGCCTCCCGGAAGCCGAGTTTCTCGGAGGAGCGGCTGACCGGCAGTCTCTTCGTCTCGTGTTCGTACACGTGTCGCCCCTCTCCAGGCCGGCGAAACAAATGTGGTCCCCCGGGCCGCCCGCGATCCGGCCCGGACCAGTGACTCAGCCAACTCCCTGTGAGGTTGCGAGGGGGTTGCGAGCGCACAGAGCTCAGCCGCCGCGCGACTGAAACCAGGTGTCGTGACGGACGGACTTCATGCACACTGCGCGGATGAATACGGGCACCGGCCGGCCACCGCAGGAGAGGGCCTTGCGCCATGTCGCAGCTCTGTCCCAGGGAGGGCAGCTCGGCTCTGGGTTGCGGCTGACGATGAACTTCCATCCCGACCGCATGGCGGGCGACCGGCCGATCCTGGTCAGGATGGCCGAAGACGGTGTCTACCGGTCGCAGTTCGTGACGGGCACCAGCAACGGCGGTCTGACAGTTCACCCGGACGGGGATCGGTGGCACTGGGAGAGCCGTATTTTCGGCGGCGCCTACGACCATGCCGCCGCCGACGAGCGCCCCGTCTATGGAGCGCTGAACTTCCGGCGCGATCCCGCCGGAGGGGCCCCGCGATTCGGCTCCTCGTACTTCAGGCTCAACGCCGAAACCCTCGCGCGCGCCACCTTCTGCTGACCAGCACGCACAGCTGCTGAAGGTCACGGCAGTGGTCCCCGCGACTCAGGCTGCTGCCCGGGCGAGCCGACGGGCGCTCACGGCGTGTCCTCCACCGTGACCCCGTGCTGGAACGCGACATGGTTCTTGATCCGGCGCGCGAGGGGACTCGGGTGCGGGTAGTACCAGGCTGCGTCCGGATTGGTTCGACCGCTCACGGTGATGGTGCAGTACCGGGCGATCCCCTTCCAGAAGCAGAGCGACTTCGTGGAACTCGCCGTGAAGTACCGGCGGTTCAGCGTCTCGGGCGGGAAATAGTGGTTGCCCTCGACGATCACTGTGCGGGGGGCCTCCGCGATCACGGTTCCGTTCCAGACAGCCCGCGGCATGGCTTTGCTCCTCATAGTGAGCGTGGGCCGTGTCGCCCGTTCTCGGACCCGGCGAAGATACGGCAGATGTCGGCATCGGTGCAGTCGGCCGGGTCGGTCGCGGAGGCCCGCTCCGCGAGCGCGTTCAGGGCGGCGCGGGTGGCGCGCAGCTCGGCCAGTCGCCGGTCGATGTCGGCGAGATGCCGGTCGACGAGCGTCGTGACGTGTTCGCAGGGGGATGTCCCGGCATCACGAAGGGCGAGGACGGAGCGGATCTCGGCGAGGGTGAGCCCGGACCCCTGCGCTTCGCGGATGAACGCCAGCCGTCTTGTGGTCCGCTCCGGATAGTCGCGGTAGCCGCCCGGGGTGCGGGGCGGGACGGGCAGAAGACCGGCCTGCTCGTAGTAGCGGATGGTCCTGGTGGTCAGCCCGCTGGACGCGGCGAGGTCGCCGATGCGCATGTCCTCAGGGTAGCCCTTGACCTTCCAGTGCACTGGAAGGTCTACCGTCCTGGAACAGGCGGAGAAACAAGGAGGACCCCACGATGCGGATCACGGTGTTGACCGTTCCGGACTGCCCGAACGCCACGCTCGTGCACGAGAGGATCATGGCCGCGCTGGCGGGCCGTGACGTGCCGGTGGACCTCGTCGAGGTGTCCGACGAGGCCGGCGCCGCCCGGTGGGGGATGACCGGCTCGCCCACGGTCCTGCTGGACGGCGCCGATCCGTTCGCCGTCGCAGGCGCGGAGCCGAGCCTGTCCTGTCGCCTCTACCGGGACACCGACGGTGCCCTCGACGGGGCACCGGGCGTTGTGGCCCTGCGCCGGGCGCTCGCGGACGTCCCCGATTTCCTGGACCGGGCCGGCCGGGGCCGCCGGGCGCCCGCCGAACGCGGGCTGCGAGCGGTGCAGCAGGCGGTATTGCGGCACTTCGCCGAGACGGGGGCGGCGCCCGCCCTCGGCGTAGTGGACCCGGTCGCTGCCCCATACGGGCGCACGGCCCGTGAGGCACTGGCCGAGCTGGCCCGGGAGGATTTTCTGACCGTCGACGACCGCGGGCGGATCAGGGCGGCGTACCCCTTCTCCGCCGCTCCGACCGCGCACCGCGTACGAATCGACGGAGGCACGGAGGCATGGGCCATGTGCGCGATCGACGCGCTCGGCATTCCCGCGATGATCGGCCGCGATGTGGTCATCTCCTCCGCGGACCCGGTGACCGGCGAGCCGGTCATCGTCAGCACGACAGGCCGGAAGACGGTCTGGGAGCCGGCGGGCGTGGTGGTGTTCCTCGGATGCCGCACCTGCTCCGGGCCTGCGGCCTCGGTCTGCTGCGATGCGCTGAACTTCTTCGCCGACGCCGCCTCCGCCCAGGCATGGGCGGAGGCGCACCCTGATGTGGCGGGACGGAGCATCGACCAGGCCCGGGCGGAGGAGATCGGCCGGCGGATCTTCGGCCGGCTGCTGGCCGACGACTGAACCGCATCGCCACCAGCGGCGACGGTCAGCGCTGTCCCGCTCACTCATGGTCGCCGCGCGCCGGGAGCGGGCTCCGTTCCCCCTGCGGCCTGCCTCGTCTCAGCCCGCAGGGGGAGGCAACGGCCGTCCCTCAATGGCGGCCTCCATGTGCTTGTCGGTGAGGGCGCCCTCCCCGTACTTCTCCGTGAACGCCAGCACCCGCCCGAGCGGCGACGCGGGATCCGGCGGCTCCTTACTTATCACCGCGCCGAGCATGATCGCCGCGAACGCCGCCCCGACTTCCTGATGATCCGTCATATCCACCGGTTCCACCCTTGCTTCACCACTCCCGCCACTCGTCTGTGATCTCGTCGGGCTCCATGCCGTTCCGCGCGGCCAGCGCGGGGACATCGACGCCGTGCGTGACCAGCGATCCGTAGATGTACTCGAACAGATCCTCCCGGTCGACGGTGTCGAACCCGGAGCCGCCGAGTTCCGCATCCTCGTCCACGCCGTTGAGGGCCACGACCACGTGCTCGACGGCCCTGAGGACTTCGGCGTCCGAGGGCCTGTTCGGCAGCCCGGCCAACTCGGTCTCGTACCTCGCCAGCACATCGTCCACAGCCCGTATCAGCGGCTCCGGATAGAGCAGCGTCATCTCCGCGCACTCCGGATCCAGCGTTCCCGCCGCCAACTCACGGGCTTCCTCCGCGATCGCCTTGCGCCACTTCTGGGAGGGCCTTGTCGTCTTCATGCGAGGAACATACGCCCGGTCACTGACAACGCCGGCCCAGCGCGGGTGAGGGACGGGGGCCTGGGTGTGCCTTGCCGGCCGCGGGCATCCGGCAATCGTGGGAAGGCCGGCCGGCAGCTTGCGGATCATCCCGGAGCGACGCCGGTACGGCGCTGGATCCGGGCGTCGTTCGACGAGGCGAGGCACCAGTCGAGGATCGAGGGCCAGGAGCCGTAGCCCGCGTCCATGTCCAGGTGAGCCTCGCCGGCGAGGACGTCCGCAGGCAGGCCGTGAGGTTCGCCGTACGCGGCAGCGGCGCCTTCCGGGCAGTAGGGGTCGTTGTCGCTGCCGACGATCCGGGTGTACACGGAAGCGGCGGAGAATTGCGAGGCCGTCACCGGCGGCGGGGTGAACCCTGCGATCTCCGCGTGCTGTTCGAGTATGCCCGGAGACGGCGGAGCGACGAGGAGCACCCGGTCGACGGGGACCGGCACGGTGTTGCGGGCCACGGCGTGCAGCCACAGCAGACAGGCCAGGCTGTGGCAGACGACGGTGAGTCCCTGCCCGCGCAACATGCCGGGCCGAGCTCTCAGTTCGGCCAGCCACCGTTCCAGCTCGGGCTGGTCCGGGTCGGGCAGTTGGGGATAGTCGACCTCGTGCCCCAGGGCCGTGAGCCGGTCGGCCAGCCAGTGCTGCCAGTGCCCGGCGGGTCGGTGGTTCTGCCATCCGTGGAGAATCAGGAAGCCGCGCTCGATCGGGATTTCGGTCATGTTCTCTCGCAGTCAGAGGGAAGGTCCGGCCTCAGGCCGGGAGGCTCAAGGCGATTGTCGGCATGGCCGATCATGCAGGTCCAGTCAGTCTCTCGGATGGAACAGATGAGGACGGCCGGGACTGACTGGAACGGGCGACCCACCGATCTCACAGTGGGTGAACAACACAGGTGTCTACGGTGACCGGCGCAGGGCCGGCACTGTCGTGCTGCACGAGGGGCCGGCGGCCGGCTACGCGGAGTTGCGTTGTACGGTCCCCGCGGCCTCACCTGCTCAACCGTGAGACTGCCCTGGCCGTAACAACGGCACGGATCGCCCGCAACCCATGGGTGGTTTTCAGAGCACCTGACGTCCTGACCGGACGGGCTGGGAAAAGATCTGGCCTGCCACTGGCCCCGCCGTTAGGTTCGCGGGGCAGCACAGACCTTTCCCCGGGACGACAAGGATCTCCGTGACATCCATTCGTATCGCCCGCCCCGACGAACTGCCCGCCCTGGTCGAGTACCCCGGCGACGACGAGCGCAACGCCGCGACCCGGGAGTATCTCGTCCGGCTCCTCGACGGCAAGTGCACCCGCCCCGAGTGGTGCCTGGTCGCCGAGGGCGGCGACGGGCGGCTGATCGGCAGCGCGGTGCTGTGGACCATACCCGGCCACGAGGTCCCGCTGGCCGTTGTGCTGTTCGAAGCGCCGGCGGAGTCGCCGGAGACCGGGATCGCGCTGCTGGACGCAGCGGCCGCGAAGGCAGGGGAGTCGGGTGCGAACGAACTGGAGCACGTCGTCGACTCGCCCGCCCAGGCCCCGCAGTTCCAGCGGGACCCGGGGCGCCGGGGCGAGCTGCTCCGGCAGGCAGGATTCCAAGTGGTGCGCGACGGACGACGGTTCAGGCTCCAGGTCCCTGAGGAGTTGCCCGCCGACGATCCTCGGCTGAGCTTCCGCTCGCTCGCCGATCTCGGCCGCGAGCCGTTCATCGACGTACTGCAGGAGCTGCTCGCGGACACCGCGGACGCGCGCCTCGCCGCCGACGTGGAGCGGCACGGTCTGCGGCGTGCGGCAGAGCTGCTCTTCGAGGAGACGGGCGAGCTGCGGCACGAGCCCGAGTGGTGGGAGATCGGTTACGACGCGGACGGCACCCCGGCCGTGGTCAGCCTGCCCGCCGAGAGTCCCAGCGTGCCCGTGATCGGTTTCGTCGGTGTCGCGCCCGCCCATCGTGGCAAGGGGTACGCGACCTCGGTCGTCGTCCGCGGCACGCGTGTTCTCGGGGCGAACGGCGCCACCGAGATCCGTGGGGACTGCGACGCGGCCAATGAGGCGATGGCCAGGGCGTTCCGGAGGGCTGGGTACGAGAACTTCGCCGCCCGGCTGGAGTTCAGCCGGACTCTCTGATCGCCGGAGTGGGCGAGGCCGCCGCGAGCGGCAGCCTGCGGCGCCCATGTGGTAAACCGGTCCTGGGGCCCGTACGGTCGAGGCGCTCCCGTTCAGGCCGGCAGACGTAGTCGCCGGCATCTCGTCGAGATGACGAAAAGGGGGACTGCTGCGACGTGGGGGGAGCGGGTCGCGGGTGCGACGTGCAGTCCCGGCCACCGACCTGCCCGAGTTTCCGGTGACGCCCACCCTTCTCGACGGCGGACCCACCCACCGCGCCCCGAGTCTCTGACTCGCAGGCCGACGGCTTGCGCCGCGCCGCCCTGCCGCGGGCACAGCGGACGGCCGGGCCGGCCAGGACGAGGAGAACAAGAGAAACGCGGCGGACCGGAACGACTCGGTCCGCCCGTTCGTTCTTGTGCGGGATGAACAAGACGATCAGACACGCTTCGGTCCTCTGTCTGCTGATGGTGCTCGCTCTGATGATGCGAGCCACCTGGCTGCAGTTCTTCGAAGCCCAGGCACTCGCGGACAACGAACACAACCGGCGGAAGACCATCGACCAGTACGCACAGCCGCTGGGCGACATCATCGTGGCCGGTTCCCCGGTCACCGGCTCGAAGAAGACGGGCAGCGGCGATCTCGCGTACCAGCGCACGTATACGGACGGCGAGCTGTATGCGCCCGTCACCGGCTACAGATCGCAGGCATACGGAGCCACCCAGCTCGAGGGCATCTACGGTGATGTCCTCGACGGGACCGACGACCGGCTGCGGAAGCCGGCGGACGCTGTCCTGGGCCGGCACCCGAAACCCGGCGATGTGGTGACGACGATCGATCCGGCAGTGCAGAAGGCGGCGTACGAGGGGCTCGGCAGCAAGAAGGGTGCGGCCGTCGCCATCGACCCGGAGACCGGGGAGATCCTCGCGATGGCGTCCACACCTTCGTACGACCCGTCGCAGATCAGCGGGACGACGGACGGCGAGGCGTGGAAGCAGCTGACCGGGGACGAGGACCAGCCCATGCTCAATCGGGCGCTGCGGCAGACCTATCCGCCCGGCTCCACCTTCAAGCTGGTGGTCGCGGCGGCAGCGCTGGAGGACGGGATGTACGGGTCGGTCGACGAGCCGACCGACAGCCCGGATCCGTACACCCTGCCCGGCACGGCCACGGTCCTGGAGAACGAGAACCGCTCCGCGCCGTGCGAGAACGCGACCCTGCGCACCGCGCTCCAGTACTCGTGCAACAACGTCTTCGCCAAGCTGGCCGTCGACCTCGGCCAGGACAAGGTCCGCGAAACGGCGGAGAAGTTCGGCTTCAACACCGACAAGCTCGATGTGCCGGTGCGGGCCGCGAAGAGCGTCTACCCGTCCGGTATGGACAAGGCGCAGACGGCGCTGACGGGCATCGGCCAGTTCGACGTCACGGCGACGCCGCTGCAGATGGCGATGGTTCCGGCAGTGCTTGCCAACGACGGTGAGCTGAAGTCGCCGCACATGGTGTCCAAGGTGACGGACTCGTCCGGCAACACCCTGCAGAGCTTCGAGGACCCGGACACCCGGCGAGTGGTCTCCGCCTCGACGGCCGAGCAGCTGCGCAGCGCGATGGTCACGGTCGTCGAGGACGGCACCGGCACGAACGCGCGGATCGACGGCGCGGAAGTGGGCGGCAAGACCGGGACCGCGCAGCGGGGCGTCGACAACAGCAAGACGCCCTACGCCTGGTTCACCTCGTACGCCAAGGACGACGCCACCGGCAAGCAGGTCGCGGTCGCGGTGGTCGTCGAGGACTCCGCCGCCGCGCGTTCCGAGGTCAGCGGCAACGGCCTGGCGGCGCCGGTGGCTCAGAAGATGATGCGGGCAGCGCTCACGTAGTCGCCTGCGGCAGAGGCAGCGCGTCGCTTCGCGCCGAGTCGTCGGCGCGTGTGCTCCGTGTCCGGACTTCCTGGGCGGTCCGCGACTCCGTCATCGCGCCCGGCTCGCCGCGCAGATCCTCGAGCGCACGCAGGACCAGGTCCCGGGGACGGCCGGACAGCTCCGGCTGCGCCCCAGGACCTGATCGAACTGCGCGTCGTACGCGGGGTGGTCAGCGCACGCCCACCGCGCGGATGAGCTCCTGCTTCACCGAGCCGCCCCTGTCGTCGCTCGCGCCCGCCCGCAGCGAGACGGACTTCGCGCCGTCCGGGACGCGCAGCTCACCCTTCCAGGAGGCGCCGCGCGACGAGCGCAGCGCGACGTTCGTCCAGGTCGCCCCCTCGTCGTAGGAGACCTCCAGGGAGCCGCCGCCGAGGACACCGGTGTCCGGCGCGCCCTTCACGTACTCGGCGTAGATCCGTACGGGCACCCGGCTGCCGCCCCGGACGTCACCGACGAGGTCGGTGTCGAGGTCGAAGCCGAGGTTGATCAGCGGCAGGTAGGTGAACCGGTCGGCCGGGGTCTCCTTGGAGCGGATGGTCCACTCGGCGTGGCCCTTGGTGCCGAGCCGCCAGCGGGCCGGGTCGAGCGTGGTGTCGGTGACGACCTTGTAGGTGGCCTCCTGCGCGGGGGCCTTCACGGCGTTGACGCCGGAGCTCTTCCTGCGGTCGACCCGCACGCCGTCGACGTACACCTCGGTGTACTGGCTCATCGTCGGGTCGTTGTACACGTCGCCGAACCCGGTGTGGTCCGGTCCGGAGTCGCCCCAGCCGGGCGTGTTGAAGCGCAGCCAGTTGCCGGAGCGCTCCTGACCCCAGCCGAGGCCGGTGCCGAGCCACGGGTGCCAGACCGGCTTGAACCACTCCAGCTCGACCTTGCTGCCACCCCGGTAGGACGGGGTGCCGCCGCGCTGCTCGAGCGAGTTCTCCAGGTCGACGGACTCGTGCCAGCGCTGGCCGGTGCCGGTGGAGACGTACTCGGTGCGCTCGGTCGGGAAGGCGATCCACTCCTTGAAGCCGAAGCCGATCCGGAAGGTGTCGGTGATCGAGAAGCGGAACTCGCCGCCGATCTCCTTCTTGGCCGTCGGCATGTGGTACTTCGAGCGGATGGTGGCGAGTTCGTCCTCGTCGGGCCGGAAGACGAGATCCGTGCCGATGGCGCCGGGGTGTCCCTCGGAGAGGTCGTAGGTGTACGGGGTGAAGCGGGTGCCCGTCAGGTCGAGCGCCGTCCCGCGGGCCGCGGCGGCCGCGATCGTGGCGGCGTCGGCCGCGTTCACGGTGGCGACGGCGAGCGGCCGGTCCTCGCGGTCGGCGGTGCCGAACCAGGCCATCAGCCGGCCGGGCTTGTCGTCGGTGACGAACAGGGCCTTGGCGCCCGCGTCCTGGGCGGTCTGGGCGAGCTGCGTGGTGTCGGCGCCCTCGGTGCGGCGGACCAGGACCGCCTTGCCGGTGACATCCTTGCCGGCGTACTCCGCGGCGGTGCCGGTGCCCGCGTCGACGACGCCGAGACGGTGGCGGCCTTCGAGGAGGGTGGCGCCGACTTGCGGGGTGGCGCCGGTGAGCCGGACGCCGCCCGCGGCGACCTCGAGCAACGGCTTGCCGAGCCGCCAGACCGTCCGGTACTCGAAGGTGCCGGTGGCGGGCTTGGCGGTGGGCGCGGCGAAGATCGAATCGTAGCGGGGCGGGACCAGGACGGCGCCGCCGTAGGAGGCCCCGTTGGCCTTGCGGTCGAACTCCATCAGAACCTGCCGGGTCTCGGTGCGCTTCTCGACCTCGGCGCGTATCTCACGCAGCCGGCGCCCGTCGAGGGTGATCTCGCGGTCGCGGTCGAGGACGATCTCCGGATCGGTGAGGAAGCCGAGGCCGAGGGAGTCCTTGCCGTGCGAGCCGAGGACGTCGAGGAAGGTGCTGACGGTGTACGTGCCGGGCTTCAGGCGCAGCTGGACGGTGCCGGACTCGCCGACGGACGCCGGGAACGGGTCTTCGTTCGCGGCCAGCCGCTGCACCCCGAGCCAGGCGCGGGTGGGGGCGCCGTCGCGGTCCTTGACATGGACGGTGAGGTTGTAACGCTCCTCCTCCTTGACCAGGCCGAGCGCGGTGTGCGCGACGGGCGTGCCGCCGGAGGTGGCGGTGATGCGGCCGGAGCTGGTGCCGACGGGGGCCTTGGCGCCGTCGCCGGTGACGGTGGTCTGCGCGGTGCCGTGGGCCGGGACGGTGAGGGTGGTGTCGGCGAGGGCGGCGGTGCCCTCCGGCATGCCCTCGACGGCCAGGTTCAGCTCGACGGGCGCGTCGGAGGAGTTGGTGTACGTGACGGTCTTCGTCACCGGCTTGTTCGTCTCGTACGGCCAGGAGTAGAAGCCCAGGTCGGCGGAGCCGGTGGCGGTGACGTTCGCGGAGATCGCGGCAGCTACGTCGACCCGGCCCGCGCCGAGGGCGTACGAGGACGCGGTGAGCGTCTTGGAGCTGGACATGAGGGCGTTCTTGAGCTGGGCGCCGGTCCAGTCGGGGTGCCGCTCGGCGAGGAGCGCGGCAACGCCCGCGACATGCGGGGTCGCCATCGACGTACCGCTCTTGGAGGTGTAGAGGCCGCTGCCGCCGACGAGCTGGGAGCGGGCGGCGAGAATGCCGACACCGGGGGCGGAGATGTCGGGCTTGAGGGCCTGGTCGCTGTAGCGGGGGCCCTTGCTGGTGAAGTAGGCGGGGCGGTCGGCGGAGTCGACGGCGCCGACGGTGAGCGCGGAGTCGGCGGCGCCGGGTGAGCCGATGGAGCCCGGGGCGCCGGAGTTGCCGGCGGCGATGACGAAGAGGGCGCCGGTCTCGGCGGAGAGGGTGTTCACCGCCTGGGCCATGGGGTCGGTGCCGTCGCTGGCCTCGCTGGAGCCGAGGCTCATCGAGACGATCTTTGCGTCGATGTCCCGGGCGGCCCACTCCATGCCGGCGATGATCTGCGACTCGGTGCCGAAGCCCTGGTCGGTGAGGACCTTGCCGACGGCGAGGGTGGTGCCGGGGGCGACGCCCTGCTCCTTGCCCGCGGAGCCCGCGCCGCTGCCGCCGACGGTGGAGGCGACATGGGTGCCGTGGCCGTTGCGGTCGGCGACCTCCTGGCCCTCGATGAAGGACCGGGTCTCGGTGACCCGTCCGGCGAGGTCGGGGTGGGAGAGGTCGGCGCCGGTGTCGAGTACGGCGACCTTGACGTCCTTGCCGGTCAGGCCGGCCTCCCAGGCCTTGGGGGTGCCGATCTGGGCGTTGGAGTCGGCCATGGCGGCCTTGACCCGGGCGTCGAGCCAGACCTTCACGGCACCGGCCGAGCGGGCGCCGGGTCGGGCGGAGCCGGTGAACTCGCGCCAGAAGGCGGCTGGTTCGGTGGCCCGTACGGCCGCGCCGCCGATGCTGGGCAGGGCCCGGACGGTCTTGGTGCCGCGCGGGGCCACCGCGGCGGCGCGGGCACCCTTGCCGTGCGTCACGATCAGCGGCAGCTCGCCGGTGATGCCCTGCTCGACGAGGCCGGTGACGTCGAAGAGCCGCCGGTCGAGGACACCGGCCTCCAGGTAGGGCCGGGCCTCGTCGGGTATGACGGTGACCCTGCCGTTCACGGTCTCGCTGCGGACGGCTCCGGTGGCGCCCTTGGCCCGGTCGACGGTGACGGTCTTCCGGCCGCCGCCGAGGTCGGTGAGGGTGACGCGGTCACCGGTGATGAGGGTGACGGTGGTGCTCGAGCCCTGGGCCCCGGTGAAGGTGGCCGGTACGGACGCGGTGTCTGGAGCGGTATCGGACGCGGCGACGGTCTGCCCTGCCGAGAGCAGTACCAGGGAGAGCCCTGCGGCGAGCAGGGCGGCCCTTCCTCGTGCGGAAGGTCTGATCACGACGCACTCCTCGGACGCCCGGGGGAAGGGGTGGTTCCGGGCGCCGCGATGAGTCTGGGCCGTGGGAGGTGAGTTGACGCCTGTCGCGCGTGGCGGCTATGTGCCTGGCGGCCAACCGCCAGTTGACACAGCCCTGTTGACAGCCGTATGCCGGTCAGGCGTCGCAACGAGTCGGGCGGCGCGCGGATCGGGGCCGCGCGCCGGTCAGGGCGTCGGACCGAGGGCGTACTTCCGGAAGCCGCGCTTGAGCCGGCGCGCAGGGCGGCGGCCCGATTCGGAGGAGCAGTGGGAACAGCGCAGGGGGCAGGCGTAGGTGATGTCGTGAGGACGGTGGAGAACCATCTGGGCAGGGTCTATCGCAAGCTCGGAATCTCCGGCCGGACGGTTCTGGCCCAGGCCCTGCTGGCCTGACGGCGACGGCGGACTCCCCACGAGTACGGGAAGGTCCGTGTGCGGGGTGCTCGTCGGTGACCCGGAGTACCCCGCGGTCCGAAGGAAGCGGAGGACGATTACAGTCGTCCTGAGCAGATGGATCACTGAAAACGCCGGGCCTGATGGCTGCGCGGCAGGAGGAGAGCCCGATGGACGCCCAGCACTTCGAGCGGATCGCCGCGTTCCTCGAGGACCGGCTTCGCCCACTCTTCGACGCCGAGATGGGCAGCGAGCACGGTTTCGGGATGGATGACACCTCCCGCGCGCTGCGTGCACTCCTCAACACAGTGAAGGCCGCGACGGCGGTCAAGGGGCTTGCCGAGCAGCGGGCGACGGCCGACCCGGCAATGCGCAACACCATCGATCAGGCACTGGAGCACAACTGGGACGTCCTGCGAGGCATCGCCCGCAACTGGGAGGACCACCCCGACTTCCTCCGCGAGTTCAAGCTCCACTCGTGGGAGCTCGACAAGGCCGCCGCCGCGAGCTGACGGCCGGGCGCCGTCACGGCTGCCTGCTCGTCGGCCTTCTCGTCGAGATGCGCGATGACCCGCCGCCGGCCGACTTCCGGTGGGGCGTCGCTCGGCGCCCCGGCGATGGTGTTGACCGCCGGCTCCGGCGTCGTGTGGGGCGCGGCGGTGTGCTCGCTTTCTCCGGTGCCGGTGGCACCGGAGAAAGCCGGCTTCATGAGAGTTCCGCGAGGGCGTGGACCACAGTGACAGCGACGGCCCGCTGCTCGGCGAGCGTGAGGTGCACGCCGTCTTCCAGATGCAGACCGGCGGTGATGCCCCGGGTGTCGACGACGGGTTCCGGTTGTGCGTGCAGGAACTCGGCGATGCGGCCGATGTCCGTGTTGGACCAGGTGATCTGAGCCCGCTGGAAGTGCGGGTACGTACTGAGGCGCTCTTCGTCCACCGTGGTCGGTGTGATCCAGAGCCATCGGGCGGACGTACGTCCGATGACGAGGTCCCGGAGAGCGAGCAGGTTGCGTTCGGTCTCTTCCGGGCTGACCAGGGGGAAGCGCCCACGGAGCCGAGGCGTTGGACGTCGTTGGCGGGCTGGCCCCGCCGGATGTCGGATTGCTGCGCATGATCGCCGGCCAACCCGGGCGAAGTCAGCGGTCATTGGCCGCCGAGCTGGGGGTTGTGCCCAGTCGTGTCGTCACCTTGATCGACAACCTTGACGACAAGGGACTGGTGGAGCGGCGCCGCAGCACCGAGGATCGCCGCAATCACGTGTTGTATCTGTCCGCCGAAGGTCAACGCGTCCTGGACGAGATGCGGAAGGTTGCCTCCGCGCATGAGGAAGATGTCTGTTCGGCCCTGGACCTCGATCAGCGGGCCCAGTTGACCGCACTGCTCGCGCGCATCGCCGACCAGCAGGGCCTCACCCCGGGTGTCCACCCGGGCTACCGGCACCTGTCCAAGGGCCGCCGCGCTTAGGACCTGTCCGGCCAGGCATTGGCGCGCGGGCCGGGCGTAGAAGCCTTGGTGTTTCCTTCTGTGAGGAGCAGGACGAGCGAGCGGCCCCGGCCGTCACAGGCCAGGTGGACCTTGCTGATCAGGCCACCTCTGGATCTCCCGAGAGCTGGGCTGCGGTGCCCCCTCTTCGGGGGCCGCCGCGTGCTGGTGGGCCCGGACATTCGTGGAGTCGGCCGCCCACCAGCAGTCGATCTCACCTGCGGCGTCCGCCCGAGCCGGCGCGGCACGCAGCACTTCGGTCGAACGTGCCGTCCGCAGCCCAGCGGTGGAACCTGCCGGTTCCCCGGAGGGACGTCATGGCGCGGTCCTGTTCACGCGGATCAGTGTCTGCTGTCCGTTCGCGACGAGAGTCCGACGGCCGTCCTGGACGCCGAACGCCTCCAGTCGGCATACGGTCAGGGTGCGCCCGGACTTCAGGACCGTTCCGACTGCCTCGATGTGGTCGCCGACGGCGGGCGCGAGCAGGTTGATCTTGTACTCGACGGTGAGCACCTCGGTGTTCTCGGGGAACAGTGTGAAGGCGGCGTAGCCGCCGGCGCTGTCCGCTATGGCGCTGGTGGCGCCGGCGTGGAAGTAGCCGTGCTGCTGGGTCACTTCGGGGCGGCTCGGGAGCACGATGTGCACGCGGCCGGGCGCGATGTGCGTGATCCGTGCACCGAGGTGGCTCATCAGTCCCTGGCGGTCGAAGCTGTCCCGGATGCGTGCCTGCATCTCGGGGCTCGCCTGTTCTTGCTGCGTTCGGTCCTCTTCCATGTGCTCTCCTTCGGTGGACACCACAGTGTGCGAACGGAGTCGGGCGGGTTCCTCAGCCGGCCAGGTGTTCCACCAGCAGGAATCCGCCGATGACGATCATGATGGCACCGGAGGTGCGGGTGACCACCCGGGCCGCCGAGAGCCGGGTCTTCAATACGGTGCGGGCGAGGACGCCGACGGTGAAGTGGACGAGGGCGCAGGCGGTCGTGTGGAGCGTGCCGAGCAGTCCGGTCTGCGCGGCGACCGGCCAGGTGGCTGCGGGGTCGAGGAAATGCGGGAACAGCGAGAAGTACAGCAGTAGCGCCTTCGGGTTCAGGATGCCGGCTCCGGCTCCCCTGACCGTCACGCTCGCACTGCTCCTCGGACCGCGCACTCCCACGACGGCTTCCAGGTGCAGGGAGGGCAGCGGATCTCGACTTGTCCCGAAGTGTCAAATCGTCCGTCTCCCGAGGCCAAGTGTTCGGAGGCTGTGCGGCCTACCGTTGCGTTCTGAAAGGTCGACGATCCTGCGGAAGGGCACACCATGGCTGGTTCTTCGACAGTTGGCCACATGCGTGAGAATGGCAGCTGGAATCCTCTGTGGGACCAGTTGCATGAATGGGATCCCGTATGGACCGAGCAGTTCATGAAGACGGCAACGGCGCCCTGGAAAAGCGGGATACTTGAGCCGAAGGTCATTGAACTGCTCTGCATCGCGGTGGACGCCGCCTGTACTCATATGTATTCCTCTGGGGTTCGCCGCCATATACGAGCTGCGCTGGAGCTCGGTGCGACCCGGGAGGAAATCCTCGAAGTGCTCAAGCTGGCCACGGTGGTCGGAATTCACGCTTGCAATATCGGCGTTCCGATCCTCGCGGAAGAAGTCACAGCTCATGAGCAGCGGTACGCCGGTCTTGGGTGACCTCACAACGGGTGTCGGCCAGGACAGCACACTGGCGGGCAGGTTGTGCCAGCTCGCCGGCGAGGAGCTGGCCGGCCGTCGCTGCCCGCGCGGTGGGCGCTACGCCTGAGCGTCGCGCCCGTGAGTTCTTCCCGCGCCATCACCGAAACAAGCCTGAGCCGCCATCCGCCTCGGCCTGCGCGCCGTCGTGCGCGCAGGCCTCCCTCCGGCTGTCGGACGCTTCTGCAGCGCATGATGGCCTGTCCTTGAACCCGCTGCAGAAGCAGGTCGGTTCAGTCCGCGAGTTCCTGCCGCTCGACGACTATCTCACGCTTGAGGATCTTGCCCGTCGCACCCTTGGGGAGTGCGTCGGCGAATGTGACGATCCGCGGGTACTTATACGCGGCCACCCGCTGTTTGATGTAGTCACGTATCTGATCGGCCGTGGTCTGTGCACCGTCCCGGAGAGTCACCACGGCGGCCACCTCCTCGCCGTGGATCTCGTGCGGCACGCCGACAACCGCGGCTTCGGCCACGGCCGGGTGTTCGTAGAGCACCTCCTCGATCTCGCGCGGGTAGACGTTGTACCCGCCGCGGATGATGAGGTCCTTCTTCCGGTCGACGATGAAGTAGTAGCCGTCTTCGTCCACACGGGCGAGGTCGCCGCTGTGGAACCACCCGCCCCGCATGGCCTCGGCGGTCGCATCCGGTCGGTTCCAGTAGCCCTTCATGATGTTCTCGCCGCGGATCGCGATCTCACCGACTTCGCCCTGGCCCACCGCGGCGCCATCGTCCGCGACGAGCTTGAGTTCGACCCCGCGGACCGCGAGGCCGATCGAGCCGGCCTTGCGTGGACGGTCCGGGGGGTTGAACGCGGCGACCGGCGATGTCTCGGAGAGCCCATAGCCTTCGAGTACGGTGACGTCGAATTCCCGTTCGAATCCGTGCAGCACCTCGACCGGCAAGGAAGCTCCGCCGGAAACCGCCAGTCGCAGCGGGGAGAGGTCGTAACCGCCGGGGATCCCGGTGCGGAGAAGGGCCGTGTACATCGTGGGGACGCCCAGGAAGACGGTTACTGCGTCCCGCTGCATGATCTCCAGCGCCTTGGCCGGCTCGAACCGCGGCAGCAAGGTCAGGGCGGCGCCCGCGGCGACGGCAGTGTTGAGGGCACAGGTCTGCCCGAATGCGTGGAACAGCGGCAGACCGCCGAACAGTACGTCGTTCTGCCCGACGCGGAGCAGCGTCTCTGCAGCGGTGGCCGCGTTGGTGATCAGGTTGCGGTGACTCAGCTCGGCGCCCTTCGGGATCCCTGTCGTGCCCGAGGTGTACAGGATCACGGCAGTGTCGTCCTGCGCCCGGTCGACCACCTTGGGCAGGGGTTCGGCGGTCTGTACCAGGGCGTCGAATGCAGTCGGGTCCATGACCAGGCATGCGGCGCCCACGTCTGCTGCCGCCGTCGTGACCTCGTCCGCGAACGCCGGATTCGTCAACACGATCCGGGACCCGGAGTCCCGAAGGGCGAAGGCCGTTTCACGGGCCTTCAGCAGCGGATTCATCGGCACCACCACTCCGCCGGCGCGGAGGATGCCGTAGTAAGCGACCGGGAAGCAGATGACGTTGGGCATGACCAATGCGACGCGATCGCCCGGATGGACGCCCTTGGCCTGCAGCAGAGTGGCGATCCGGGCGCTCGCTTCGTCGAGTTGGGCATAGGTGAGGACGATCTCGTCCTGGCGAACGGCCACGCGGTCGCCGTTGGCCCAGGCGGATTCCGCCAGGAGTGCGGCGAGGTTGTTCATTCGGTTTCCCCTTCGATCTGGGCTGGCGGCGGCCACGGATGGAGGCGGGAGGCACCGAGGTCCGCGGTGTTCTGTGTCGCGATCACGTCGATGGGTCGATCCCGACGCGGCCGGGGGTCCACCGCCAATGCCGTTCGATGCCCCTGGAAGTCCGGTAGCAGCACGCATCTCTGACGTAAGGTCAGCCCTGGCCGCAGCACATCGGCGCTTCAACTCGGTCTCGGCGAAGTCCTCGTATTCCGTACGGGAATGAAGGACCGCGTGGTCAGCTTGTCATGCCGGCCTTGTTCCGTTCCTCGCGCAGGAATCCAACGGCTTCGGCACACGTAATTGCTTCAGGGGTCGTCACTCTGCATCGAGTTCCTGCCGTTTCGCGGGTCTGGTCAACGGTTGGGCTGTTTGTCATGGTGTTCTCCGCTGGATTTCAGATCGGCCGGGACGCCGAATCCAGGCGGCGAGCTCCACCGCGGTGGTGCAACGCTAGGTCACCACCTGGCGCATCGCTTGACTTGACGTGACATCTGACTTATCAATTGGGGACAGACCGGAGTGCGCCCATGAAGCCCCTTGTCCGCAATGCAGCGCTGAACAGCTACGTCGAGCTCAGCCAGTCGCTCGGCATCGACCCGCGGGTCCTGATGAAGCGGGTGGGCCTGGATCCCATCGGCCTCGCGATCCAGGACAGATGGATCTCCGGCGTGGCCGTGGCTCAGCTGCTCGAGCTTTCGGCGGCGACCTCACACCAGGAGGACTTCGGCCTGCTCCTGGCCGAGCGCCGCCGCTTCTCCAACCTCGGCCCCATCAGCCTGGTCATACGTGAGGAGCCCGATGTCCGCAGCGCGGTCGAGCTCCTCATCCGCCATGAGCACATGTACAACGAGATGCTTCGCAGTCGGCTCTCCGAGGCGAACGGCCTGGCCACCCTCAAGGTGGGCCTGGAACTGAGTGAGGCCATGGCGGCCCGCCAGGCCATGGAGCTGGCCGTGGGCGCCTTTCACCGGGTCCTGCGCAGCTTCCTCGGTACTCGGTGGCAGCCGGTGTCCGTGTGTTTCACACACAGTGCTCCGGCGGATCCCGCTACCCACCGGAGGATCTTCGGTCCCGTAGTGGAATTCGACCGGGAATTCAACGGGATCGTCTTCTATGCCAGTGATCTCAACGCCCCCAACACCATGTCGGACCCACTGCTCCGGACCTACGCGCGGCAGTATTTCGACGCCATCGCGGTTTCGAGGGACACGACTGTGCTGGACCGCGTACGCGACCTGATCGAGGTGTTGCTGCCGACCGGGCGCTGTTCGATCGAGCAGGTCGCGTGCAGCCTCGGCGTCGACCGGAGAACCGTGCACCGGCACCTGGCGGCCTCGGGCGAGACGTTCTCCTCCGTCCTCAACGCGACGCGTACCCAGCTCGCGGAGCAGCTCGTGGCGAACCCACGTCGTTCGTTGACGGAGATCTCCGGGCTGCTGGGATTCTCCGCACCGAGCGCCTTCTCTCGCTGGTTCAGCGAGCGATTCGGCTGCAGCCCCAGGCAGTGGCGCGTCCAGAGGACGCAGGAACAGCCCTTCGTCGGGGATTGACCACCAGCGATCATCTGCTGCCGGGCAGGCCGTCCCCAAGTGATAAGTCGGATGTCACCTGTGGTCATGCGTGAGATGTAACCGGCCCTTAACTTTGCATTACCGCAAGAGAGACTGCCCGGTCCCACGAGGACGGGCAGGAGCCCTGCCCCGACCGCTTGCTCCCCGAGCCCGCCGGCCGTATCCGAGTCGGCCGGCGAGCCCGGGAACCCCTGCAATTCCGCTCCGCTCTTCGCCATGCCTCAGGCCCCGCATCGCCGGCAGCGATGTGTGCAGTGAGTGAAGACCCATCCGACAAAGGAGATGGACCATGCATTTCTTCGACGACTCCCTGTATCCGGAGAACCAGGAGAAGCTGGTCATCCAGGCCGCGCCCTACGGGCCGGAGTGGCTGCCCGGTGATGCCGACGACCTCCCGGTCACCATGGACGAACATGTGCAGGCGGCGGTCGACTGCTACAACGCCGGTGCCACGGTGCTGCACATCCATGTGCGCGAGCTGGACGGCCACGGCTCCAAGCGCATCTCCATGTTCAACGAGCTGATGGCCCGGTTGCGCGAGGCCGTGCCCGACATGGTCCTGCAGATAGGCGGGTCCATCTCCTTCGCCCCCGAGGACGAGGGCGCCGACGCCAAGTGGCTCAGCTACGACACCCGCCACATGCTGGCCGAGATCGACCCCCGGCCGGACCAGGTGACGATCGCGATCAACACCAACCAGATGAACATCGTCGAGATCTTCGACGACGAGGACATCGAGGGCACCTCGATCTCCAAGGCGGCGTACTACAAGGCCTACCGCGACATGGTGGTCGAGGCCGGGCCGGACTTCTACCTCGAGCACCTCAAGCGGCTCCGCGCCAACGACATCCAGCCGCACTTCCAACTCGCCAACATGGCCCAACTGGAGACGGTCGAACGGCTGATCCGCAAGGGTGTCTACAGCGGGCCGCTGGTGCTCAACTACGTCGCCATCGGAGGCGGGTTCGCCGGACGGCACCCGGCCGACCTGATCGAGTTCATCCGCCGCGTCCCGGACGGCGCCGTCCTCACCATTGAGGCCTCCATGCGCGCGGTGGCGCCGATGAACGCGATTGGCATCGCCCTGGGTGCGCATGTGCGGGTGGGCAACGAGGACAACCTGTGGCGGCGCAAGGGCGAGCGGATGTCCTCCGTCGAGCAGGTCGAGCAGATGGTCCGGATCGCCGATGCGCTCGGCCGTGAGATCGCCACCGGGCAGGAGGCGAAGAAGATCTACAAGATCGGCGAATGGTACGAGGGCGCCGACGAGACCCTGGACCGGCTCGGCATGGTGCCCAACCGCCGTCCCGGCCGGCGCGGCTTTATGCTGCGCGACGTCAAGAGCTGACACGACCCGACCCCACTGGCGGCGGCCCGTGGACCGATCCCGCGGCCGCCGCCCCACACACGAGTGAACGGAGCAAGCCATGGCACACGCCATTCGCTTCCACGAAACCGGCGGCCCCGACGTCCTGCGGTGGGAAGAGGTCACCGTCGGCGAACCGGGCCCGGGTGAGGTACGGATCCGGCACGCCGCTGTCGGACTCAACTTCGCCGACACCTACTTCCGTACCGGCCTGTACCCGGCGCCGCTGCCCTCGGGACTCGGTGTGGAGGCCTCGGGAGTGATCGAGGCCGTGGGCGATGGCGTGACGCATGTCGCCGAGGGCGACCGGGTGACCTACACCGGCAGCCCGCTGGGGGCCTACAGCACAGCGCGGGTCATGCCCGCCGAGTCGTTGATCAAGCTGCCGGAGGAGATCAGCTGCGAGACCGCCGCGGCGATGACCATGCGCGGCCTCACCTCGGCCTATCTGCTGCGCCGGATCCACCCGCTGAAGTCCGGCGACACCGTGCTGCTCCACGCTGCGGCCGGCGGCGTCGGCCTGATCTTCTCCCAGTGGGCAAAGCTGCTCGGCATCACGGTGATCGGCACGGTCTCCACCGAGGAGAAGGCCGAGATCGCCCGCGCCCACGGTTGCGATCACATCGTCTACTACCGGCGCGAGAACGTGGCCGAGCGAGTGCGCGAGCTGACCGACGGCAAGGGCGTCCCGGTCGTCTTCGACAGCATCGGCAAGGACACCATCGCCGGGTCCATGGCTTCGCTGCAGCGCCGCGGCCTGCTGGTGTGCTTCGGTACGTCCTCCGGGGTGCCGCCGCTCGATGCCATGCAGCTGGTCATGCACGGCTCGTTGTTCGTGACCCGGCCGGCGCTGGCCGACTACATCGCGGAGCCCGCCGAGCGGGACGCCCTGGCAGGCGAGCTGTTCGGGCATGTCGCGTCCGGCCGCATCAAGATCGAGATCAACCAGCGCTACGACCTCAAGGACGCACCCCAGGCACATCGCGATCTTGAAGCGGGACGGACCACGGGATCCTCCGTCTTCACCCTGTGAGAGCACACCGTGCACCACACATCACCGTTCCTTGGCAGTGAGTGGGAGAGTCCGCTCACTGGCACGCCCCGAACGGTCCTGGGCGCTCCCCCAGCTACCTCCCCCAGCTACCTCCCCCAGCTACCTCCCCCAGCTACCTCCCCCAGCTACCTCCCCCAGCTACCGCTGGGGGTGCCCCCAGGGTGCCCCCAGGGTGCCCGCAGGGGGCCCCAGCGGTGCCCCCAGGTCGTCCGCGTACTCATCCGGGCGGCGACACGGATCCTGCCCGTGGTCCGGCCCCGGAAGGGCTGCCCGCGGCCGGAGGCCGTTGATGGGCACCGTCTCACGACCTGGTCACGCGGATGCGGCCAGAGGCGACGAGGAGGCCCTGAACCATCACTCCGGTGGAGCAGGGGCCCCGCACGCCGACACCGCACCCGGCGTCCCGGATCGCACCGGCAACGCTACCTCCGCACCCGCACAGCACCACAAGCCAGAAGGCCGACCATCGCACGATCGAGCTACATCTCCCTCACACAGGCTCCGCAGTGAGCCGTTGCCAACCCCCAGGAGTGAGCACATGCCCCAGACCGTCCACAAGAGGGAAGGCGCGCCCGCTCTGGTGCGCCCGGGCGTCCTCCGCACCACGATCAAGGCTGAGCCGCTGACCTGCACCATCGGCGCCGAACTGTCCGGCGTGAACCTTGCCGACGCCGCGCGCGACGACGACCTGTTCGCCGAGATCAAGGCACTGCTGCTCATACACAAGGTCCTGTTCCTGCGCGACCAGGACATCACCCGTGCCGAGCACGTCGCCCTCGCCTCGCGCTTCGGTCCGCTGGAGGACCACCCGGTGGTCGGCAGCGACCCGGATCACCCGGGGCTGGTCCGTATCTACAAGGACCTGGACAGCAAGCCCGAGCACTACGAGAACGCCCTTCACTGCGACGGGACCTGGCGCGAGTGCCCGCCGATGGGCGCCGTACTGCGCTGCGTCGAGACGCCCGAGGTGGGCGGCGACACGATCTGGGTCAACATGGCCGAGGCCCACCGCAGGCTGCCCGAGCACATCAAGAAGCAGATCGCGGGCCTGCGCGCACGGCACAGCATTGAGGCGAGCTTCGGCGCCGTCATGCCGATGGAGCAGCGCCACCGGCTCAAGGCACAGTACCCGGACGCGGAGCACCCGGTGGTGCGCACCCACCCCGAGACCGGCGAACGGGTCCTTTTCGTCAACGCGTTCACCACGCACTTCGTCAACTTCCACACGCCGCAGAACGTGCGCTTCGGCCAGGACCACGCGCCCGGCGCCGGCAACCTCCTGAACTACCTGATCAGCCAGGCCGCCGTTCCCGAATACCAGGTGCGCTGGCGCTGGCAGAGGAACAGCTTCGCCATCTGGGACAACCGCTCCACGCAGCACTACGCCGTCCAGGACTACTGGCCCGCCGTCCGCAAGATGGAGCGCGCCGGAATCGTCGGTGACCGACCGTTCTGAACCCCGACCAGAGACGAAACGGTGATGCCAATGGGACTTCACACTGTCGGCACGGCCGTGCCGGGCACGTCTCCCGCCGGACCGGTCGTATCCCGAAGGTATGCCTGGCTGGTGTTCGCGCTGAGTTTCGCGCTCCTGCTGTCCGACTACATGTCACGGCAGGTCCTCAATGCGGTCTTCCCCCTGCTGAAGGCGGAGTGGCTGCTCTCCGATGCCCAATTGGGCTCTCTCAGCGGCATCGTGGCCCTGATGGTGGGTGTGCTCACCTTCCCCCTGTCGCTCCTGGCGGACCGCTGGGGCAGGGTGAGGAGCCTGGTGATCGCCGCCATGGTGTGGAGTCTCGCGACTCTGGGCTGCGCGGTGTCGGCGAGCTACGACCAGATGTTCCTGGGGCGGTTCATGGTCGGCGTAGGAGAGGCCGCCTACGGAAGCGTCGGCATCGCGGTGGTCCTGAGCGTCTTCCCCGTCGCTCTCCGGGCCACGCTCTCCGGAGCATTCATCGCGGGAGGCGCCTTCGGATCCGTGCTGGGCGTGTCGATCGGCGGCGTCGTCGCCCAGCACCTGGGCTGGCGCTGGGCGTTCGGCATCATGGGGATCTTCGGGATCGCACTGGCCGCGATATACCGCATCATGGTCACCGAGAAGCGGCTGGGCTCAGCCGTCGGCGGTCGTGGAGGCACGCCCGGTGAACACGCGGGCCTGCGGACCCTGCTGCCGCGGTTGTTCTCCTCGGTCTCCGTGGTGTGCGCCTACATCGGCAGCGGACTGCAGATGTTCGTCGCGATGGCCCTGCTCGCCTGGATGCCCAGCTTCCTCAACCGCTCCTACGACATGCCTCCCGCGAAGGCGGGCCTGATAGCCGGGGTCTTCGCACTGATCACCGGCATCGGCATGATCGGCGGCGGTATCGTGTCGGACCGCCTCAGCCGGAAGGCCGGGGCCAGGAAGTGGACCGTCGCGATCGTCTGCAGTCTCGGGTCGCTCGTGCTGCTGACGGCCGGCTTCCAGTTGCCGGCCGGCCCGCCGCAACTCGTACTGATCGCCGCCGGAACACTGCTGTCCAATGCCACAGCCGGACCGGCAGCCGCCATGGTGGCGAATCTGACGCCCACCGCCATCGCGGCGACGGCCATGGCCACGCTCACCCTGGCCAACAGCCTGCTCGGGCTCGCCCCGGGGCCCGCTGTGACGGGCATGCTCGCGGACCGCATGGGCCTGCACGGCGCACTCCAGGTGGTCCCGCTCGTCGCGCTGGCCGGCAGCGTGGCCTTCACCATCGGCAAGTCGTCCTACGAAAAAGATCTGCGCCGCCTGGGACTGCTCCCCGACGCGGCGCTCATGAACCCGGAGCCGCAGACATGAGCCTCACCGCACCGCCGACGGTCGTGATCGTCCCCGGTCTGCGCGATCATGTGCCGGACCACTGGCAGACCATCCTTGCCGACAAGATCGCCAACGCCCGTACGGTGCCGCCGCTGACCGACGACAGGCTCAGCTGTGACGCCCAGGTCGCCGCCTTGGAAGGAGTGCTGTCGGACATCTCCGGGCCGGTTGTACTGGCGGCCCACAGCGCGGGCGTGATGACCACCGTGCACTGGGCGCGACGACACCGCCGTCCGGTCGAGGGAGCGCTGCTGGCGGCGCCGCCGGACTTCGACACGCCGCTGCCGGAGGGATACCCCACTCAGGATGCCCTGCACGCGAACGGCTGGACGCCCGTGCCGCGGACACCACTGCCCTTCCCCAGCATCGTCGCGGCGAGCACGAACGACCCACTGGCCGATTTCGCACGCGTCGCCGGTCTCGCCCGAGTATGGGGCAGCCGCCTCGTGGACCTCGGCCCGGTCGGGCACCTCAACCCAGCCGCCGGTTACGGCGAATGGCCTCGGGCGGAGGAGCTCATCCGTGAGCTCGTACGGGCCTCGTCCGACATGACTGCCTGACGTACGACACGGCTCCCTCCTGCTCGTCCTCCGGCAGGAGGGAGCCGCGCGCCGCCGAATGCGAATCGACGGACACGTGTGCGGTCGGCCGTCCCTCCCGTCGGCCGGATGGCAAGTGCTGCAGGTGCGCGCGTACGGCGATCCGGAGCAGTGGCGATTCGACTGGGAGCGGTCCTACGCCAGGGACGAGTGGCTGGACCAACTGCCCACTACCGGCGGCCACGCCCAGCTTCCGCCGGCCAAGCTGGAGGAAGTGGTGGCGGGCATCGGCGCCGCCGTCGACGCGTTCGGGGGCAGCTTCACGATCCGCTACACCGCCGTCGTGGTCACTGCGGAGCGAAAAGGCGCCGCCTGACTCCGGCGTACCTGGCGACTGGACGCTGCTGAGCATCACCCCGGGCCCTGGCGCCTCAGGTAGATTCAGTATCCCGGCGCACGGGGGTGCCCGTCACCGTTCTCCGGGATGATCTTTGTGCGCGGTGTGCGCCTTTTAGGTTGCAGCGACCAGCGCGAACGCACCTATTCAATCCCGGGAGTTGAGAGTGGGGCAGGAAGTTGCTGCACTGGCGGCAGAGCTCATGGACATGGCTGCCGCGGACCACAGTGCCTCGGCCGGCGCGAACAGCGACGACCCGGCCGAGCAGCTGGCCTGGCGTTGCCTGACCGCCCGGCACGGTGACCGGCTGAACGAAATCATGGACGAGTACGGCTGGCCGACGGCGGAACTCGTCGGCGAGGAGGCCGCCCGTGGGGCGTGGCTGATCGCTCAGCATGCCGACCGGCAGCTCGATGTGCAGCGGTGTGCGCTGAGGCTGATGCAGAGGGCGGTAGACGAAGGCTCAGCCGGCCGTCGCGAGCTGGCCTTTCTCCGTGATCGCACGCTGGTCAACGAGGGGCGCCGGCAGATCTACGGCACGCAGATCGCCGGCGTGAGGAACGGTTCGCCTATTCCTTGGCCCTGCGAAGAGCCCGAGCGTATGGACGAACTGCGCCAGGAAGCGGGCATCGAGCCCTTCGACGAATACGTCGCCAAGTTCTCGGTCGCCTGACGCGCTGCGATCGCCTGTGTCCGGCGGATCGCCGCCCCGCGCGCGCAAAACCAGGCTTGGACACATGGATCGATTGTTGCTGCGACCGAAACGAGCGTCATGTGTGCGGTCAGCGTCGGGGTCAGGGGTGCCGAACGTCGTTCGGTGGGGCGGCGTGGCGTCCGGACGGGTGGCCGGGCGCCGGCCGTGGGCCTGTCGCGCGAATGATGG
The DNA here is from genome assembly GCF_039536205.1 of Streptomyces sannanensis. Lineage (GTDB taxonomy): Bacteria > Actinomycetota > Actinomycetes > Streptomycetales > Streptomycetaceae > Streptomyces > Streptomyces sannanensis. The sequence continues at coordinate 203,036 of NZ_BAAAYL010000001.1, read as the reverse complement.
CTGTTTCGACGGCGGCGACACGGTCGGCGAGCAGGCCGAGGGCGTTGACCGCTCGGGCGAGAGGGTCGTCGCCACGGTCGCCGAGGGCCTGAGTGCGTACGTGGGCAGCCGTGATGGCGGCCCAGCGGGCAGCCTGCTCTTCGGTGAGGGTGCCGCGCAGGGCGGCCAGCTTGAGGAGGTTGGCCTCGGCTCCGGTCGTCAGCGTGTGGGCCTCGGCTGCGTAGTGGTCGTCGATCACGGCGGCCAGTTCCGTGTCGTTCATGACGGGAGAGATACGGGCGGCGATCTTGTTCATGTTGCGGTAGGAGCCCTGGAGGAGGAAAGCGGGCTCGGTGCGGGTCGTGTCGGTCCGGGCGGCGGAGGCCATGTACGCGGCGTTCACGGCGAGGACCGTTTCGCGGGCCGTGAGCAGATGGCGCAACACGGCGAGCACACGGTCGAGTTCGGCCGGCGCGTAGGGACCCGTGAGCCGGTCCGGGTTGGCGGCCGGGTCGCCGGCGGCCAGGCGGACCAGGAGTTCGAGGTCGGCGCGGTCTCGTCCGGCCAGTGGGGCGAGGACGGGGTGGGAGGCCAGGGCGTTCTCGACGAAGCTCATGGCGAAGGCGGCCTCCCTGCCGGTCAGGACGTCGCCGAGGTTCCACACGTCGGCGCGGTTGGCAAGCATGTCGGGGATGCGGAAGAGCTGACCGGACTCGGTGTAGGGGTTGCCGGCCATGCAGACGGCGAAGCGCTTGCCGCGCAGGTCATGGCCGTTCAGTGTGCGGGTGGTGTCGCACAGAGGGATGAACTTCTGCAGCAGCTCGGACGAGGTGTGCTGGATGTCGTCGACGTACAGCATGACGTTGTTGCCCGCGGCCAGCGCGAAGTCGATTTTTTCGAGCTCCTGACGAGCGGCGGTGTTCGGTGCCGCGGCAGGGTCGAGGGAGGTGACGCCGTGGCCGAGTGCCGGGCCGTCCACCTTCACCAGCAGCAGGCCGAGGCGGTCGGCGACGTATTCCATGAGGGTTGTCTTGCCGTAGCCGGGCGGGGAGAGGAGGAGCAACAGGCCGCTGTTGTCGGTGCGCTTGGAGTCCCCGGCGGCGCCGAGCTGGCGGGCGAGACTGTCGCCGACGAGAGGGAGGTAGACCTCGTCCACGAGGCGGTTGCGTACGAAGGAGGACATGACCCGCGGGTGGTACTCGGCCAGGCGCAGGCGGCGACGCTCGGCTGCGAGGAGGGAGTGCCTGCGCCGCTGGTAGGCGCGGAAGCCGGGGGCCACATCCTGCGCGAAGTGGCCGGTGCGGGCCAGGAATTCGTCGAGCCGTAGGCGCAGGGTGCGCCGGTCGATGCGTGGGTGGGTGCCGAGGAGGCCGTCGACCGTGGTGGTGAGCGGCGCGTCGACATCGTGGCGCCCGAGGCCGGGGCATATCTCGATCGCGACGGCTTCGGCCAGGTCACCGGGGTCGACGTCCTCCCCGCACGTGGTCGCGTACGAGGTCAGCCAGCCTTCGGCCAGCCGCTGCGCGCCGGTGTGGTCACCGGTCGCGAGGAGGGCGCTGATGTCGTCCGCGTAGGGCGTGGAGCCGACGGTCCTGCGGAACTTGTCGAGCAGGGTGTGGGCCGTGGTGCTCGTCGTGAAGGATTCGCCGGTTGCCAGCTCCTCGACGAGGTACTCGGCGGCGTGAGCGGTGAGGCCCGCGTCGGTCATGTCGGCACGCAGCGCGTCCAGTGTCGGGGCGGCGCCGAAGGTCTCCCGTGCCCGCACCAGTGACGCGGCCTCGCGGGCCCAGGCCCGCCGGGTATCGGGTGTCGCCCGGTGCGCCCAGAAGAGCTGGGCGGCGGCGCGGTCGGCGGCTGGGTAGCGCAGCAGCCCGGCCCGCTCGTGGAGCTGGAGGAAGGCTGCGAGGATTCCTGTTGCGTCGTGGTCGTGGACGCCGCGCTCGTACCCCTCGTCGTACGCGGCCTCGGCGGCCCGCCGCACCAGGCTCGGCAGGTCGGCCGCGGCGAGGTACTCGGCGCCGTGCTCGGCGATCAGGCGGGCAGCGAGGTACTCGGCCCGGTAGACGTCGTCGTTCTCGGACGGCAGCGTCTGGTCCCAGTGGGCCCGCGTGGCCGCGAACTCGGGGTCCGCGACGGGGGCACGGTAGTCGGTGCCGGTCAGTGCGAACGCCATGGCGCCGCCGTTCTGCGGAACCAGGGTGAGTTCGCAGGGCTGGGTGTTGACGGCGAACACGTGCGCACCCAGCCGGATGGTGCTGCCCCCGTCGGCGAACAGTTCGGTACGGTCCCGTACCGCTCGGCGTGCCTCCTCGCGGGCGGCCTTGATCCTTCCCTCCAACTCCTCGGCCCGGACCACGTCGCCGAGGTCGCGCAGTTCGCCGACTGTGCGGCGGACCTTCTCCACCATGGGGTCGGAGGTGAAGTACGTGTGGACCGCCTCGATGCTCTCGAGCAGGGTCACCTGACGGGTGATGGTCTCCAGGACGCGCCCGGCGGAGGTGGCGAGGCGTTCTGCTCGCCTGGCGCGGGCGTCCGTCAGGGCTTGCTTGCGTGCGGAGAAGGCATCGTGGATCTCGGTCCGCTTGTCGGCGATCTCGGCGAGGAAGCGGTCGTGGTCGGCGAAGCGTGACTCCAGGCTGTCGACCTGGTGCAGCAGCCTCGAGAGTTGTTCGTCGCAGGACTCCGGAGTGTCGGCGGCGGCGAGGGCGCCTGTCACGGACTGGCCGAGCAGAGCGAACTCGGCGGTGAAGGATGCCCGCTTCTCGCCCTCCAGGAGTTCGCGGCGACGGGCGTCGACGGTGGCGCGGGCACGGTTGAGACCGCCGACGACGTCAGTGATGTTTTCCAGGATGGCCGTGCGGGCGGTGGCGTCGCCGCCGTCCAGTCCGGCGACGACCTCGGTCAGTGTCCGGAGCGCGGACGTCTGCTGGTCCAGCCGTTCGGTGACCGGGGCGGCTTCGGCGACGGTGGTGATCGCCTCCGCCGCGGCGGTCAGGCTTCGTACCCGTGCGTGGTGGTCGGCGAAGGCGTCCTCGCGCTGGAGGAAGCCGATCGCGCGGTGTGCGGTGGATGCGACGCGATCCTCGACGTCCTCGGCCAGTGCCGCGATGGCGCCCGTGTCCGCGTACCGCATCTCCGCCAGACTCACCAGCCGGCCCTGGGCGCGGCGGAGTTCCGTGATGCGGTCGGTCCACTCCTCGGCCGTGCCGGCAGTCTCGGCGCGCAGACGCCGGTCCAGTCGTTGAATGCTCTCCGCGGCCTCGGTAAACGCCTCGGCGGCCTGATGGGTCAGGGCCTGTACGGTCCTGAACTCCGCCAGCACCTGGCCCGCGGTGGCGCGCACCTCCTCCAGCAGGCTGCGCGGGTCGCCCGTCTCCGGCTCGCCCAGCCAGGGGTGCCGGTCGACGGTCCTCGTGCAGGATTCGACGAGCGCCTCGTAGAGCTCCTCCGTGGCCCGGGCGTCGGAGACCTGCCGCGCGACGGCGAGGCAGTCGGAGATGCCGCGCACGAGGTCGGCATTGCCGATCCGCGCCAGATGCCCATGGCCGGCCGGGACGGTTGCCGCGTACACGTCAGAGATGTAAGGGGTCTGCCACAGCCGCACGGGGTGTACGCGCGCGGGCTCGTCGGATGTCTCGTACAGGGTGGCGAGAGCCCCGTCGTCGAACAGCGCGTATCCGCCGCATACGAGCGGGGTGGCGACCTCCTTGCGGATCAGGTTGTACGGGAGCAGCACGGTGCGGCCCGACGCGGGGGAGTGGAAGGCGTAGAGAACGTCTTCGCCGTTGGGGGACCTGACGGTGTGCTCGAACGCCAGTCCGGCCGTATCGATGTCGAAGGTCCTCACCGTGCCTGTGGCGAGGCAGTAGCCGCCCGGGAAGACGATGCCCTGGTTGTCCGGCAGACGGCGGCAGGACTGTCCGATGCCGTCCAGCCGGACCACTGATCGCGTCAGAGCGTTGACGACCAGGTGGCGGCGGGACTCCTCCTGGTACGGGCGGATGCGCAGCAGGAGCAGGGCGCCGACCACCGCGTACGCCACCTCGGCGTCGGCCAGTGACTGCAGGGGCTCGTCGACCGGTTCGCTGAAGAGGGCCTCCTCACCGGCCAGTACGGTCAGCGTGCCCCCGAGCGTCGAGACGGACACCGCGCCGGCCAGGCGGATGCGCGGGTGCCGGCCCGCAATGTGGTCGTCGCGGGTCGTCTGCACCCAGGTGATGTCGTCGGCGGGTGCGAGGAGATGGTCCCTTTCGCCTTGGGCGTCCAGGAAACGCGGCGCTCCTGCCGGGGACAGGGACCAGCGCAGCACGCGGATGTCGTCCGCGTGCTCACCCGTGCAGAAGACGGCCAGCAGTCTGCCGTCGACGATGCGCAGCCGGCGCAGACGCGCGCCGCGGTAATAACGGTGCAGCGCCTCGAATTCCCGGCGGAAGTCCGGGTCGTCGAGCAGGCCCGGCACCCCCTCCCCGGCGAGCCGCTTCAGATCACGGTCGTAGAGAGTGAAGACGTCGCCGACCGCGGTCTCCTCTCCGGACCCCGCAGGGGTGTGATGCCCCAGCAGGAGACAGTCGCCGACAGCGACGGCGTCGCTCACCACGAGGCCCTGTTCCGACCGGAGCTGTCCGGTTCCGGTGAGGGCGAGCTCGGTGGAGCCGAACTCGGCGATTCGTGCGGTGTTGAGCGCCTCTGCGCGTCGAGCGAGCTCGGTGGCCTGAGCGGCGAGGCGGACGCGCAGCACCTCGTACGTCCCTTCGTCCACCCGGGTCTCCGTCTCCATGAATGCTCCAGCTCCTCGCATGCGTGATGTGCTGACCCGGAGCTGCCGCCCCCCACGCGGCAGCTCCGGACGTTCCGATGACCGCGGCCGTCAGCCTTGGGCCGCGCCGTTCAGGTCGGCGAGCTGGGACACGGGCACGTCGGCCAGTTCCAGCAGACGCGCCTTGTCCAGGAGCTCGTCGAGTTGGGCGGACCCGGCCGGCATGAGCTTCATCAGCAGGGCGGAGACGGTCAGGTTCCGTACGTCGGCGGTGGAGACCGACCCGAGCACGTTCCTCAGGTCCTCGGTGAAGGACGCGGAACCGTCCAGCCACGGCCTGGCGAGGGCCTGTGCGGTCTTGGAGTGCTGGACGAAGCCGTCGACGCCCTTGCCGAGAGAGATCGAGGACACGAGACGATCCAGGAAGACCGACTCGCCGCCGACGATGTTGATGTCCGCGTTCTCCAGGCCGGTGGCGAGCACGGTGGCCTGCGCCTCGGCGACCTGTCGCTGGACGTCGAGCCCGGCAAGCCGGATGTCCTTCTCCGCCTCCAGCCGCAGCCGGTACTCCTCGTGCCCGCGGGACGCCTCGTCCAGTGCGGCCATCGCCGTGGCCTTCTCGGTGAGGCCCGCCGCCTCGGCCTTGAGCTTCTCACCGATCGCCGTCGCGTCCGCGAGGGCCTTCTCGCGGGCGCCTTCTGCCTCGGCCTTCAGCCGTGCGGCGGTGGCTTCGGCCTCGGCACGGCCGGCTTTCGCGATGGCGTCGGCTTCCTTCTCCCGGACCTGGACGGCGGCGAGACCCTCGGCCGCGGACTCCGCCTGGATTCCCTCCGCGAGCCGGATCTTCGCGCGGGCGTCCAGGTCCGCGGCCTTGTTACGGGCCTCGGCGAGGGTGAGTTCCTCCGCCGCCCTGTGGATCGCGGCCTGCTCGGCGGCCTCCGCGGCCTTGATGTCCTTGACCAGCTGCTCCTGGGCCTCGGCTTCGGCGGCGATGACAGCGGCCTGGCGCAGCCGCTCGGCCTCCTCGACCGCGCGCAGCCGCTTGATGGACTCCTCCTGCTCGGCGACCGTGCGGTCGACCGCGACGCGCTCCCGGACGACCTCGGCGATCTCCCTGCGCTCCGCCTCGACCTCCTTCTCGGCCGCGATACGGGTCAGCTCGGTCTCGCGGTCGCGGGCGATGACCTCCAGGAGGCGGTCCTTCTCGATGCGCTCGTTCTCGATGGCGATGACCCGCTCCCGGTTCTTCGCCGCCACAGCGACCTCGCGGGCCTGGTTCTCCCGCTGCACGCCGAGGTGCTCCTCGGTCCGGAGGAAGGCGCTCTGCGCCCGCAGCCGCTCCTCCTCCACCACACGGGCGGTCTCGGCCTCCTCCCGGGCCCGCACGGTCTCGAGCTCCCGCTTCTGCTTGATCTCGGCGTCCGCCTGACGGCGCTCCAGCTCGAGGATCGCCTCGCGGGCGTCGACGTTCTGCCGGGTGATCTCCTTCTGCTCGTTCTGCCGGTACTCGTTGGTCCGCACATGCTCCACGGCGGTCAGTTCGGTGATCTTCCGAATGCCCTGGGCGTCGAGGATGTTGCTCGAGTCCAGCTGCGCCAGCGGTGTCTGCTCCAGGTAGTCGATCGCCGCGTCCTCCAGGCTGTAGCCGTTGAGGTCGGTGCCGATGACCTGGATGATGCGGTCGCGGAACTCGTCGCGCTTGGTGTAGAGGTCGGTGAAGTCAAGCTGCTTGCCGACGGTCTTGAGTGCCTCGGAGAACTTCGCGTTGAAAAGCTCCTGCAGCGTGGCCTGGTCGCTGGCCCGTGCCGTGCCGATGGCCTGGGCGACCTTGATGACGTCCTCGACGGTCTTGTTGACCCGGACGAAGAACGAGATGCGGATGTCGGCCCGGATGTTGTCACGGCAGATCAGACCGTCCCGCCCGGTACGCGAGATCTCGATGGTCTTCACCGAGATGTCCATGACCTCGGCCTTGTGCAGGACCGGCAGGACGACCTGACCGGTGAAGGTCACGTCGACCTTGCGCATCTTCGACACGATCAGCGCCTTGCCCTGCTCCACCTTGCGGAACAGTCGGCTGATCACGAGCAGCATGGCGATGGCGATGAGCAGGACAAGGGCGACGAGTACGCCGATGCCCAGGGTGATGGCATCCATGAACGGTCCCAGGGGTGAGAGCTGAAGAGTGTGGCGGCCGTCAGCCGCGGGGGTCGAGCACGGTGTCGAAGGGCGTGACCCAGAAGAACTCGCCGGCGTCGTCGTACGCGTACAACAGCCCCGTGCTGCCGAGCGCCAGCCGACTACCGTCGTTCTGCCGGACCTGCACGACGGCGGTGGAGCCGTCCCGAGCCGTGACCTCCGCCTGACCGAACGCGACGTCCACCCAGCCGGTGCGGATGGTGCAGGTCAGACCGATGAAGTCCTGCAGGGACGGCCCGGGTTCATCGGGAAAGAGCTTCACCAACGGCCGTACGAGCAGCCGTGTCAGACGCCAGGAGACGAACAGAGCGGCGAACAGCAGGACAGCACCGAGCAGATGCACAAGCCCGCCCGCCAGTCCCGCCCGGACGAGCAGCACCGATCCGGTCAGGCAGAAGAACCAGGAGCACGCGACCGTCAAGGAGGCGGACACCGAGACGGGGACACCCCCGAGGCCGAACGCATCCGTGTTCACATCGCCGTCGAAACTGTCGGATTCGACGGCGCCGAGGAGGACCAGCAGCCAGAAGCCGATGACCACGACGAGGGCCGTGGTGAACAGCACCGCGGGGAACGTAGTGGCGGCGCGCCAGAACTCGGCCATGATTCTTCCCCCTCGACCCGGCAGAGAGTTTCCGGATTCCGGCATCGGTCTCTCCGTATGCCCCCGGCGGCTTCATGCTGACAGGATGAAACATCTGTGCGCATTGCCGTACACCGGCAGTCTTTACGCTTCCTTGGTGCCGGTGGGCACCGCTCGGCGCCCACATGGCACCCTTGACATCCGCGTCAGGATCCGTCAGTGACGCGTCGAGGAGCGGGGGAGAACCATGGTGGACCGCAGCACGGCCGAGGAGTATCTGGAGGAGTACGCCCAGGTCCTGGCGGCTGCCAGTGCGACCGGCAGGAGGCTCACCCGCGACGAGCTGGAGGCGCTGCGCGCCCGCGGAGAGCGGGCCGCGGAGGCCGGCATCGGACTGCGTGCCCTGGTCCGCGCTCACCTGTCGGCCGCCCAGGAGGTCCGGCCGGCGCTCTGTGGCGTCGCCACGGGTCATCTGCTCGCCGTCGTGGAGCAGGCCGTGGATGCCTTCGCGGAAGGGCACGAGCGGGCCCAGCGGGCGGCAATCCGCCAACAGGAGGCAGCACGAAGGGAGTTCATCGACGACCTCCTTCATGGACGCAGCGACCCGGGCCGGCTCGCCGAACGGGCCGAACGTTTCGGACTGCTGTTGTCCTATGCACACGCAGTCGCTGTGGCGGAGGGGCCGGAGCCGTACGACGACGGCTACCCGGTCACCCGCAGTATCGAGTCCTCACTCCTGACGCGGTTCGGGGACCGCCGCATCCTGCTCACCACGAAGAACGGCCGGCTGATCTGCGTCGCACCGGGCGACGAGCCGGACGTACTGAGCTTCTTCGCCAAGCAGGCCTACGCGGCCACGGATGGTGGCCGAGTCGCCATCGGGCGGGCCCACACCGGCGTCGGCGGCGTCGTCCACTCGTACGAGGAAGCACTGAACGCCCTTGACCTGGCCGCCCGTATGGACCTGGAGGACCCGGTGCTGCACGCCGCGGATCTCCTGGTGTACCCGGTCCTCACCCGCGATCGGCAGGCGATGGCCGACCTCGTGCTGAGCGTCCTCGGTCCACTGCAGCAGGCGCGTGGGGGAGCGCAGCCCCTCATGGACACCCTTGCCGTCTATTTCGACACCGGCTGCGTGGCCGCCGAGGCCGCACGCCGGCTGTCGCTGAGCGTGCGGGCGATGACGTACCGGCTGGAGCGGATCCACAGACTGACGGGAGCCGACCCCGGTGACCCGGTCAACCGTTACACCCTGCAGACGGCGGTCGTCGGCGCCCGGCTCCTCGGCTGGCCCGAGGAGCCTCTCTGACCGATCGGTAGCCGGACTTCGATCCATCGGCCGGGAGTCTGCCCGGGCGGTCAGTGAGCGACCAACTCCTGACCGGTGCGGGCCAGGGCACGTACACGCGCGACCTGTCAGCGTTCGAGGTAGGCGACGGTGCCGGTCCGGCGGGCGGTGTTGATCGCGTCGAGCCGGGCGAAGTTGACCGGACTCATTTCCCGGCGCCAGCCGTCCAGGGGCTTGACCTGCCATTCGGTGTGCTCGTCGGTGAGCTTGATCTTGCTGAGCTGGTCATCGGAGAGGTGGCCGCCGTCGAAGATGAAGCCGATGTGATTGGCGGGCCACGCCGTGCCGGCGGTGATGAAGTGGACTCCGATGAGCTTCTGCGGACCTCGGAAGTCGTAGCCGGTCTCTTCCAGGCACTCGCGTCGGGCGCCGTCCCACGGGGTTTCACCCGACTCCAGGTTGCCTCCTGGCCACTGCCAGATTTCCCTCTTGTTGCGCGAGCGCATCTGGAAGGGATGGCCGGCGGTGTCGGTGAAGTACAGGCAGGCGTACGACGTAGCGCGGGCGATCGTCTCGATGTACTGCTCGGGCGGCAGCCAGGCCGACGTCATGTGGGTTGTCCTTTCTCGGCGCGCTGAGCCGGGATGCCCCGGTCGTTCTGAAGCTCCCACAGTCCCCTGAAGAGGCCGGGTTTCTCTACGATTTCGTCGAAGGTGCCCTGCTGGATGACGCTGCCCCGGTCGAGGACGACGATGCGGTCCGCGACGGCGACGTTGGCCAGGCGGTGGGTGACGAGGACGACGGCGCGGTCCTCGGCGATACGCGGCCGCCTTTCATGCCGGCGATGCCCTGCGGGAGCACGGCCAGGGTGAGCAGAGTCAGTTCGCCGACCGCCCGGATGGCGTACCCCGGGGGACGCCGTGACGGCGTTCTTTCAGAGCCAGCCGCGGCGGCCGGCCTGGATGCTGTCGGCCTCCCCTGGCAAATCCTGTGGTGGCCACCCGGCAGGGGCGGCCACCACAGATTGCGTTCGCCTGCCGTACACGTCGCACTCTCGCCGATGCGTCAGCCCCGCGGATGCTGCTTCACTCCGGCTCAGCGTGCGGTGTTCTCGACCGGCGTGCCGTTCTTCGCACGGGGCCCCGCCGCACTGGCAACGGCCGGGGTCTCCGGCGCGGTGAGTCCGGCGCGTTCGGCGAGCGCACCGCCCTGGAAGCGGCTTTCGGCCCCCAGTTCGTCCAATAATTCGGCGATGTGGCGGCGGCAGGTGCGCAGGGACATGCCCATGCGCCGGGCGATCACCTCATCCTTGGCGCCATCGGCCAGTAGCCCCACCAGCGCCCGCCGCAGGCTGGGGCCGACCTCCTTGTAGGCGGCCTCGCTGCTGCCCCGGAACGGGGTCGCGCCGGACCAGTGCTGCTCGAAGACCCGACAGAGGTATGTCACCACATCAGGGTCCCGGACGAGCACCGCTGCCTCGCCCGATCCGCCCTCCGCACGCCGGGGCAGAAAGGCCACAACTCGGTCGAACACCACAGCTCGGTCGGGCAGTTCGGCGGCAGTGCGGTACTCGGCACCGGCCTCGGTGAGCGTCTCCACGTATCCCTGGGTGGACAGGCTGGAACGTGCCGAGTGCTGATACAGGGTGCGCATCCGGACGCCGCGGCGCAGCATCGCCAGATCCCGGTCGATGGCGTCCCCGAGGCGGTGCGGTGCTCGCCCGCCGCCCGGCTGGATGCTGAACACCTCCTCCCGGCAGCGGGCCGACTCCTCGGTGAGCATCGCCGAGGCGGAGGCCAGGTCGGGCAGCAGGTCGATGCCCTCCCGGCGACCCTGTTCGCGCCGGGCGGCGTGGTAGTACGGCATCAGGGAGTACAGATCGTCGCGTACGGACTGGGCGTGCGCCGCGGCCTGCGCGAGCTGTGCCTCCAACGGACCCACCACTTCCGCCGCTGCGGCGTTCGGGCTGATCGGTATCAGCTCCTCGGGCTTGCCGGGAGCCGGTCTCAGCAGGCGGAGCAGCAGCAGGGTGTGGCAAGCCCCCTCGATCTCCTCCTGGCTCAGGCCGAGGGCCGGGAGCACGTCGGGCGGCCACCGCCTGAGGCTGCCGCGCGACAGTACGTGCTCGAAGACGGCGACGGCCCTCGCGTCCAGCCGTGGCAGCCCGCCCATGTTTGTCCCGATGGTCATGAGTTCCCCCGCAATGCGGCCCTGCGACTTTCGTGCCATGCAGAGTATTGCCAGGTCAAAGCGCTGGACCAACAGGGCTCGCCGGGATGAACTTTGAGGGTCTCGTTGGGCCAAAACCCACCAGGCCGACATACAGGGTGAACCCGTCGGACGCGGGCGTTCACCACCGACCCCACGACCTCCCGACCCAGGAGCTGTCCCATGCCCGCAGCCATCCGCTGTCTTCTCCTCCTCACGGTCCTGCTGGCCGGCGGCGCGTCCGTCGCCGCGCCGGACGGCGGGCCGGGGACGGCCGCCGGGCAGCACCGGGGCGGGACAGGAACGCCCATACCGGTCGCCGGAAGTCTGCTGGACACCAGTTGGGGCGACGGCTACACCCCGCCTCAGATGTAGGGCCTGTCCGGAGGATCACTGACGGCCCGGCCAGGGCCGGCACCGCGCACGCGTCGGCGAAGTCCCGTCCGCCCCGGCGGAATCGGGGCCTCTGGTCCCGGCACCCTGCCCATCCGTTGCGAATTGCGAGGTCGAAGAGCGTGTCGTCACTGCCTGAGTCTCCGCCCGGCCCCGGTCCCCGGCGGGCGCGCGCCGAACCTCCGGCGGACCTCGCGCTGCTGCCCGACCTGGTACGCGCCGTCATCGCTCGGTGCGTGCCCCGGGCGGAGCCGGGAACGGCGACGGAGCCCGGAGCAGAGCGGGGCGGGGCAGCGGACTGGGCCGTCGAACCGGGCGAGTTCTGGTGCCATGTCGTCCCCGCGGGAGTCGTCCGGCGCGCACAGGGGTGGAAGCTCCATGTCTCGGCCACTCCGCTTTCGGCCCCCCTCACCCTGGCCCGGTCCGCTGAGGTGCTGGTCGCCCACCGGGCGCCCTTCAAGTTCGCGTGGAGCCCCGCCCGGGTTGCCGCACTGGTCTCGGGGCGCTTCGCGCGGAGCGGGGGCGGTAAGTTCATCACCGTATACCCGGCCGATGACGACCAGTTCCGGCTGCTCGCCGAAGAACTGCACCACGCCACCGTGGGGCTGCCGGGACCCGCGGTTCTCTCCGACCGGCGTTATGTGCCCGACAGTCAGGTCTACTACCGGTACGGCGTGTTCGCGGGCGTCCGTGAACTGACGGCCGACGGCGCCTTCGCGGCCCGTCTGACCGACCCCGAAGGGCGACCGGTCGCAGACGAGCGGAACGCCTGGTTCAGTCCGCCGGCCTGGGCGGGCGACCCGTTCCCCGACCGCCCGGCCGTCCCGGCCCGCAGCAGTGCCACGGCCAAGCCCGTCCTGCTCAACGACCGCTATCTGGTACGTGGCGCGATCCAGCACTCAAACAAGGGCGGGGTGTTCCGGGCCGAGGACACCGAGAGCGGCGCCCAGGTCGTCGTCAAGCAGGCGCGGCCCCACGTGGGGGCCGGCCTCGAGGGGCTGGACGTCCGGGATCTGCTGCGCCGGGAGGCAGCCCTGCTGGAACGCTTCTCCAGAGCCTGCCCGGACCGGGTCCCGCGGCTGGTCGAGGTGTTCGAGCAGCAGGGCAGTGTGTTCCTGGCTGCCGAGTCGGTACCGGGTGCGACCCTGCGTCGTACCGTCGCACAGTGCCTGGCCCAGGACGGCACCGGCTGCCCCGACGCCCGGACGGCCGATTCCCTGGTCCGGCAGCTGATCGAACTGGTCGGCGCCGCCCACGAACTGGGCATCACCCTGCACGACTTCAACCCCAACAACGTCATGGTCACCCCGGACGGCCGGCTCCTGCTGATCGACCTGGAGATGGCGGCGAGGGAGGGCGAGCGCTGGGTGCTGGGCGCCACCCCCGGCTATACCGCCCCCGAACTGCGCGCCGTCGACCAGGTGGCCCCCGCTCTGGCACCCGGCGCCGACCTGTACGCCCTGGGCGCGACGGTCCTGCACGCGCTGAGCGGCGCCGATCCGCTGTTCGCCGCGGATCGGCCGACGGCCGCCGCCCGGCCGGACGAGGAACGCCTCGCCCAGCTCGTGGGGCTGCTGGCTCGCGACCATCCGCTGGTACGGCGCTTCTCGCCGCTCATCCGGGGGCTGATGCGGGACGACCCCGTCGACCGCTGGACCCTGGAGCGGGCCCGGCAGTTCCTCACCGGGAGACAGCGGTGCGCCTCGCACGCCGACGGCGTCGCGGCACCGCGGCGGGAACCGGTGGCGCGACCGACAGGCCCGGCACGCACGCATGCCCCGGCCTCGAAGACGCGGGAGGCGGAGAGGCCTGACATGGCAGACATACGGGCACGGCTGTTGCACGACGGCATCGCCCACCTCCTGGACGCCATGCGGCCGACCGACACCGAGCGGCTCTGGGGCTCGGATTCCTTTGGCGAGACCTGTGATCCGGTGGCCGTTCAGCACGGCTCGGCGGGCGGCGTGAGCGTGCTCGCCCGGGCACTGCGCCACTGGGACAACCACGGCACCGGATCACCTTCCGTGCAGCCCGTCCAAGCGGCTGCCACGCGGCCTTCCCCTTCGGGCGCCGGGGCGCCTCCCGTGACCTGGGGCGCGCTGCGCGAAGGGCTGCGGTCCGCCGCGCTCTGGACGGCGGACCGGCAGGACGCACTGCCCGGCAACCTGCCCGGGCTGCACTTCGGCCGCTCGGGGACGGCCTGGGCCCTGCTCGACGCCGCGATGGCGCTGGACGACACCGCCCTCGCCGGACGCGCCACCGCGCTCGCCCTGACGCTCCCCGTCCGGTGGCCCAACCCCGATGTCTGCCACGGCGCGGCCGGCTCCGGCCTGACCCAGCTGCACTTCTGGCGCGCCACCGGGGACCCGCGCTTTCTCGACCGTGCCATGCAGGCCGCGGACGGGCTGCTGACGGCGGCTCGGCGTACCCCCGAGGGCACCTTCTGGCCGGTGCCGGAGGACTTCGGTTCCGCTCTTGCGGGCGCCTGGCACTACGGCTTCGCGCACGGCGTGGCCGGAGTCGGCACCTTTCTCCTGCTCGCGGCCGAGACCATGGGGGAGGAACGCTTCCTCACCGCGGCTGTCGAGGCGGGCGCCACCCTGGTCGCAGCCGCCCGCCGCGGACCGGCGGGCGCCCTCTGGCCCGTCGACCGCGCCCGTCATCTCTCCGACTCCCCGGACCTCGCCCGGCACTGGTGCAGCGGCTCGTCCGGCGTCGGCACCTTCCTGCTCCGGCTCTGGTCGGCCACCGGCGCTTCCGACGATGTCATGCTCGACCTGCTGGAAGGCGCGGCCCTCGCCGTCCGGGCCGGCCGGGTGACCGACTCGACGGCCACTTGCCACGGACTCGCGGGCAACGCCGAGTTCCTGCTCGACGCCGCCGAGCTGACGGGCGACGAGCGCCACCTCGCCGGAGCGGAACTGCTGGTCGAGCACCTGGCGGCACAGGCGGTCCTGCACGACGGCCGTCTGCTGGTGCCCGACGAGAACCGCAGGACCGTGCTCGCCGAGTACGCCACCGGTCTGGCCGGAACCCTCTCGCTGCTGCTGCGCATGCGGTTCGGCGGCCCCCGCGCCTGGCTGCCCGAGGGCGAGCGCGCCCACCCCTGAGTATCCGGTGGCCGCCGGCCACCGGCAGCCGGGCCCGTCCGGGACCGGCACCCCCTAGCGACGAAGGAGAACGCCATGATGGAGCACGACATCGACGCCCTGCAGGTCCTGCCCGAGGACATCCGTACCGAGGACGCCCGTGGTGAGGAGCACGCCGCCGCGCTGATCACCGCCTGTCGCTGGCTGACCAGCGGCTGCTGACCGGCCGCCAGGGCTGGGAGACGGACCCCCGGGCCCGCCATCGGAGGGGGCCGGCACGTGGCCGGTCCCCTCCACCGCGTACGGGCCTGCCCCCCGCCATGGATTGACCTATTTGTCCTGATGTAGTCATAGGGTCCGATCGCGGCGCCCCTCTCGGGTGGCCCCGTTTGGATGATCAAAGTAGAGGCGGGTTAGCATATGAGCGCTGCCTAGCTCGAAAGATGAACCTGTGACTGTCAACGACGACTCGTTCACCAACTGGAAGACCCGCGAGGAGATCGCGGAGTCGATGATCCCGATCATCGGGAAGCTGCACCGGGAGCGGGACGTCACGGTCCTGCTTCACAGCCGCTCCTTGGTGAACAAGTCGGTGGTCAGCATCCTCAAGACCCACCGATTCGCCCGGCAGATCGACGGTGAGGAACTCTCGGTCACCGAGACGCTGCCGTTCCTGCAGGCACTCACCACGCTCGATCTCGGCCCTTCGCAGATCGACATCGGCATGCTCGCCGCGACGTACAAGAGCGACGACCGTGGTCTCTCGGTGGAGGATTTCACCGCCGAGGCCGTCGCCGGCGCCACGGGTGCCAACAAGATCGAGCGCAGCGAGGGCCGTGACGTCGTCCTCTACGGGTTCGGCCGCATCGGCCGCCTCGTCGCCCGCCTGCTGATCGAGAAGGCCGGCTCCGGCAACGGCCTGCGGCTGCGCGCCATCGTCGTCCGTCAGGGCGGTGACCAGGACATCGTCAAGCGCGCCTCGCTGCTGCGCCGCGACTCCATCCACGGCCAGTTCCAGGGCACGATCACCGTCGACGAGGCGAACAGCACGATCGTCGCCAACGGCAACGAGATCAAGGTGATCTACGCCAACGACCCGTCGGAGGTCGACTACACGGCGTACGGCATCAACGACGCCATCCTCATCGACAACACCGGCAAGTGGCGCGACCGCGAGGGCCTCTCGAAGCACCTGCGCCCCGGCATCGACAAGGTTGTCCTGACCGCGCCGGGCAAGGGCGACGTCCCCAACATCGTCCACGGTGTCAACCACGACACGATCAAGCCGGACGAGCAGATCCTGTCCTGCGCCTCCTGCACCACCAATGCGATCGTTCCGCCGCTGAAGGCGATGGCCGACGAGTACGGTGTCCTGCGTGGCCACGTGGAGACCGTCCACTCGTTCACCAACGACCAGAACCTGCTGGACAACTACCACAAGGCCGACCGTCGCGGCCGTTCGGCGCCGCTCAACATGGTCATCACCGAGACCGGTGCGGCCTCCGCCGTCGCCAAGGCGCTGCCCGATCTCAAGGCGCCGATCACCGGCAGCTCGATCCGCGTTCCGGTGCCGGACGTCTCGATCGCGATCCTCAGCCTGCGGCTCGGGCGCGAGACCACCCGCGAGGAGGTTCTCGACTACCTCCGCGACGTGTCGCTGACCTCCCCGCTCAAGCGCCAGATCGACTTCACCACGGCGCCCGACGCGGTCTCGAGCGACTTCATCGGCTCGCGCCACGCCTCGATCGTCGACGCCGGCGCCACCAAGGTCGATGGCGACAACGCGATCCTCTACCTGTGGTACGACAACGAGTTCGGCTACTCCTGCCAGGTCATCCGCGTCGTCCAGCACGTCTCCGGGGTGGAGTACCCGACCTACCCGGCCCCGGCGGTCTGATCTCGGCAGATTGCCCGATCCGGTGCCCCGGCAGGCGGGTGGCGGTGGGGCGGCAGCCGATTCCGATCGGCATCCGGTTGCCCTCCCACCGCCACCCGTCGACTGCCGTTCGGCAGCGGAACGGCCCGGCCGCACCGGGCAACCGCCTCGTGAGGGGCGGAACCGGCGGGACCTTGACGCCCCCGCGATGAAAAAACGAAGGGGCGCCCGCCGGCGGAGTCCGGCGAGCGCCCCGATCGACTTGGTCCTGGCGCACTCGGTTGCGCAAGGCTTTCGTCGATTCAATGCCCAGCTTCGCCGTGACCGCTTCCATCGCAGCCCACTCGATGTCGTACTCCGGCTACCAGCGCGGCGATCAGCCGCACTGCGCGACGGAGCAGTTCATCAGGCTACCTGGACAGACGTGCGATGACTCGATCCTCTGATGGAACCGAGCCTCCACTGATCCCCGAGCGGTTCAGGTGGCTGGTGTGTCGGTGTAAGTGCCCCGGCCCGATTCCGGCGGGCCGGGGGGTGAGTGTTGTGTGTGGGATCAGTTGCCGTAGCCGCCGCCAAAGCCACCGAAGCCGTGGTGGCGGATGACGCGGAAGCTGCCGACGACTCCATTCTTGACGTGTACGCCACCCTCGACCTCGTGGACCCGGATGCCGTCGCTCTGGCTGAAGGGGCCGACGACGGCGATGGGGGCGCCGTTGTCGCAGGTGGCGCCGCGGAAGACCTCGACGGTCTTGCGGCTGTCGTTGCGGACGTTGAGGGTCTTGGAGCCGAGGCCGCTGACGACGGTGATGCAGCCGCCGTGCTCTTCAGCGGAGTAGGTGCGCTCGTTGATGTGGATCCTGCCCTTGAAGTGGCGGCGCCCTCCCTCGTTCTCCTCCTCCTCTTCGCCTCTTTCGTTGTTGTTGCCCTTGCCGCCGCCGCCGACGTCGCCGCCCTGGGGAGCAGTGGCCTGCTGGACGGCGGGGGCGGCCTGGACAGCGGGGGCGGCCTGGACCGGCTCGGCGGGGGCCGCTGAGGCATAGGTGATGCCGGTGGCGGCCAGTGCCGCTGCGGCTGCGACCGCGGCGGTGATCGCGGATGAACGGATATCCATGTGACTTCTCCTGTCTGACAGGCCGGCTTAGCGGCCGGCTCGTGAATGAACATACTTGTGATCGTCATACCGGACATGTCGGACACGCCGACAATTTTCGTGTCGCGGGCCGATTGGGGGATCCGGGGCACGTCGCATGCGTGTCCGGCGGCCTGAACGCACATCAACTGGCCCGAAAAGACGCTGGGTTGGTAATGACTCTGGGCCGTTCAGGGGACTTTCCCGTCGACTGTCCGTCCGGCAGGAGCGTGTCGCTTGTGGGTATGGTGCGGGCGGGGGTCGGAGCTGCTGGACGGGATCGTTCGAGAGGGTGACCGGCGCATGGTGGCTGTCGGTCGAAGTCAGTGCATATACGGCCGAGTTGGTCGAAAGGGGCGACGGCAACGGCAGTCGGCTCGTGGTCCGTAATGGCTACTCCCGGCAGCGAGGTCGTGGGTGGGCGACGGCGAGCAGTTCTCCCGGGCGATCCTCCCGCCCGCGACCGTCACCCGGCTGACGGTGCAGCAGCAGGCCGGCCACGCCGCGTCCGCGCCTGTTCTGAGAAGGCTTCCGCCTACCGCTCAACGGGCTTGATCAGTCGAACAAGGTTCCTTTTCGGGTGATCCCACGACGGTCGAGCAGCAGGGGCCGGCTTCGAGGGCGGCACCGACGGCCTCGTTGTCGCAGGTCACGGTCCGCGCGTCGGAACCACCCGGGAATTGCGCAGCAGAGTCGGCACTGCCCGGCTGCTGCCCCGGCTTGTCGCCGGCCGCACGCGCGCCTCGGGTCGAGCGGCCGCCCGGAAATGTCGCCTCCCCGCACCCCAACCGTCCGCCGCGCGTGAACTCCCGGAAGGTGCCGGCGGATTACTTGGCCCCTGGTGTCTGAGCCAGGGCGCGGGGGCACCTGGGGGCCGGTCGCATGTAGCAGCTTGTCCCGGTGCCGTCGGGTATTCGCCGGGATTCCCGTGCAGGTGGCATCACCGGACGGGTCGACCCGCTTCGCTCGGGCCGCCGAGGCGGTGGCGCTGGGCCGTCAGGGCCGAGCGCGCGGCTTGGTCGGCGGCTGAGTGGGGCGACGAGGCGTACGTCGTGACTGATGCAGAGTCATGCCGACCCTCATGGCTAACGGCGAGTCAGGGTTTCCTGATGTGGGCGTTGGTAGACGCGAAGGTCGGGGTGAGGCTGCCGATGGGGTGACGAAGTGTCAGAACTCGCCCCATCGGGCTAAGCGCGAACTCAGCGAGCCGGTGGACCAGCAATGTTGGCGCGGCGTCAGGCCGTCCGGAATGCGATTCGCGTGGGGGTGTGGACACGTTCGGCCGATGTCGGCATCACGCCTTCGGCATATCCGATATGAAAGGAAAATTATCGGTTAGTACTTTCACTGGAAGCCGACTGGTCGGCTGATGTCTCTGAGACAAGGAGATGTGACATGAGTACGCGTACCGTCGCCGTGACCGCTGTGCTTGCGGGCGCTGCGACTTTGGCTGCCACTGGTATCACCTACGCCTCGGCCCCCCAGGCCCCCGCTGCCTTGCCCCGGCAGGCTGCCCCGGCTCCCGCCCCCGCCCCTGCTCCCTTTGGCGGTGACAGCGGCAATCGCGAGAAGGGGGCCGGCGGCGACAGCTACGACCGGGAAGAGGGCGGGCGCGGCCGGGAAGGGGGCGGGCGCGACCGGCGAGAGGGGAGGCGCGGCAGGGGAGAGGGCAGGATCGAGGTCAATGAGCGGACGTACTCCGCTCGCCCGGATGGCTGCATCACCGTGGTGAGCGGTCTGGGATCCACGTCCTTCAACGTCAGGAACGACAGCTGGAAGACCGTCGAGTTCTTCCGTGGGGTGACCTGCGGCAATGGCGCGCCCATCGCCACGATCGGCCCCCACGGCTTCAGCGCCGGTATCGCACCCGGCAGTGTCGACGGGACTGTGCACGTCGACAACGGAGTCGTGGGCAGCTTCCGTGTGTTCGAAGAGTTCGACCACGACGGGTTCGACCACGGCGAGTTCGACGACGACGAGTACTGATCAGGGCCACCTGCCCATCAGGGAGCCCCGGCCCGCCGGAATCGGGCCGGGGCTCCCGGCATGTGGGTACTTCTGCTCGCTGCCTCGCTCTGCATGGGGCATCACGAGGCTCACGCCTGATGCCCTATACACCCGCTACGCCATATTAAGCGTTAACCGGGCGCCCCGCGTGTCGCCGCGGGCGGCCCCGGGCAGTTGCAGCATGCCGGCCCGGCTCCATGGGGCCCTGCCGCCTGCCGTGGTCGGGCGAGGTGTGCGCACCACCGCTTCCGCCGACCCCTTCACGCGTGCGGCTGCCGGTTGTGGATTTTGGGTCGGTCGCGCCGGGCCTTTCGGGGGATGTGCCCCATGTGACCTGCCGGGCCGGACCGCCCGTGCTGCCGGCCCCGCCAACGGGCGGCAGGCAGGTGTCCGCGGCCAATGGGGTGACGGTGCGGCACCGACGGGCGGCAGCCGGTGCGGCCATCATGCGTCGGCCGGGACGGCCGGTATTGCTGCTTTCGGGTGGTCGAAACGAAAATAGTGCACGTTGGTGCCGGGGGCTGGGGCAGGCGATGTCACGGTGGGCCCACTGCCCTCTGACTGTGAGAGTGTCATGACACTGCTGGCCAAGCTTTTCACACAGCCGAAAGACCCGGCTGACGCGGCCCTGTCGCGGCAGCTGGAGGAAAGCATCGAGAGCGCCGGCTACTGGGTGCACAGGATGCCCAGGGAAGCTGCTCGCCTGGCGCGGAAAGTCCGCCGGTACACCACCGCCTCAGCAGTACTCAGCTTCGTCACGGCACTTGTGGTCTGGCCCGTTGTCGATGAGTCTTCGCAGCTCACGGCGCAAGTACTCGTCTGTGTCATGTCGGGCCTGGCCGCTTTGGCCGTCGCCATCCCCCATGCTCTTGGCCTGAGCGACCGCAGTGACGAGTCCATCAGGCTGTGCGGCGCATACGCCGAGGTCTACCGCGAACTGCTCGACGCGCGACACAGGTTCACCGCAGGCTCCAGGACGGATGCGTCCCGCTGGGCAGACGTCATCCGCCGGTTCGAGGGTATTCAGAGACGCAAGGAAGTCCTGGCGCTCGAGGACGGCGACGCACACACCGAACGTGCCTTTGCTGCTGCGCCGGCCAACGGGGGCGGGTGGCCGGGAGCTGCCGTTCCGGGGGAATCGCGGCAGATCACGGAGTCGTTGCTGCTCCCTGCGAGGGTGCCTGCGCCAGGCGGGCGGACGGTGGCCGTCGATGGCGTGGCCGCCGACGACGTGGCTGTTCTGGCCGCGCTCGTCCACATGCTGACGAACGGGAGCGGGGGGCGGCATGAGCCCGCGTACGTTCCCGTGCGCCGCCGGTACCCGCGCCGGCCCCGTGCCCGGGCCAGGCGGCGCATTCACCGGGCGGTGCTGGAGGAACTCGCCGGCCGCGGCCTGCCGGGTCCGGTGCGAACGATCCTCGGTTCATCCCGCGTGCGCGTCACAAAAGGATATGAATCGGTCCGTCCGGGCCTCGCAGGCGGGCAGAGTCCGGATCCGGCCATGCTCTCCGGTGTGACGCCGCGCACACATCTGGTGCCCCCGACCCTGCCCGCTTCGCCGCCGGTGTCCTCACAACAACTTTCGTGAAGGTCACGTGGCGGGCACGATGCCGTGGGCATGGATGTGACCGCAGCCCGCTCAGTCCGGGGGCGGCCCGCACAAGGGGCCGGCCCCGGTGGGACCGGGATCCAGGGCGGCCGCTGTGCACGGCTGCCGCGCTACGTCGTCATCGCGCGGGAGTCTCGCCGGCGCGGTCGACTGCGGCCACGGTGAGGATCGCGGAGGTGCCGACAACGGTCCCGGCCGGGCCGGCGTCATCGGCTTCGGTGAGGACTGATGCGTCGAGCGGGGCGTCGGCAGGCCCGCCTCGCGCACCAGGCCGGGGCGACTGCCGTCGGCGGACAGCCATACCTGCCGCGTGTGCTCGGGAGCCAGGGCCATGGAGTCTCCTGCGGCGCTCTGCCCGGCGTTGGCGACCTTGCTCTCGACGTACACGAACTGGTCGGCTCGGACCGCCGGTTGCTTTCCTTCGGCAGCGGTGAGTGCGATGCGGTCGAGGAGTTGCGTCACTTCGGGTGCCCGGGGGTGCCGCCACCCGTGACCGCGGTGGTGTCGTGCCTGGACGTGTCCGCGAGGTTCACCGCCACGACGCCGCCGGCGGCCGAGACGCAGGCGATCAGCCGGCGCCATGACCCGGACCGGACGCCGGCGCGGGGCCCGGGTGGTGACGCTGCCCGGCGGTTCGGCGAGGGCAGCCTTGCGCACCAGCGCTTTCCTCGGCAGCGGTTCACGGTCGGGATCCAGGCCGGGTACCGGCGGCGGGGGCAGCAGGCCGACGAGGCCGAGGCGCCCTGGGGAGGTCCACCCGTCACGCGGCTCGATCTCTGGCCGCGAGCTGGCGGCCCGCACTCAGTCCGGCACGGCCACGTCCACGCCGCAGCAGGCGAGCTTCCTGCCCTCCGCGCCGCATGGCTCACCACCAGGCGCGCCCAGCCAGCAAGGTGTCCATGGTCAGCTCGACGCGCTCGCTGTTGGCGTCGTAGCCGAACATGCGGGTGGGCGCGTTGAGCGCCTCGGTGTGGCTGGGGTAGGTGAAGTACAGGAGTTCGCCGCAGTATTCGGCGGCGTCGTCCAGGAGCGATTCCTGGCAGGTGCCCAGGACTGTGATGCCATGTTCCTGCGTGCTCTTGGCGAGGGCGCCGAGGACCTCTTGACGATGGTGTGTGCCGAGGGAATCGCCCAGTTCGTCGAGGATGAGCACGCGGCCGCGTGGATGGGGTGAGGCGAGGAGGGCGGCCAGGACGAGGTGGATCGAGAAGAGCTTCTCCTGCGCCGAGTTGGTGATGTTGTCGTAGGGCAGCAGGGGGCCGTGAGGGCTACGCCGCCAGTACGGTGTGACGTCGCAGCGCCACACGTCCTGCAGTGAGGGCGGTGGGGTGAGCGCACGGCGGAGTTCGGCACCGTACAGGCCGGCGTCGCGGTTCAGCGTGACCAGGGCGTCTTCGATGTCGCCCAGGGCCTGTTCGAGCCGTAGGGCGATGCTGCCCTGCATGATGTGCAGGCTTTCGCGAAGATCGGCGACTTTCTGCTCGCCGAAGGCGATACGACTGGCCCGCTGGGCGCGCTCGGCTGCGATGCGATCAGCGGCCGAGGTGTCGGAGTCGGCGAAGCGGTCGAGCCAGTCCTGGAGAGCGCGGGCGGGCGCTTCGAACGCGGTGGCATCGGCGAACGGGCGGCTGCCACTGTCGTCGGCGAGGTTGTTGCGGCGTCGGACGGCGTCCTGTAGCGCGGTGGTCGGAGCACCGGCACCCGTGTCGGTGTCGATACCGACCGCTTCGAGGGCGTGGTCGAGGTGGCGGCCGGCCCGCTGGCGCAGCGTGCTCTCGCTGCGACGTTCGGATTGCGGGGTCTGCCGGCCGGCGACCACGGCTGAGGTCGTGGTCCGGCGCAGGGCGCGGAGGGCGGCTGCGCGGCTGCCGCCGTGCTCCTGCCAGTAGCTGATGTCGAGAGCGGCGATCTGCTTCTTGAGGGCTGCTTGTTGTCCGGCGCCCTGCCGTTCGACCGACCGGGCCTTGTCGATCACACTCTGGGCTTGAGCGTGTTGGAGAGTGCGGGTGGCGTGGGCGACGACCGCTTTCTGCAGGGCGCTTTCCGCAGCGCCCCGTGCGAGCTGGTGGGCCGCGGTCCGGAGCTGGAGAGCGGCGAGTTCGCGTTCGAGCGAGGGGCGCTGGGACCGCAGGTGAGCGGCCAGTGCGGCGGCCTCCAGACGGTGGACGAGTTCCTCGCTCCGCGCCTCGGCTTCCTCGGCCTGGTCACACAGCCGGTGTGCCGTGGCGAGGTTCTGCTCGGCTCGTGCCGCTTCGGTCCGACGACGGCCGACGAGGGCGGCTCGGCCGGTGAACGGTTCGGTGAACCCGCCCAGCACGTACAGGCCGAGCGCGTCATCGACCGCTGTCTCCGGGGCGTGTTCCAGGCGCATGCGCCTGGCCAGGACATCCAGGAAGCCCCGCACGGGGTCGCCGGAGCGTTCGTCCGTATCGGGTACGGCGATCAGGACGACGCCCGGTCGGCCGGCCAGGGCTCTGCGGGCGGCGGGGACGTCGGATGCCCTGATGCACACGGCGTCGCCGTACAGCGCCAGGCGCGGCTCCCATGCGGAGCGCTCCTCACGGGGCAGGCCGAGCCCGTCGAGCAGCCCCGTGGCGCTGATTCCCGCCGTGCTCAACGTGCTGATCGTCCGTCCGGCGGCGCCGTAGCGTCCTTCCTCGGCTCGGGAGAGGTCCTCGCGGGCATGCTGAAGCCGCGCGTCGGCCTCGGCCAGGCGGACCTCGCAGGCGAGGGTGACCTGATGGGCCCTGCGTGCCTCGTGGCGGGCGTCATCGAGATGCCCCCGAGCCCCGGCTGCGGTGTCCTCGGCTTCTTCGAGAGCCTGGTTGTGCGATGCGAGCCGGTGGCGTGCACCGCTCGCGTCTTCGTGGGCCTGATACAGCAGCCGCTCAGCGGTCTGTTCGGCGAGTTCCGCTTCGCTGCGCTGGTGTTCCAGGCGCGCGGGGTCTTCGAGCGTACGCTGGACGGCTTCGGCTGATTCACGCTCGGCCCGGGCTCGTACGAGCGTCTCTGCTTGATCGTCCAGTGCGGATTGCAGCTGTTCGGCGCGCTCGAGAGCGTCGAGCAGGCCGCGGGCGTAGTGGAGGGCCCACAGCTCCTGGGCGCGGACGAGTTCCTCGCGCGCGGTGCTGCGCTGGGTGACGGCACGCAGGGCTCGTTCCTCGATCGCGTGACTGCTGCTGTCCTCCGCCCGGCTGGTCTGCAGCTCGTGCTCTGCCTGGCTCAAGTCATGGCGCAGGGAGGCGTCCGTGTCCAGGAGCGCGGCGCGGCCGGTGAGTTCGATCAATGCGGTGCCGATCCCCGCAGGGGTGAACGGGCCGGTGTCGAGCTTGAGGAGGGAGGGCCCGCCGCGCCGTTTCCCCCGGGAGGTCAGGAAAGCGAGGCAGCGGGGGACCGGCCCGTACAGGGCGGTCGCGTACTGGGTGGCCCCCAGGGAGGACGCCGACGGCAGTCCCCGGTAGATCTCGACGGCCTGATGGTGGCGCTCGTCGTCGTCGTGGGCCGTGGCCAGGTGGACGCCGGGGGCGTGCCGGACCTCGACGTAGGTCGGAGTGGCGGACAGCTTCATCCATACGGTGTGGGCGGTGCCGACGACGTCGTCGGGGGCGGCGAAGAGCCCGGCGATATAGCCGGTGGTCGCGGGGGCGTAGCCCTGGGCGGCCACCCCGGCGGTCCGCGGCTCGAAGAGCAGGTCCGCGACGGTGGCCGGACCGCTGCTGTGCATCCGCCATTCCGGGTCGCCGAGGAGCAGGGCGACGGAGGCCAGCCAACTGGTCTTCCCGGATTCGTTCGCATCCCTGGGGCCTTTTCCGGAGACGGCGACGAAACAGCCGGGGATGAGTCCGACCGCGGTGGAGGGGTGCCGGGCGATGTCGAAGGTCTGGATGCACAGCAGCTGCCGGTCACCGATGATCCCGAGGCTCATCGGGGCATCGTGCGGAGGCTGTGCTCCTTGCGGCGAGGTGAGGGTGGTCATGGTGCCGTCTCGCACGAGGGGCCGGGTCCGCGGCCTGGGTGCGGCTGCTCTTGGCGGCGCCGGCGGATGGCCTGTGCGTACATCGAGTCGGGTCGGGTGACCAGTACCAGGTCCTCCCACAGTCGGGTGGACTGAGCGTCGGTGAGGCGCAGCAGCGCGGGGCCGGGCAGCAGGGTGCGGTGGACGCCTTCCCGCAGCAAGCGGCGGGCCTTGAGGCGGCGCACCGCCGGACGCAGTTGCTCATAGGTGAAGTACGGGTTGGCGTACAGCTCCTCGACGCTCGTACCGGGCCCGTCCGTGAGCCAGGTTGCCGTGCCGTGCACACCGCGGGCTCTGGGGGCCGCCACGGTACGCAGCAACACCAGCACCAGCACCGCCCGGTCCACAGGGGGCAGGACACCGATGCCCTCGGCGGCCAGGCGCTCGGCCACGCCGTCGTCGTAGCCGCTGGTGAAGCCCGTCACTCCGTGGTGCTCGCGGATCAGCAGCGTCCGGCCGAGCGTGGCCAGACGACGGGCGACAACCGCCCGCAGCGCATCGCTCTGCAGGGCGGGAAACGCCGCGCGAGGCACGAGACCGTCCGCGGTTTCCACCGCCGCGACGGCGGCCCGGACCTGTGTCTCGTCGTGGTCGGAGAGCGGTGCCTCACTCATCATCGTCCTCCCGCATCGGCGGGACGTCGTCCGGGCCCGGGAGCAGATCGTGGAAGCGCCGCATGGTCTCGGCGAAAGTCTCGGGCAGCGCGGCCACCGCCGGTCCCAGCCGCAGCCGGCGACCGTCGCGAACGATCAGCAACAGCCATTCCAGTTCGCCGTCCAGGGCGGCCTTGGCGAACTTCACGTCCAGCCCGATGTCACCGGCCATGTCCAGGATCTCGGCCCGCTCGAAAGGACGGCCCGGGTACGGGTGCATGCGCGGGTCCGGCCACGCCTGGGCCAGACACAGGGCAAAGGTGATCGTCTGGGTCGGGGTGAGCCGGGCGACGGGGTAGGTGCCCAGTTCCTCCGGAACCGGAGCCTCTGACCAGCCCAGTACGAACGCACGGCGGGGCGGGCCCGGACGGCCGACGGCACCGGCCGGTGTCGGCCACGGGCAGTCGCACTCCACCAGACTGCGCCCCGCGACATGAGCCGCGTCGTCGGCCTGCGTCACGAGGCTCGCCGGAACACGGTCAGGGGCGAGTGCGCCGCCTGCCCGGGCGGCGGCGAGGATCAGCGCCGTCTCAAGATTCTTCATCACCTTGCTCGCTTGCCGCCAGAGCGGGCGACTGAGGGTGTGCAGGGGTTTCCGTGCGGTGCACCGTGACCGGGTGGAGGTGAGTCACCCACGCCTCGCGGTCGATGACCAGCTCGGTGCCGATCTCCACCCGGTACGGTGCGTGGGCATCGGCATCCAGCATGATCAGGTCCGCCAGGAGCCGGACGGCCCGCGGCCACCGCGATCGACGCAACTCCTCCGTCATCTCGGCCCGGCTCCGTTCCAGGAGCATGCGGTCGGCGGCCCGCTCGCGCCGTACCCGTTCCCGTACAGCTCGCTCGACCACCGCGCCGAACGGATCCCGGTCGGGGGACCCCTTGGGTACCGGGGGCCGGCAGCGCACCCGATGACGAGGGATGAACGCCTCCAAGGCGTCCACGACAGCCCCGGCATCGAGCCACACCTGCGGTGCATCCACCACCAACGCGAGGCCGGCCTCCGCGAGCTGCTCCGGCGGGGCGTCCCGGGCGGCCTCCAGATACTCCTCGGCCGACAGGACATCGAAGTCCAGCGTCGTCCCGGCGTGGTCCAGCACACGCAGCAGAGCCTGTGCGGCCCAATGCGCGTACCGCTGCTCGGCCTCGACCATGACGACAGCCTTGTGGGCGAGGTCGACGTCCCTCGGGAAGTGGCGGTTCACCTCGTGATTCAGCCGCAGCACCCGCTGGTCCAGGCCCTGGTGGTGGTACTGCCACTGGTCCTCCATCAGCTCGTTCAGCGTGCCGTCGAGAACCAGCGCTTCCAGCTGCACGGCGAATGTCTGGAACACCCACTGGCAGAACACGATGTTGTGGGCGACCGCTTCACGGTCAGGGTGCTCGCGGTCGAGGAGTTCCTGCGTACGGTCCAGCAGGGCGATCAGCTCGTCGATACCACCGCGGCTTTCCAGCCGGTCGCAAATCATCAGGAAGACCGTGCCGAGCGGATGGAAGGAGTGCCGCAACTGGTGCCTCTTGGACCGGTGGGGACGAATGAGCCGCTCCTTCTCGAAGACTTCCCACCGGGACTCGAACGCCTCCGCTGAGTAGTCAGGAGACGCATGCTGCGTGATCCACTCCCACACCTGGGTCTTCGTTGCCCCACCCTGAGCGCTGTGAGCGGCGAATCCTTCCGCGATGTCCCGGGTGATCCGCAGAGGCACACGGTCGGTGACCGTGCCCCCGCCATGGCGTGCAGCCGCCCCCAGAAACGTCCGCAGGTTGTCGGACTGCTGGGCGTCACTGAGCCGCCGGTTTGCGTGATCGTGGGTGACTTCATGCACGGGACGTCGGTGCCCCCTTCATGCAGGGCCGTCCGTGCCATCATCCCCGCACCGGGTCCGGCTTGCCAGCCATGGCCGGATATGTATGTGAAAGTTCATTCGGCCTGGGCCGGCACCACCACCGCGTGCGCCGGGAAGAAGCCGAGGGATGGGCACACGGTGAATTCTGTCGACGTTGGCCGGACCGAGCGGGACATCGGTCGGACGGCGGGACGGTGCTAACGATCCTGCGAGAGTTCCAGGAGCTCGGCGAAGGTGCCGTTGGCGTGGACCAGGTCGTCGTACCGACCCTGTTCCGTGATGCGGCCCTGCTCCATGACCACGATGTGGTCGGCGATCTTCGTGTTCTCCAAGCGATGAGTGACGACGATCGTGATGCGGTTCGCGGCGATGGCCTTGATCCTCTCGAAGATCTGATGCTCACCGCGCGGGTCCATCTGGGACGTGGGTTCGTCGAGAATCAACAGGGGCGGGCAGCGGTACAAGGCCCGGGAACAGGCCAGGCGCTGCCACTGCCCGCCTGACAGTTCTGCGCCGCCGAACACCTCGCGGGCGAGGAGGGTGTCAAGGCCCGCGGGGAGGTCCTCGACGGCCTGGCGCATGCCGACGGCGTCGACCGCGTCCCACACGGGCCCGTCGTCGTGGGCGTACGGCTGTCCGAGGGTGACGTTCTCGCGCACCCTCAGAGGCCACTGGGCGAAGATCTGCGGGACGAGGCCGGTCTGCTTCCAGACCGTGGCGGGGTCGGTCTCGGCGAGATCCATGCCGTTCCAGCCGACTCGGCCTTTGTCGGCGAGGTAGATCCCGGTGATCAGGCGGGTGAGGGTCGACTTGCCGGAGCCGTTGACGCCGACGATCGCGAGGATCTCACCGCGGCGCAAGGTGAGCGAGACGCCGTCGATGGCGGGCTTGTCCTTGCCCGGGTACCGGTAGACGACCTCCTCCAGCCGGATCTCCTCCACTGGCGCGGCGACCGACAGCGTGCCGCGTTTGGGTGCACGTTCTCCGGCGTCGTCAAGGAACGCCTGCATGTCGGTCAGGTAGAGGCTTGTGTGGAAGAGGGCGGCACCGTTGATGATCACTTGGGAGAGGGCAGCGAGCGTCGTCTGTACGGCGACGACGGCCGTCGCGGCGAGCGCGAGCGCGATCCTCCCGCTCATGGCCAGCCAGGCGAGCGCTCCCCAGGTCGCGACGAGGAACACACTGGCGGCCAGGGAGGAACCCAGGGCGATGCGCAGCGTGCGCGGGGCAGCGGCCAGTGTGCGCTGGTCGCAGCGGTCGGACAGGGACCTGTACCAGAAGAGCAGGTAGTCGGTCATCGAGTTCGCGCGGACCTCGTCCCCGTACTTGGGGGTCGTGGACCACCAGCGCATCATGCCTCTGACGTTGCGGTCGGCGATGTTGGCGTAGTGGATCTCGTAGTCCACGCGGGCGGTGAGGACCGCGCCGACGCCGGCCGGAAGCACGGCGAGGAGGAGCAGCGGCAGCATCAGCGGGTTGAGTACGGACAGAGCACCGGCGGCCGTGACCATCCTGACCAGGGCCGACAGGAACCGCTGGGCGTCCGTGACCATCACGTGCGTGCGGATCACCCCCATCTCCGCGGCCTCTTGGCGGTCCGCGAAGCCGTCCACCGCGTACGCCGACGCCTCGACGCGGCACACTGCCTCCACCAGGGCGGTGTCCGTCTCGGTGGTGAGTCTGGGGGTGATCCGCCGCTCGGCGTACGTGGCCAGGGCCCCGGCGACACGGGTAAGGCCGGCGGCGACCCCGACGGCGAGCAGAGCCGGCAGAGCCTGGTGCAGGCGGTCGGCGACCGTACCGCCGCCGAGGATCGGACGCATGGCCCGGGCGGTCGCCGCCAGCAGGACACCTGCAGCAGCTCCGGTGACCACCGGGCAGGCGAGGAGGAGTAGCACGGCTGAGCGGTCGATACGCAGGGACATGCTGATGATGCGGCGCAGGACCTTCGGGATCTGGGCGCAGAGCTGACGGAAGGACGCTTCACCGAGTGGGTTCACGGAGTATTCCCCCGTGTACCTGATCTCGGCGGGCGGCGGGGGAGGGACTGTTCCGACCTTATGTTCCTGGGCATCTGCTGACGTCAACTGGGCTCCTCCATCGTCGGCTCGGGGACGTGCTGTGGCGGTATCGAGGTCAACGACGCGAGTCGCGATATCGAACACACGTGTTTCGGACGGGGTGGAATCCGCATGACAGAGCGACAGGTGGAGCATGTAGAGGCCATGGACCCTTGGGCTGCCGGGTCACTGCCGAACCTGAGGATGGCCGAAACGCCGAGGCCGATACGCATGTGACGGAAGGTGTTTCGGAGTCCGCTCACACTCGCAACGGCACCATCCTTGCCGGGCGAGCACGGTGACGGTCCTGTCGGCACTGCGACGCGATTGGCCCGGGCCGTGTCGGCGTGACGTTGCCGTGACCCGGTTACCTGGCAGTAAACCACTCCGTTTGCCGGGGTGGTCCAGCCGACGCATGGTGGATACAGGAGCATGGGGCCGCGCTGGGGACTTGGAGCGCGCAGAACGTTACTCGGGGGCGGCGCTGCGTCTGCAGCCCTACCCGAACCGGCCTCCAATTCCGTATGAGGAGGCACGATGGTTGCCCTTTGTAACGTGCGGTTCGGCAAGAGCAACGACGACGTGAGGGCCATTCAGAACGCACTGATCGCTGCGGGGTTCATTATCCCTGTCGGAGCCACGGGGTTCTTCGGCGAACAGACCAAGGCCGCCTACGCCGCGTGGCAGCGCAATCTGGGATTCACCAGATCGGCTGCGGACGGATTCCCCGGCTGTGTCTCTCTCACAAAGCTGGGAAACAAAGCAGGATTCAGCGTGGACTGCCGAGAGCCGGGGGGCATCGCCAAGAGCTCGGTCGGGTTCTCGAGGAACTCCGGGATCATCATCGACAAACCTACGGCTCGCGCATTTGCGGAGCAGGCGTGCGACAAGACCGGCGCCCCGAGGGCCTGGGTCACCGGGGTCAGCAATGGCGCGAATCTGATCACCCTGATAAACCGGGAATCAGGTTTCAGGCCCAACGCGGTCAACAAGAACGACGTGAATGCCAACGGCCCGGTTCAGCCGGACGGTGCAAAACTCAACTGCTCCCGTGGCTATGCGCAGGTAATTCCCGGCACGTTCGCCGAGCACCACGAGGAAGGCACATCCAACCAGATCTATGACCCGGTCGCGAATATTGCGGCGGCAATCAACTACATCTGGAGCAGGTACGGGGACATCTCGCGGGTCCAGCAGGCCAATCCGGCCCTCCCACCCGCAGGCTACTGAGGAGGAACAATGCCTTCGGATGAGCCATTCCCTGGAGTGGCATTCTTCCACCAAGGTCAACGCAGTCCGATTATCACCTCGATGGGGAAGCGCCTCGTCGCTGAAGGATGCGGGAGATACCGGACGGGGCCCGGCCCTGAGTGGACCGACGCCGACCGCCAGTCGTATGCCGCGTGGCAGCGCAAGCTCGGGTTCTCAGGCAGTGACGCCAACGGCACGCCCGGCAAGCAGTCCTGGGATCGACTGCACGTACCGGCGACAAATGCTGGCGGACGCCGCGTCTCCTCTCCCGTTCCAGGGCACGGGGTGACGACCGCTTACCGCAAGAGGGGGCCGCATTGGAGCCTGGGCTACCACACCGGCGCAGACTACGCCGCCCAAGAGGGCAGACCGTGCATCGCGGCACGCAGTGGTTCCATAGCCCGCACCGGAATCGACGTGAGTTTCGGCAAGTTCCTCGTGCTGCGCGCCGACGGATTCGACTACTGGTACTGCCACCTCTCAGCCCGGCACGTCACCAGTGGTTCCGTGCGGGCCGGGCAGAAGATCGGGAAAGTGGGCTCCACCGGGAATGCAGGGTCATTGCATGATCGAGATCTGTCTGGGTTCGTCACGCGAGACCGAGGGCTCGTAGGGGCCGGTGGTAGTCGCGGCCGGTGTGGCGGAGGGCGGCGGCGATGTTGGTCTGGCCGTCCTGGCGGAAGACGCTGATGGCGAGGTTGCGCAAGGAGGCCATGGCGCGGGGCAGGGTGCCGGTGCGGACCTTGGAGTCGTCCTCGCGGAACGTGCGGTCCCGCACGTGGTGCAGGAGGTTCTCGATACCCCAGTGGCCTCTGATCCAGGTGGCGAACTCGGTGCAGGTGGCGTCGAAAACGCTCAGGCTGGTGATCAGGTAGACGCGCTCGATGGTCAGCTTCCCGGTGCTCAAGTCGCGCCGCCACCGTACGACTTGGATTGCCTGGCGGGCGCCGGGGTAGTCGAGGTGGCTGAACCCGGCGACCTTGAGCCGGCGGATCTCGTCGCGGTGGTGGGCGTGGTCGCGAGTGCGGTGCCCGAGTGGGATGTCACGCCAGGGCAGCTTCCTGACCTGGGCGTACAGGCCCGGATGGTTCTTCTTCACGACGGCCACGTAGTGCGCGCCGCGACTGGTCAGATAGGCCCCGTGGTCGTGCTGGGTGTGCAGGGCGTCGGCGGTCACCACCGTGTTCTCCAGCCCGAGACCGTCCAGCAACGGCGCGAAGGAGGGGATCTCGTTGCTCTTGGAAGCGACCTGCCGCTGGGCCAGGACCACGCCGTGGTGGTCCATCGCCGCCAGCAGCTGGATCGCCGCGGCCGTTGCGGTTCGCGATCCGCGGACCACCTTGCCGTCGACCGCGATCACCCGTCGCACCGGCCCTTGCTCCGCCTCCGGCTCCACCGGGGGCGGCGTTCTGGCCTGCAGATACGCGCTGATCGCCGCGTCCAGCGCGTCACCGTCCACACGCTGCAGCAGGCGGCGCACGGTTGCGGCGTGCGGCACCGGCCGCAGACCAGTAAGTGGATCGGCAGCGAAGCCGAGGACGCCCAGCACATGCTGCGGGGCATCCGTGATCCACTCGCTGATAGCGATGAGCGAGCGAGCCCCTGTCAGCACCGCCGAGACGGCCGCGCACAGCAACGCGAGGGCCGGATACCGCAGTCCTCGTGCATCGCGGGGATCGGCGACCAGGATCAGGAAACGCCGCAGGTCAGCGACATCGCTTGAGGTGAGGGGATCAGTCGGGGAGCCCAGTTGCTCCAGTGCGGAAGGGATGGGCGATGATGTTCGGGCAGGCACGGTCTCGCTCGGTTCTCATGGGTCTCGACAACCACATGATCACCAGCACCGTGCCTGCTCCGCTCTCCCGGGCCCCTTGCCGCACAACGGACATGACGCCACGTCGCTCATGAGACCGGCGAATCGGACCAATCCCAATCACGCAATGCCCCTGACCGGGAATGCCACCGGTCCCCATCTGCACTTCGAGAAGCGCCCTGCCGGTGGTGGCTTCGGGGCTGACGTAGCTCCCAACTGGTAGCCGTCTTCACTCTCTCCATCGCGGCTTCCCCGCGCCCGCGCAGCCTCTGCTGCCGTTCCGCAGGCCCAGGTCATCCGCAGCGCGCCGAGATTCGTCTCTGTCCGGGCGCCGAGGACGGAGTGCCCGCCGTCCCGCCACGACGGCGGCCACCTGATGCCCGAGGCCGGCCCCGACCGCGGAGACGACGACGGTCTTTTCCTTGCGGCATGCGCGTTCACCTCCCGGCCGGACCCATTGGGCCCGGGCGCTGAGGAGGGAAGGCGGTGGGAGACCGAGCCGCGCCCCCGGCGAGCTGCCGACCACGTCCGAAAACCGTCGGGCACCCGGGCAAACCCTGTGGGGGGCGAGATCACCGTATCGGGTCAATCCCAACGGCTTCTCGGGGGCGACTGGGGGGCACCGTCGTTACTGTTTCTCCGGGATCTCGACGGATTCCCGATATGCACCCTTTCCTTTCGCCGGTGACGTGCACGTATGCCGGTCACTGCCCTGATCAAGGAGAGATTTCCCGATGAACCTGGACACCAGCCCGGATGCGCAGTTAGAACCGCAGCGGCAGACCAGCCTGGGTACGGTGGCTGCCCGCAACCTTGCCACCACGTCCAAGTCCGCCCCGCAGATGCAGGAGATCACCTCTCGCTGGCTGCTGCGGATGCTCCCCTGGGTGGAGACCAAGGGCGGCACCTACCGGGTGAACCGTCGGCTGAGCTACACCGTCGGCGACGGGCGCATCGAGTTCGTTCAGGACGGTGCCGACGTCCGGGTGATCCCCCGTGAGCTCGGCGAACTGGCCCTGCTACGCGGCTTCGAGGACGTGGAGGTGCTGACCGCGATCGCCGGTCGGTGCGCTCAGCGCGACTTCCGTGCCGGCGAAGTGCTGGTCGAGCGCGGTGCCCCCGCCGAGCAGATCCATCTGATCGCCCACGGCCGGATCCGCCAGACCTCCGTCGGCCGGTACGGCGACGAGATCGCGGTTGCCGTACTCGCCGACGGCGAGCTGTTCGGTGAAAACGCCCTGTTGGACCCGGACGCCCAGTGGGACCACACCGCCACCGCCGAGACCGCCGGCACCTTGCTCACCCTGTCCCGCGCCGACTTCGCCGCCGTGCTGTCCGCTGCGCCGCACCTCCAGGCCCACATCCGGCAGTTCAGTTCGCTTCCCCAGCAGCGGCAGAACCGTCACGGCGAGGCCGAGATCGCGATGTCGGCCGGCCACACCGGCGAGGCCGAGCTGCCCGGCGCCTTCGTCGACTACGAAGTCAACCCGCGCGAGTACGAACTCTCCATCGCGCAGACCGTCCTGCGGATCCACACGAGGGTCGCCGACCTCTACAACGGGCCGATGAACCAGACCGAGGAGCAGCTCAGGCTGACCATCGAGGCGTTGCGCGAGCGCCAGGAGCACGAGCTGGTCAACAACCGGGAGTTCGGCCTGCTCCACAATGCCGCCTTCAAGCAGCGGATCCAGCCCCACTCCGGCCCGCCTACCCCGGACGACCTCGACGAGCTGCTGTGCCGGCGCCGCAGCACCAAGTTCTTCCTCGCTCACCCCAGGACGATTGCGGCAATCGGACGCGAGCTCAATGCCCGCGGGCTCTACCCGGACCATGTCGACGTCGGCGGGCAGCAGGTCCCGGCCTGGCGCGGGGTTCCGATCCTGCCCTGCAACAAGATCCCCATCAGTAAGGAGAACACCAGCTCGATCCTCGCCATGCGCACCGGTGAGGAGAACCAGGGTGTCATCGGTCTGCGCCAGACCGGTCTGCCGGAGGAGTACGAACCAGGCCTGTCGGTGCGCTTCATGGGTATCGACGATCGGGCGATCATCTCCTACCTCGTCACCACCTACTACTCCGCCGCCATCCTTGTGCCTGACGCGCTTGGCGTGTTGGAGAACGTGCAGATCGCCCGCAGACACGACTAGTACTGCAACCGCACTCATTGCGTCACCGCAGGTCAGGGCGGGTGCAGCGGAGTTCTTCCACTGGCGATGCGTCAGTGGAGGATTCCGGTTCCCGCATTCGGTCGAACCGCGAACCGGCAGGTCAACGCTCCAAGTGGCTGATGGCTCGTCACATGCGGGCGGGCGGTGTACCGCGCTTGACCTGCGGCGATAGCGCGAGTGCGGTTGCAGTACTAGAGGATCTGCCCTCCCCGACGGCTACGACAGTCCGGACCTTTCCGGGCCGGCCGAGCGTGCCCGGGAAGCGGGACAGCCCACCCACCCACCAAGGAGCTACGGATGCCCGATCCCGGGCTTTCCCCCCTGCAGTCGAGCCTGCCTGAGGCCGCGGCGCACTTCGGGGCCCATGTCCTCGGCAACGCTGCCGCCCAACTCGCCGCCCAGGGCCGCGGTGTCGAGGCCGCCACCGGCGGCCCGTTGCCTGCGCCCTCCGCGCCCGCCCCGCCCTCGGTCGGTGTCCCCGCCGTCGAGGTGGGGACACCGAGCCCCGCCCTGGAACGGATCCTGCGCGGCCCCAGTGGTCTGGGCACGGCGAGCCTGCACCTCGTCCGGCGCGAGGACCTGCAGGAGCCTCCGGCGCCGCCGACGGCTCCGACGGAAGGCGACCCGATCCCGGGCCTCTACTACCACCCGGTCCCGGAGCCCGACCCCGTGCGGGTGGCCGAGGTCAGCCGCCGGATCAAGACATGGGCCGTGGACGAGGTCGAGCTCTACCCCCCGGAGTGGGAGGACCAGTTCGACGGCTTCTCCGTGGGCCGCTACATGGTCGCCTGCCATCCGGACGCTCCCACCGTCGATCACCTGATGCTCGCCACGCGGCTGATGGTCGCCGAGAACGTGGTCGACGACTGCTACTGCGAGGACCACGGAGGCTCGCCGATCGGCCTCGGCGGACGCCTGCTGCTGGCGCACACCGCTCTCGACGCCCTCCATACGACGAAGGAGTACCAGCCGGGGTGGGCGGACTCGCTCCACTCGGACGCTCCGCGCCGCGCCTACCGCTCGGCTATGGAGTACTTCCTCCGGGATGCCACCCCCTCCCAGGCCGACCGGTACCGGCACGACATGGCCCGTCTGCACATGGGGTACCTCGCCGAGGCCGCTTGGGCCGAGACGGACCATGTCCCCGAGGTGTGGGAGTACCTGGCGATGCGCCAGTTCAACAACTTCCGGCCCTGCCCGACCATCACCGACACGGTCGGCGGCTACGAACTGCCGGCGGACCTGCACGCCCAGCCCGCCATACAGCGGGTCATCGCGCTCGCCGGTAACGCCACCACCATCGTCAACGACCTGTACTCGTACACCAAGGAACTCGCCGGCCCCGGCAAGCACCTGAACCTGCCGGTGGTGCTCGCCGAACGCGAGGGCCTCTCCGACCGCGAGGCCTACCTGAAGGCGGTCGAGGTCCACAACGACCTCATGCACGATTTCGAGGCCGCGGCTGCCGAGCTGGCCGCTGCCTGCCCCGTCCCGACCGTGCTGCGCTTCCTGCGGGGCGTGGCCGTGTGGGCCGACGGCAACCACTACTGGCACATGACCAACACCTATCGCTACAACCTGCCCGACTTTTGGTAAGGATGGGATCTATCCGTGACCAGCAACGTCAACACCACCCCGTTCATCCCCGCCCCGGTGACGCCCTACCAGGGTGACATCGCCCGTTACTGGGACCACGAGGCCAGGCCCGTGAACCTGCGTCTCGGCGACGTGGACGGCCTCTACCACCACCACTACGGCATCGGTGACATCGACCGCGCCGCCCTCGGGGACGCCGGCGACAGCGAGTAC
Source organism: Streptomyces sannanensis (assembly GCF_039536205.1). Classification (GTDB taxonomy): domain Bacteria; phylum Actinomycetota; class Actinomycetes; order Streptomycetales; family Streptomycetaceae; genus Streptomyces; species Streptomyces sannanensis. The sequence goes on along the minus strand of NZ_BAAAYL010000001.1, from coordinate 166,304 downwards.
GAGAAGAAGCTGATCGCCGAGCTCCACCGCCTGGAGTCGGCGCAGACCGAAGTCCTCCTGGACCACCTCGGCACCATCGGACGCGACGACACTCTCGTGGACGCCGGCTGCGGCCGCGGCGGCTCGATGGTCATGGCCCACCAGCGTTTCGGATGCAAGGTCGAGGGTGTCACCCTGTCGGCCAAGCAGGCCGACTTCGCCAACCGGCGTGCCCGCGAACTCGGCATCGAGGACCACGTCCACGCCCGCGTCTGCAACATGCTCGGCACGCCCTTCGAGACCGGGCAGGCCGCGGCCTCGTGGAACAACGAGTCGAGCATGTACGTCGACCTGCACGACCTCTTCGCCGAGCACTCCCGCATCCTCGCCGCCGGCGGCCGTTACGTGACCATCACGGGCTGCTGGAACCCGCGTTACGGCCAGCCCTCGAAGTGGGTCTCCCAGATCAACGCGCACTTCGAGTGCAACATCCACTCCCGCCGGGAGTACCTGCGTGCGATGGCCGACAACCGCCTCGTCCCACAGGCCGTCATCGACCTCACTCCCGAGACCCTGCCCTACTGGGAGCTGCGGGCCACATCCTCCCTGGTCACAGGCATCGAGGAGGCGTTCATCAACTCCTACAAGGACGGCTCCTTCCAGTACCTCCTGATCGCAGCCGACCGCGTCTGACCGCCCGCCGACTGCATGGGCCGGGTCCGTCTCCGACGGGCCCGGCCCAGCTCCGAGCGGTACGCCGACCGCGAAGACAGTCAGAAGTCGTCCCCGAAGGACGAGGGCCTGCCCCACTGCAGCGTTCAGGAACGCAGACAGCTGCGCTTGCTCGCTCTCCCGACCGACCATCGTCGTGGCTGACTCCACGCCCCCTCCCTTACCGCCGGTCAGCACTTGGACGGTGCCGCACTCCTTCGGGTCCATGTGATCAGGACCCGGGGTGACTGACACAACTAACTTGAACCAGCAGGGTAGTTAATCAGGGCTCGCGGCGCGCTGATCTACCGCTGTGCGACATCGATTCCGGAGCCGAGCCGGAGCTCGCGTCCCTGCCAGCGTTGCCGCAGCCAGCGGTCGTGGCTGGCCAGCACGATCGCGCCGGGGCCACTGCCAAGTGCCGCCTCCAGCTCGTCGCACAGGCGTGGGGACAGATGGTTGGTGGGCTCGTCAAGCAGCAGCAGCTGTGGCGGGCGCGCCACCAGCAGCGCCAGCGCGAGCCGTCGGCGCTGCCCGACCGAGAGCTGCCCGACCGGCTTGTCCAGGTCCGCCTCGTGCATCAGGCCCAGCGAGGCCAGTGGCACCGCCTCGGCCCGTTCCACGCCCAGCGCCAGCTCATAGGTGTCCCGGACGGTCCGGTCCGGCCGGTCGAAGACGGTGTCCTGGGCGAGCAGCCCCACCGTGAGCCCGTGCCGGCGCCGCACCTCGCCGTCGGGCGTGAGTCGCCCGGTGAGCACGGCCAGCAGGGTCGACTTTCCGGCCCCGTTCCCGCCGGTGACCAGCAGACGGTCGGTCGCCGACACCTCCGCGCTCACCGACGGGAGGCGGCCCGGCACGCGTACGCCCTCCAGGGAGACCAGGGGAACGTCTTCGTCTGCCGTGGGTGCGGCCAGCGCCGTGCTCTGGAACCGCAGCGGCTTCGGCGGCTCCCACACCTGGGAGCGCTCCAGCTCCTCCAGCCTGCGGGTGGCGCTGCGCACCCGCCGGGCGATCTGGTTCTGCACCCGGCCGGCACGGTGGCCGTAGCCCATCTTCTCGTTGTCGCGCGGCCCCCGGTCGGGCGCCACGCGGTGCGCGGTGACCCCGGCCGATACCCGTAGCGCCGCCAGCTCCTCCTGCTCCTCGGCCCAGCGCCGTTCCCAGCGCTGTCGCTCGGCACGTTTCTCGGCCAGGTAGGCGCTGTAGTTGCCGCCGTAGCGCACAGGGCCGTCGATGGCGGGGTCCAGGTCGATCAGATCCGTGCACACGGCGTCCAGAAAGGCCCGGTCGTGGCTGGCCACCACGACGACCCCGGGCAGGCCGCGCACCTGCTCCTCGACGAAGGCGGCGGCGCCGTCGTCGAGGTGGTTGGTCGGTTCGTCGAGCAGCAGCGCGGAAGGCCGTCGGACCAGAAGCGCGGCCAACGCCAGCCGGCCGCGCTGCCCGCCGGACAGTGACCCGAGCGTGCGGTCGTGATCGAACGCGCCGAGGCCGAGGCCGTCGAGCACGAGCGCGGCGCGCCGGTCGGCGTCCCAGGCATCCCGAGCCTGGGCCAGTTCGAGGCGGGCACCGTACGACTCGAGCAATGCCGCGTACTCGGGCGCGTCCTGCGCGGTCCGAGCGAGCTGCTCGGCGAGGCGTTCCAGCTCGGTGAGGTCCTCCCGGGCCTCGAGCAGGGCGTCGTCGAGTACGTCGCCGATCGTCGCGTCGGTGTCGTACGGCATCTCCTGCTGCAGGAAGCCCAGGTCGGGAGGCCGGGTGACGCTTCCTCCATCGGGCTCGTCCGTCCCGGCCAGCAGCCGCAGCAGGGTCGACTTGCCGACTCCGTTCTCGCCGATCAGCCCGATACAGTGCCCGGGGGAGGCAGCCAGGGAGACGCCGGCGAGCACCCTCCGGGCGCCGTGGACGCGGACGAGGTCGTGGGCCTGCAGGGCAGGCTGAGGCATGGGAATACTCCCAACGTGATCGGTACTCGGCCCGCCGGGCGGCACGCCTCGGACGCGGGCCAGGTCGACACGGCGGCGGCTCACACCTCAGGGGCCCCCGTCTCCTTCAGCACGCCGTGGGCCAGCCGCAGCCACCGGTTCACACCGATCTCGCGGAGGAACCGCTCGTCGTGGCTGACCACCATGAAGGCGCCCTGGTAGGAGTTCAGGGCACTCTCCAGCTGGCCCGCGCTGACCAGGTCGAGGTTGTTCGTCGGCTCGTCCAGGAGTAGCAGGTGCGGGGCCGGTTCCGCGCACAGTACGCAGGCCAGGGTGGCGCGCAGCCGCTCGCCGCCGGAGAGCACCCCGACGGGCAGGTGGGCGCGGGCACCCCGGAAGAGGAAACGGGCGAGCAGGTTCATCCGCTCGGCCTCCGGCCGCTTCGGGGCGTACTCGGCGAAGTTCTCGGCGACCGTGCGGTCCAGGTCCAGCAGGTCGAGGCGCTGCGAGAGATAGGCGATGCGCCCGTCGGCCCGCTTGATCCCGCCGCCCTCCGGAGCCAGGTCGCCGTTGAGCAGACGCAGCAAGGTGCTCTTCCCTGCACCGTTGGGACCGGTCAGCGCGATGCGTTCCGGGCCCCGGATAGCCAGGTCGACACCCTGACCGGCGAACACGTCCTTGTCGCCGAGCCGGACGCGGAGCTGCTCGCCGAGGAACAGGTTGCGTCCGGCGGGCACGTTGGTGTCCGGCAGGTCCAGCATGATGCGCTGCTCCTCGCGCAGTGCACGCCCGGCCTCGTCCAGCCGGGCCTTCGCCTCGCTGACCCGGCCGGCGTGCATCTGGCCGGCCCGTCCCGCGGACTCCTGTGCGCCCCGCTTCATGTTGCCGGCGAAGATGCGGGGCAGACCGGCGTTCTTCAGGTTGCGGGCGGCGTTGCTCTGCCGGCGTTCGGCACGTTCGCGAGCCATCTGCATCTCCCGCTTCTCCCGCTTCAGCTCCTGCTCGGCGTTGCGGACGTTCTTCTCGGCGACCTCCTGCTCGGCTCGCACGGCCTCCTCGTACTCGGTGAAGTTGCCGCCGTAGAAGCGGAGTTCGCTGCGGTCGAGTTCGGCGATGCGTTCCATGCGGTCGAGCAGGGCGCGGTCGTGGCTCACCAGGATCAGGCAGCCGTTGAAGTCCTCCAGCACGTCGTAGAGCTTGTGCCGGGCGTCGAGGTCGAGGTTGTTGGTGGGCTCGTCGAGCAGCAGCACGTCGGGTCGCTTCAGCAACTGGGCGGCGAGACCGAGGGAGATGACCTGGCCGCCGCTGAGGGTGCTCAGACTGCGGTCCAGGGTGAGGTCGGTCAATCCGAGGCGGTCCAACTGGGCGCGGGTGCGTTCCTCGATGTCCCAGTCGTCGCCGATGGTGGTGAAGTGCTTCTCGTCGACGTCCCCGGACTCCACGGCGTCGATGGCCTGGATGATCGGGGCGACGCCCAGCACCTCGGCGACGGTGAGATCACCGGTCAGGGGGAGGCTCTGCCGGAGGTAGCCGAGAGTGCCCGTCACGGAGACCGCCCCGCTATCGGGCAGCAGTGCCCCGGCGATGAGCTCGAGCAACGTGCTCTTGCCGGTGCCGTTGGGTGCGACGAGGCCGGTGCGGCCGGAGCTGACGGTGAAGGACAGGTCCTGGAAGACGGGAGTGTCGTCGGGCCAGGTGAAGGACAGGTTCGAGCAAACGACGGAAACGCCGGACATGGAGGTGACCTCATGGAGAGGGGGCAGGGATGACACTTCTGCCCCGGCGGCAGACAGGTGGGAAGAGGGAACGACAGCGAGACCACGGCGGCGGCGCTTCCGCGCACCGGCCGGTGGCCTGTCGGGTCCGGGTATCACCCGGAGATGTCGTCGTCCACCACCATGTCTGGGCTCCTCAACAAACGATCAGACGTCGCTGCCAATTCAACCACAGGACGCGTTCGAACGGGAAAATGACCGGCTCCCCGATGCCCTGAACCTGCAGGACGAGCCGCTCACGCGCGAACACGGCGGGCCGGTCCGGCTGGCCGCCGAGCCGTGAGCAGGGCGATGCGGAGCTCATGTCAACGCCGTTGATGCGTAACGGAGGTGACGGCTTCATAGCCAGTCATCCGGGCGCTCCGGCCGCCCTCCCCGCCGCACCCCCGAGCAAGGCGGTGACCTTGGCTGCGCAGGCGAAGAAGGCGAGCAACACGCCGAACGGAAGCGCCCCTGATGGCGGGTGTCGCCGGCCTGGCCCTCGATCCCGACTCCACCCACCTGCCCGATGCGGCCCGGGGGACATGACCACCAGGGCCGCGGCCGTCCGGCTCACCGGCACGAAATGTGAGAGCGTCGACGCCTGCGTCCGCTACCTGGGGCCTTACCGGCGCCGAAGCCGTCCTCAAACTCCGCGCCGTCCACGCCAACGGCGACCTCGACACCCAGTCGATGAGCCACCGGATCGGCGTGGAGTCGACCGAACAACCCGAGCAGGTCGAGCAGTCCGGCAGCTCAAGCGAGTCAGGGGGTGGGGGAGTGGGGGAGGAGGGATTTTATTACTTCCGCGCACTGGCGGGCTGTGCCGGCGTTGGCCAGGGATGTGGCGGCCAGGTCGATGCCGAACTCCCGGCGGGCCCGCAGGACGAATCGCACGGCGCGGAGTGAGGTGCCGCCCAGGTCGAAGAAGTCGTCGTCGGGGTGGATCTCCGGTACGCCGAGGAGTTCCTGCCAGAAGAGGAGAACGGAGCCGAGGACGTCCCTGTCGCCGGTGATTCCGTTCCCGTCGTGGATCGTGGTCATCCGTTGGCCTGTTCTCGAGGGTGCGTGGGTGAGGAGAGGCCGCCGGGCCCAGAGGCGGATGTGGAGCGGGCCGGAGGCGTCGGCGGGCCCGCTGACGGCGGCGGACCAGTGCGGGCCCACGTTCAGGTCCCGTACCCGCCACGCGCCCGTGGTGCTGCCGGCCGCGGCGGAGTCCATCACGATGTCGTCGCCCCGGTCCGGGTGACTGTGCCAGGCCCGCAGGTCGCCGACGATGCCGACGCCGATTGCCTTCAGGGCGGCCTCCTTGCGCGTCCAGCACCGGAAGAAGCCGAGGAGGCGGGCGCGGTCGTCCGGGAGTTCGTCCAGCCACCGGCATTCCCCGGGGGAGAGGACCGTCCAGGCGAGCTGCGGGAGCTCGACCGTGCGGTGCTGCTCCACATCCACGCCGACGGGTCGGTTGCCGAGAGCGAGGGCCCCGCGGCCGACGGTGTGGGACACGCTGATCCTCAGCGGTGTGTCGGGGTGGACGATCGTGGGCGGTCCGTGGTCCGTCCCCCCGCAGCCGGGGCACGCCCGCCGGCCCAGGACGACGTGGCCGGGCGGGACGCCCAACCGCTCCGCGAGGATGGACCGGACGGCCGCCCGGCTGGTGACGAACTCGGCGGCGCGACGGGACGTCATGCCGGCCGACCGGGCCCGTTCCTCCTCGCTGAGCAGCCGACGGTCCTCGGGCCGGGGAGTGTCGGGAGCCTCCCAGTACCAGACGGTCGTACCGCCTTCGAAGGTCACGTCCGGTGCTCGTCCGGGATCCCGGGCCCGGCCGCCGGCGCAGGGGCGCGGGGGCCGGGCAGGGAGGTGGATCACGCCCGGGTGATGCCGAACCACGTCTCGGCGAGCGAGTCGAGGGTGGGCTCGGGCGGTTCGGGAAGGTCCTTGAAATACCTCGGCAGGTTGCTGTAGACGTGCAGCAGCGTGTGGGCGAGGAGTTCACGCGGGTCGAACTCGTGCCCGTAGGCCTTCATGATTCTTCCCAGCAGGCGCGGATCGCCGCAGGAGACGTACAGGCCGATGCCGACGAAGTCGTAGGCGCGATCCCCGATCATGGCCGGTTCGAAGTCGATGAGCCCGGTCAGCCGCCAGCCGTCGGGATCGACGATCAGGTGCTGCCGCATGACCTCGGTGTGCAGCAGGGAGCGGGGCGGGTCCGCGGCGAGCGGGACGGCATCCAGAAAGTCCGGGATCTGCTCCAACCAGTGCTCCGGCAGGCCGCGTTCGCGCTGCCGCTCGACGGCTCGGGCGCGGCGGTCCGCCAGGGCGGCGCCCCAGTTCTCGGGCCCCAGGACATCGGTGAGGGGCTCGGGGTCGAGTGAGTGCAGGACGGCCAGGGCCTCCCCGACCTCGGTGACGATGCGGTCCCGGTCGGCTTTCGGAATCCTTGGCCAGGCCGTGGCGAGGCCCTCACCCGGAAGCTGCGACATCAGGACGTAGTGCCACCCGTTTTCGTACTCGCCGAATTCCAGCAATTCCGGCACGGGGATCGGCAGGCGCCCTTGGATATACCCCAGGACCCTGTTTTCCGTGAGAGCGTCCTGGAGCCACATCCGGGGGAAGAGTTTGAGGACGTGCCGGTCACCGATCGCGTAGACCGGCTCCGAGCCATCGGGGTATCGAATGGGGTGGACATCGGCGAAGCCGAGGCGGGCGCAGAGATCTTCCACCCCGGGTCGCAGAGCCTCGTCGTCGGGGATGACTTTGTCCCACTGTTCATCTGTGTCCACGGCAGGGAGCATGGCCGCTACGGTAGAGCGAAGGCGACGCGTACGTAAAGATCTTCACGCGCGGGGCGACCTGCTCACGACGGCGAAGGAGTTGGAGGCGCGGGGCGCGGTGGTCTACCCGCTGGGCATGGAGGGTCCGTACCACAGCGAGTTGATGCGGGCCGCCGCCGATGAGATGACGGCGTTGCTGAAACCTTTCGACATCGTCGCACCCTCGGTGCCCGTGCTCTCGACCGTGACCGCCGAGCCGCACCCCGGCGGCGACGGGTCCCGGGACCTGCTGGCCGAACAGCTCGTTGCCCCGGTGCGCTGGCTCGACGTCCAGCGTCGGCTGGTCGCCGAGGGGGTGGGCGGGGCCCTGAAGGTGGGCCCGGCCACGTGCTGCGCTTCCTGCTGGAGAAGACGACCAAGAACGTGACCGGGTTGTCTGTCGCCCAGTACCCCGAGGTGACGGAGTTGCGGGAGGCACTGTCGGTCGGACCGGCCGACCACGCGGACGTGGTCCGCGGTTGCCTGCGGGTCGCCGCGAGCTCCCCCTCCCGCCGGCAGGACCCCGACCGACTGGAGCTCATCGCGCGGGCCCAGCGCGAGCTGGTCGCGCTCGACTCCCGAACTCGGGGCGGCCGACGTCGAGGCGGCCCTGACCTGGCTCCGCCGGATCCTGGAGGCCAAGGGGCTGACGGGGGCGGACGGGCAGGGCCGGATCAATCGTGTGCTCGACGGCAGGGCGTGGCGGCCGGCCTGAACCTCTGACCGGGATGGGCGGGCGCGATCCCCGGGGAGGGGCGGCTTTGCCATGTCGACCTTCAGCGTGATTTTGCGAGGAACCCCGGCGTTCACGCCCGGGAGGAATCGCATCCTTGCGACTGCGGCGCGGAGCGCCGCAGTGTCGCTGCCGGGTTTCGGCCGCGGAGCGGCCGGGTGTCTGTCCCGAAGTCGGTGCAGGCGTCCCGCATGGTCTCGTCGCAGCGCGTGAGGATCTCGTCCGTGAAGACGCCGCGTGGGCACTTCGGGGTGAGGGCCGAGTGTGCATGCCGGGTGTATGCGATGCTTCGTCCCCTGATGGACCGGTGTTTCCTATTTCGATGACATAGGTCGATGCTGGGCGTTAGCCTGGCCGGGTGAAGCTGGTGGTGCAGGTGAAGCTGCTGCCAACGCCGGTGCAGGCGACGGCCCTTGAGGCGACCCTGCGCGCCTGCAACGAGGCGGCGACCTGGGCCAGCCGGGTGGCGTTCGACAAAGACGTGAAGCGTAACTTCGCGCTGCGCGAGCACACCTACGGCGAGATCAAGGCGCGGTGGGGCCTGGGTGCGCAGGCCGCGCAGCACGTGATCAAGAAGACGTGCGACGCATACGCGGTGCTGAGAGCGAACCTGAAGGCCGGGAACCTGGGCAGGCCCGGATCGAAGCGTTACCGGAAGGCCACCGGCGAGCCGATCGTTTTCCGGCCGGAGGGTGCGCAGCCGTACGACGACCGGATGCTGTCCTGGCAGATCGCCGGGCGGCGGGTCTCGATCTGGACCGTGGCCGGGCGAGTGAAGGACGTGGCGTTCACCGCCGGCCCGGAGCAGCTGGCCACGTTGGCCCTGTACCGCAGGGGTGAGTCCGATCTTGTCTGCCGGGACGGCATGTGGTTCCTCAACGCCACCTGCGAGGTCCCCGAACCGCCGCCGGACAGCGATCCGGTGGACTTCCTCGGCATCGACCTGGGCATCGTGAACATCGCCACCACCAGTGACGGCGAGATCATGGCCGGGCGCGAGCTCAACCGCAGCCGGGTCCGGGAGCGGAAGCTGCGGGCCAAGCTGCAGAAGAAGAACACCCCGTCCGCGAAACGGCGGCTGAACAAGCGCGGGCGCAAGGAGGCGCGGCGGGCGAAGGACATCAACCACAAGATCGCGAAACATGTGGTGGCCGAGGCGATGGGGGTACCCCCCTGCTCGAACGAAGTTGAGAGCTTGGGGGAGCACCGGTCGCGGGATCGCCCTGGAGGACCTGACGGGCATCCGCGAGCGGGTACGGCTTCGCAAGCCCCAACGGGCCACCCTCCACAGCTGGTCGTTCGCCCAGCTGGGGGCGTTCATCGCCACGGGCACGATCGCCGCCACCGTGGCGGAACTGTTCCACGCCCCCGCCGACACCGCCTCCTGACGGGAGCCGTCGCCCTCGGCGAGGGCGACGGCCTCGGTCGAGGCCGCCCCCACGGCCGGGGCCGCCGCCGTCCGACAGTCCACGATCACCCTGTCGTTGGAAGAAGACCAGGGGCGCGTCGAGCGGGCGCAGGGCCCGGCGGAGGGCGGCCAGGAAGATCAGGGTCCGGTCGGCCGCGGCGCAGGTCCAGGACGGCTTGGCGGGTTCGGCGCGTCCCGTCGCGCTGGGAGAGGGACAGTCGGTACAGGCCCGGAGTGTCGGGCACCGGCGCATCAGGCGCCAGGCTTCGTCGTAGACGATCCAACGCCGGCCGCCGTAGGTTTCGGGCGGTGAGCAGGACGGACATGCGAGGTGTGGTCGGCGGCCAACGCGCGATCAGGTCTGTGCGGCGCAACCATTGACTCATAGTCAGCGCTGCGGGAAGGATGCGCGGCTGTGACTACGCGCGTAAACTTTCTGTCGCGGTGGCCGGTTGCCCCGCTGCGGTGGGCGGCCCTGCTGTCGCTGCTGGTGTCGGTCGGAGTGTTCTTCGCCGGCGCCGGAGCGGCCCAGGCGGCGCCCGCCTGCGAGGTGCTCTCCACCGGTGCGGCGCCGCAGGCGACCGCCGCCGTCCGCTCCGCCTGCGGGCTGATCGGCACCCCGTACTCGTGGGGCGGCGGCCACGGCGCGCAGCCCGGCCCGACGTACGGGATCTGCGACGCCTCCAACGGTGCACCCTACGACTGCAACGTCCGCGGCCTGGACTGCTCCGGCATGGTCCGCTACGCCTACAAGCTGGCGGTCGGCGAGGACGTCATCAACGGCACCTCGCGGACCCAGTGGCCGTCCTCCCGGGCGGTTGCCCGCTACTACAGAGCGGACGGAACCGCACCGCTGCTCCCCGGCGACCTGGTGTTCTTCGGCAACACCGCCTCCACCATCCACCACGTTGCGATGTACCTCGGGCAGGGCTGGATCGTCGAGGCCCCCTACTCCGGCGGCTACGTCCAGGTGGCGGCGCTCTCCTCGCACGGCGACTACTACGGCGCCATCCGGCTGTACGGACCCGGCGACTCCTCCCCGGAGCCGACCCCGACCCCGACCCCGCCCCCGTCGGGCGGCGGCCAGTACTGGGTGGACACCTTCGCCAACGCGCCGGTGTACGGCTCCCCGACCTCCACCACCAGCACGGGGACGCTGTACCAGGGGACGAACTACGTCTTCTGCAAGGCGTGGGGCCGTGAGGTGTCGAGCGGCAGCAGCTACAACCACTGGTGGCTGAAGACGGATCCGGACGTGGGCCCCGGCGGTCAGTGGGTGTCGGCGTTCCACCTGTCGCGGTGGGGCAATGACGTGGCCAAGGACAACAGCGGCGTGACCATACCCGACTGCCAGGGCGGCGGCGCCCCGCCCGCCACCGGCAAGTACTGGGTGGACACCTTCGCCAACGCGCCGGTGTACGGCTCCCCGACCTCCACCACCAGCACGGGGACGCTGTACCAGGGGACGAACTACGTCTTCTGCAAGGCGTGGGGCCGTGAGGTGTCGAGCGGCAGCAGCTACAACCACTGGTGGCTGAAGACGGATCCGGACGTGGGCCCCGGCGGTCAGTGGGTGTCGGCGTTCCACCTGTCGCGGTGGGGCAATGACGTGGCCAAGGACAACAGCGGCGTGACCATACCCGACTGCTAGTACACCAGCCGGACTTCTCCATTCCCGCTGGTCAACGGATCGGGAGTGGAGAGTGTAGCGGGGCGCAAGGGAGTGTGGGACGGTCTTTGACGGGTCGTCCCACCAGCATGTGACCGCACCGCATGGAGTGGCAGCGCTCCGGGCAGTGCGCCCATGTGATCAGCGATGCACCAACGAACATGTGGGAACAGGGACTTGGCGATCTGTACGGGAGCAGGACAACCGCCTCATTGATCAGTCCATGCAGGAGTGGGACCGCGTCAGCCAGGGTGTGGCTCTTGGAGTGAGTCGGAGTTCTGGTCCGTGACTGGTCCGGAAGTGCTGGTCAGGCGGGATAGTGGTGGGGGGTGCTGGGAGTTACGGCGTAAACCGGGCTCTGCTCGGAGCAGGTCGAGCGGAAGGCGCCTGAGGGGCAAAAGCCCAGGTCAGGCGCCTCTTTTTCGGCTTCTGGAAGAAGCCGGGCTTCTTCGGCGAGTACGACACCAGCAGGTTCTTCGTCTGCTGGTGGTACACAAACCTCAACCCGAACGCTGCGAAGCCGAGCATTCGCACGCCCCAGGCGGCACATGGTTGCTGCAGGTGCCGCCGGCCGGTGCAGCGGAGCAGCCTGACGGCTGTCTGACGACTTTGCCTCTGGTGACACGAACCGTGACAACACCCCGAGTTCGAAGCCCTGTTCACCACCTCACTGCTCGCTGTGAAACGGAATGAGCCGACCTGAGCCCCTCTGGTTCCGGACCCCATCGATGAGACCGAAGCCCAGGACCTGGCTGCCCGGCCTTGCACCATGCGCCCGGCCGCCTCGATTTGGGCTCCTCCGGTGAGCACCTTGACTTCGGTCTGCCCGCGATGGTCACGCGGCAGCCGGGCCTTCCTCGCTCACGCTCATTACTGGTTGGCGATGACCGGGTGGAGATAGAAGCTCTCGTTCGGGGCGGGGAACCTCCCGAACTGGTCGGGCCACTGGATGACCCATGCGCCGTCGCCCCGGTCGTTGTTGCGGATGTTCGCGTACAGCCCGGTGGCGTTGTTCCTCAACAGCGTCAGGTTCGGCATCCGCGAGTCCGGGTGCTCCAGGGTGAAGTTCTGGGTGTCGCGCTGGTTGCCGCCGGAGCCGGGGACCCCGTCGATGTCGTGGCAGTCCCAGATGTTGAGGTAGTCGCCCCAGCCGGACTGCTGTCCGCGGTTGACGTCGAGGCACTTGCCGCTGTCACTGCTCATGATCCGGTACATCATGTGCCCGGTTGAGGCCGAGGTGCCGATGGCCTGGAGGCGCCAGCGCTGGTTGACCGCTCCGTTGGCGTGGTACTGGATCACGTGCGTGCCGTTGGTGTCGTTGCCCTGGAAGACGTCCAGCAGGCGGTCGCTGTTGTCGGCGTGGATGGTCAGCTCGGGCGGCAGGGCGCCGGCCCGCAGCGCGGAGAAGTAGACCGGCCAGTGGTCGCTGCCGCGGTTGTCCCCGACGGTGGCCTGCCAGTCCTCGGTGTCCACGTTGCTGATCATGTAGTCGAGTTCGTTGCCGCTCTGCTGGGTGGCCTGGCCGCTGTTGTAGATGCGGGCGTCCGCGGGGAGGCCGAGCAGACGTGCCCGGTCCGGAGTGAGGTTGAAGTCGCCGAGGACGGCCCAGTGGTTGAGCCCGCGGCCGTTGGCTTCGTCGGCGACGTCCTGGACGAGCGGGCGTACGTCGAACCCGTTGCCGGACGCGGCGTGGATGGACGCGAACGCGACGTCGTCGGTGGGGCGGGTGACCATCAGCGCCGGGCGGTACATGCCCTCGATCTCCACCACCTCGCCCGGGGCCCACGCCGTGGCGATCGCCAGGTTCCGCGACGTTGTGTACAGGATGTAGAGCTGCCGGGTCACCCCGCGGGCGATGGTCCACTCGTAGTGGTCGATGGTGTTGCCGATGGTGCCGATGTAGCGCGCTCCGGCCGGCGGTTCGTTCGGCACCTCCTGGAGGGCGAGCACGGTGTTGTCCTGGGCGATGGCCGCCGCGCCCTGCCAGCGGTCGCGGCCGACCTGCATGTTCCAGGTGGCGACGCGGTTGGTTTCCGGGTTGGCCGCGTGCGCGGTGCCGCCGGTGGCCAGCAGGCCGCACAGGCAGGCGAGCGTGAAGAGTGCGGCGGTCAGGCGGCGCAGTAAGAGCATGGGACGAAGACTCCTTGAGCTTGATTGGTTGACTGTGTGTAAGTCGTGTGCCGGCGATTTCCGACGCCGCCGGCACACGACTGTGTTCACGCGGATACCGGCACGGGGCTCAGCGGGTGGCGGCTGCGGCTTCCTCCATGAGGAGTTCGACGACGTCCGGGTGACCGATCATCACGACGTGGGATGCGCCGCGGACCTCGACCACGCGGCGCGCGCCGGCCCGCTGGTAATCCCACCGCTCGACAGCCGCCGGAATCGCCTTGTCGACGCCGGCGACCACGCTCCAGGAGGGAATGGTGCGCCGGCCTCATTGGTCGCGAAGGCGAAGGCGGAGGCGCTGAAGGCCGTTGCTCAGCGGCCACCAGTTGGGTCTCCCTCTTGGACAGGTCGGCGGCGAAGACGTCGCGCAGCCGGTCGGCCTGAGTGTAGGGGCCGGTCCCCGTGGCGCCGTCGGGGTAGCGGCCGATGAGCTTGTCGAGCTTCGTCCCCGACGTTGGGGGACCGAAGGAGGCGGTGTAGACCAGGGCCTTGACGTTCGGGTTGCCTGCGGCGGGTGTGCGGCGGCTGCGGCGCCGCGGCGGACCGGGGCCGGCGGGTCCGGGGACGGCGTGCCGGGGCCAGTGGCCGCGGGACGTTCAGCGCCCGCCGCCCGGCCCTTGGGCGGGCGGCGGACGCTGCCGGGGTGCGGTCTTCGGATGTGGTCAGCCGGTGGCGGCCTGCTTGATCAAGTTGGCGACGGTGGCGGGCTGGGAGACGTAGACGGCGTGGCTGGCGGCCACCTCCACGGTCTGCGCGCCGATCCGCTCGGCCATGGCGCGCTGAGCCGGGGGTGGGATCATGCGGTCGTCGGTGGCCACCAGGTACCAGGCGGGTTTGGTGCGCCAGGCCGGGGTGGAAACCGCTCCGCCGGCCGCGTCCACGCCCCAGGGGAGCTGCGAGTCGGCCATGAACTCGGCCTGGGCGGGCCGCAGGTCGCCGGCGAAGGAGTCGGCGAACTTGTCGCGGTCCAGGAGCAGGAAGCCCTCGTTCGGCGGCAGGATCGGCGGGACCGCAGCGCCGGGCGGCGGGTCGGCGATCAGGGAGTTGACCGACTCGCCCTTGTCGGGCGCGAACGCGGCGATGTAGGCCAGCGCCGTCACCTTCTCATGGTTGCCGGCCTCGGTGATCACCACTCCGCCGTAGGAGTGGCCGACCAGGGTCACCGGTCCCGGCTGGGCGTCGATGACCTGCCGGGTGACGGCCACGTCGCCGTCCAGCGAGAGGGTGGGGTTCTGCACGACGGCCACGGTGTAGCCGTCGCCCTTCAGGGCCTCGTACACCCCCTGCCATCCCGAACCGTCCACGAATCCTCCGTGGACGAGCACGACACTCCCGCGCGGTGCGCTGTCGCTCATCGTTCCTCCCGGTTTGTCCGGGCCGGGAATCGCGGCCCGTGCCGAGCACTGTAGGAACGCCACCGATGCCGTCGCCTCCGTCAAATGACTTATTTCCGAGGCTGTTACGTCAAGAGCGGTGCAGCTTCTCCAGTGCGTCACGCAGGCCCGCCCGTGAGGTCACGCCCAGTTTGGGGAACGCCTGGTAGAGGTGGGTGGAGACGGTGCGCGGGGACAGGAAGAGCTTCTCGGCGATCTGCTTGTTGGACAGGCCGGCCGCGGCCAGGGCCACGATCTCCCGCTGCTGAGGGGTCAGGGCCTTTCCGGGGAGGGCGCGCACCGGGCTGCCGCAGGCGCGCAGTTCCTGCTCGGCCCGGGCGGACCAGGGCTCGGCGCCCAGCCGCCGGAAGACCTCAGCGGCCGCGCGCAGGTGGCGGCGGGCCCGGGCCGGGGCCTGTCCGCGCCGCAGGCGCTCACCGTGGAGCAGGCGGATGCGGGCGTGGTCGAAGGGCCACCGCTCGCCGCCCTCGACGGCCAGCGCCTCGCCGAACCCCCGGGATGCTTCGCTGTCGTCCTCCGCCGCCAGGGCGGCGCATGCACCCAGGACCATGCGCAGGCGCGGTGACACGGCGTCGAGACCGGCGTCCCCGGCCGCCCGGACATGTTCAAGGGCCTTGTCCCGCCGGCCGGTTCGCACCGCCGCCTCCGCCAGGTCGAGGAACGACCACAGGGCGTGTCCGGTGAACGGCGCCAGGGTGCCGGCCGGGGTGATCCGGCACGTCTGGTGGTACGCCTCGTCGAAATCCCCCTGGGACAGGGCGATGAGCGTCTTGGCGTGCGCGGCATAGCAGGTGATGGCGTGGGCGCGGCGGGATCCGCCCCACTGGTCCATCTGATCGGCGAACGCGCGGGCGGTGGGGAAGTCCCCGCAGGCCGCGGCCACGCAGGCGAGCACGAACTTCCCGGTCCAGGAGCGCAGCGGATAGTGGTACTCCTCGCACAGTGCCAGCCCGTCGCCGACCACCTGGCGCAGTTCAGCCCACTGGCCGGTGAACCAGGCGTGGCTGCCCCACAGGAACGAGGCCTGGATGGCGGGGAAGTTGTTCTCCCCGGTACGGCCGCCCCGCGCGGTGCGCCGCAGCGGCTCGTCCACGGCGCCAAGGCGGTCCGCGTACGCGCCGGCGGTGCCGATCCGTACGATCCGGACCGGGTCGGAGGTGCCGGGCAGTGCTTCGACGGCGGCGTCGAGAGCGGCCCAGTCCGACGGGAGAGCGCGGGCCGGGTCGGCGAAGGTGGCCCGTAACAGCCGCAGGGTGTCCGGGACGGCGGTGCACTTCGCCGCCGCCGCGTCGTATCCGGCCCACAGATCCCTTCTGGCTCCGTAGACGCACACGATCAGCAAGGTGGACAGTGCTTCGAGCACGGTCCCGTCGGCCGGGTCGTACGGTTCGGGCTGGAGGGCGATCGCGCCGGACAGCAGACGGTGGGCGGTGTCGACGTCGCCGTAGCTGTTGAGCAGGTACAGCGCGGTGGCCACCGCGCCGGCCAGGGACGCGCCGTCCGGGGCGGCCTGGCGGGCATCGTCCAGCAGGCGGGGCACGTCGCGTACCCCGCCGGTGAGGATCGTGCCGAGGTACGCCGCCTGGGCCAGCCGCCGGGCCTGTTCGGCGGCCGCCGGACTCAGTGCGGCAGCGCGTACGAGCGCTGCCACCGCATTGGGCCCGTCGCCGCGCCGGGCGCTGACGCCGGCGGCGTCTTCGAGCAGGGCGGCGATCTGCTCGTCGGGCTCGACCGCGGCCTGGGCCAGGTGCCAGGCCCGCTGTTCGAGGACGCCGGTCCAGGCCTCTGCGAGCGCCCGGTGGGCGCTGCGGCGCTGGTCGCTGGTGGACAGGTCCACCACCGCGGAGCGCATGAGCGAGTGCCGGAACGCCAGCCGCCCGGTGGCGTCGTCGACATGGACGAGCCGGAGTCGCTCTGCGGGGGCCAAGTGCTTCAGGCCGCACCGTCCTTCCACTGCCCGGCGCACGATCAGCAGGTTGCCGCTGCCCTCCAGCGCCGCCACGAGCAGCAGGTGCCGGGTGGGCGCGGGTAAGCCCGTGATCCGGGAGGCGAACGTCGCCTGCAGGCGCTGGGTCAGCGGAATGCGTTTGGGCAGGGCGTGGGACGCGGTGCGCTGTGAGTCGGTGAGGGCGGCGGGAAGCTCCAGGAGCGCCAGCGGATTGCCCTCGGCGTCAGCCATCAGCCGGCGGCGCACGCGCGGGGCCAGCGCCGGGAAGCGCCGACTGAGCAGTTCCTCGGACGCGGCCTCGCTGAGTGGCCCCAGCTCGTGCAGCGGAAGCCCGCTGTGGTCGAAGAAGCTCTCGTCGCCAAGCCGGACCGAGCACAGCGTGCCCGCACCGGAGTTCGGGAGCCGGCGCACCACCCGGCCCAGGATGGCGGCACTGGCCCGGTCCAGCCACTGCGCGTCGTCCAGGACCAGCAGCACCGGCTGTTTGCGGGACAGCTCCGCTACCAGAGTGACGACGGCCTCGGCAACCGCGTCCTGCCCGGGTGCCCTGCCCCGCTTGAAGTCCAGGGCCGCGGCGAGGGCGGGCAGATCCGCCACTGCCGCCCGGCTTTCGGGCACCGACGTCAGCAACTGCCGCAGTGCGCCGTAGCTGGTCTGCGCCCGGTACTGCACGCCCGTCGCGTGCAGCACCTGCATCCCCGCGGACTCGGCCTCCTGGGCGACGGCGGCCAGCAGCGCCGTCTTGCCGACGCCCGGCTCGCCGAGCACCACCAGCGACCCGCCCATGCGTGGAACGCCGGTCAGAAAGGCACCGAACAGCTCCATCTCGGCCTCGCGGCCGACCAGTGCGTGCCCCGCGACGCGGGCATGCTTCGCGGGAGGCGCGGTGCAATCGGTGCTGCGGTGGTCCATCCCCACACCCCTTGGCGATCGTCGTCGGCGGCAGACATGTGCTTGTGGGGGAGAACAGGTTCGATCACAAAGCAGGGCACATTCGCTGTGCGGTCTCCGCTGTAGGCGTCCCCCGTACGCCGACTCCAGCATGGAACGCGACGGCCGACCTCGGAAGCCCCACCGCAGTCAGCACCGTCGGTGCGGCGATCGCTGTGCTTCCTCCAATACGGACATAGCGACTTCGGCGGCGCACATCATGGGCTCCTCCACGAGATCAACCGGCCCGGCGGGCACCCGCGCCGGAGCGCCGTCTTACGCCACAGCCCGACTGCTTCGGCAGGAGCATGGACGCAGCTATCCGCGTGCATATGCTGCTCGGGCCAGAGGAGTGGATGAGATGAGTCCGGAAGGCATGGTCGGCCTGCGGGCGACCATCGACGATGTCCGGATGGTTCTCCGCTCTCTGAGCGGCGACGAATGGGCTGCCCCGAGCGCCGCCACCGGCTGGTCAGTCAAGTACGTCGCCACTCATATGGCTGATTTGCTGAGCATCCTGATGTCTGCGGTCAGGGGTGAACTGGACACCGACCTCGGCATTGAGTGGCTCAACGACGTGCACGCGACCGAGAGGGCCGATTGGACTCCCGACGACGTGCTTGAGGACTTCACACGTCAGTCTGCTGAAGCCCTGTCGGTTTTCGACACGTTGTAGAACGAGCCGTATGCCTCCACGCAGGCGCCGTACCTCGACTTGGGAACGTATCCCCTGCACACCATGGCCGAAGTGTGCGCTGCCCGCGTGACCGCCTGCGGGTCGCCAACTACTGATTGGGTTGTTGGCCGTGGGTGGGGCGGGGTCACACCTGGCCGACGCCGGATTTTGTCTTTCCCGGTTGGCGTCCGTCATACGGGTCATCGAGTGCCGCCGTTCGACGGATGCAGCGGTCGGGTCCGATGCGGCTGTCGTCCGGCTGGGACACCTTCCTTGCGGGTGCGCCGGGGGATAGGTCCCGGCCCGAAGAGGAACCCGGTGTCGTGCGGGTTCCGACCCGTCGTTCACCTGGGTGGTTGAAGGAAGGACTCTCGACGTGCCTGATCCCGTCGTCCTCATCACGGGCGCGCTCACCGGTATCGGCCGCGCCACCGCCTTCGCTTACGCCCGGCAAGGCGCAAACCTTGTGGTCTCCGGCCGCCACGAGGACGTGGGTGGGCAGCTTGCCAGGGAACTGGCCGACCTCGGCGCCCCGGCCGAGTTCGTGCGTGCCGATGTCCGCTTCGACGCCGATGTGAAGGACCTCTTCGACCGTGCGGTCGTGCGGTTCGGGCGGATCGATGTCGCCTTCAACAACGCCGGCACCGAGGGAACCCCCGGCCCTGTCACCGAGGTGACCGACGAGGCTTACCAGGCCACCTTCGATACCAACGTCAAGGGAACGCTGCTGTGCCTGAAGCATGAGTTCCGGGTCATGAGGGAACAGGGCGGCGGCAGCATCGTCAACGTCAGCTCCACCTTCGGCCTGATGGGTTATCCCGGGGCAACCTTGTACGCCGGGAGCAAGCATGCCGTCGTCGGCATCACCAAGGCGGCCGCACTCGAAGGCGCCGCTCACGGTATCCGGGTCAACGCGGTTGCGCCCGGCTACACCCAGACCGCTATGTACGAGCGGTTCACCGGCGACGACACGGGTCGTGCCGCGGTCGATTCGGTGCTGCCCATGCACCGGGCAGGCACCCCGGAGGAGATCGCCGAGGCCGTCCAGTTCCTGGGTTCGGACAAGGCGAGCTACATCACCGGGCACATCCTCCTTGTCGACGGCGGCCTCATGGCGGGCGGGCCCCTGTTCCCGAGCTCGTGAACCGCGAGGTCGCTGGTAGGTCGGCCAGTTGAGTATGCCGATTCCGTCACATGGGCCGACTGTTGTCGCACATGAGCCGACTGTTGTTGCAGCGTCGACGGTTCGGCGGGCTCCAGTTGCGCCCTGGTCGTGCGCACCACAGGCTGCCTCTATGGACCACACCCCAGAAACCAGTGTGCTACCCATTCTGGTGACAGGCGCGGCGGGCAGTGTCGGCGCCGTTGGGCGCTCCGTGGTCGAAGGCCTTCGGCATCGGGGGCTGCCCGTCCGGGCCATGGTGCGCCGCGATGACGAGCGGGCGGAGGCGCTGCGCGCGACGGGCGCCGAGATGGTCGTCGGGGACCTGACGCGTGCCGGCGACGTCGCCGACGCCTTGGCAGGTTGTGGACGTATCTACTTCGGCATGGGCGTGTCGGCGCAGTATCTGGAGGCTGCCGTGACGGTGGCGGCCACCGCGCGTGCGTACGGATCCCTGGAAGTGTTCGTGAACATGTCGCAGCTGACTGTCTCCGAGATGGACCTCACCAGCACCTCCGAGTCCGTGCAGCAGCGGCAGCAGTGGCTGGTGGAGCAGGTCCTCGGCTGGTCGGGCCTGCCCGTCGTCCAGGTCAGGCCCACCGTGTTCATGGAGAACCCGCTGTTCCGTGTGGGCTTTTCCTCGATCGCGAAGTACGGAAGCATCAGGCTGCCCTTCGGCCGGGCGAAAACTTCCCCTGTGGCGGCCGGGGACGTCGCCGCGGTCGTGGAGGAGATCCTGGCCGATCCTGCCCCGCACGTCGGCCGGATCCATGAGCTGACCGGCCCGCGCTCGGAGGACGTCGCTGCCATGGCGGCGGAGGTTTCCGCAGCCCTGGGCCGACCGGTCGGTTACATCGACGTCCCCTTGCAGGAATGGATCGACGACGATCTCAGGCCATTGGGGCTGCCCGACCATGTCTTCCAGCACATCTCCACCATGGCTCGCCTTCACGCGGAGAATCGGTACGACCGCAAGGCGGACGGGGTCGAGCAGGTCATCGGGCGGCCTCCTTCGGGGGTAGCCGATTACGTCCGTGAGAACCCCGGCCTGTTCAGCCCCTGAAACCACATACGCCTTGGCGAGCCGGCCATCGCCGTGGAGCGCGGGCTGCGACCCGGCAGCAAGGTCGGCCTCCTTCTCGTCCGCCCCTGATAGCCGCCGGAAGACGTGGTGTTCCCCGGATTCGGTGATCGCCATACGCATCGCGACGGAAAGTACCCGGCTCATGAGTGACGAGCTTCTCGATCTGGCCATCGCCACCGCCGGTGGCCAAGAACCCTGGGACACCTTGTGCGGCCTGAACATCGACATCTCCATCGGCGGCCCGATCTGGGCGTCGAAGGGCTGGCCGCCGGACAAGACGTTCGACCAGATCCTGACCCTCGACACAGTCAGAGAGCACATCGTATTCACCCCGTTCACCCGCCCCGCCCAGCGGATGGTCTTCGACGCCGCCGACCGCGTCACCATGCAGACCCTCGACGGCGAACCGCTCGAGACCCTCGCCCCCGCACGCGCCAGCTTCAAGGGAACGCTGGCGAAGGGCGCCTGACAGGCATCTGCCCTGGTCAGGCGCCCTTCTGCTGTGTCTAGAAGAAGCCGAGCTTCTTCGGCGAGTACGACACCAGCAGGTTCTTCGTCTGCTGGTGGTACAGCAGTTGCACCCAAGCTGACCAGGGGAAACAGCAGTTGGTGCGGCTCACTGGAGGGGTCTGGTCCGGAAATGGTCCGGATCTTGGTCCGTCTCGGCTTGCGCAAGGGGTTGCTGCTGGGCGGGGCCTCCTCGGCCCGGCGCTGTGATCGGCAGTGCGACGAGCTGGATTCCGCCGGGGACCTCCCCCGTTTGCCGAGCACGGGTCGGCGGGTTCAGATGTCCAGGCGGCGGCGCCGGGTAGGCCGTTGAGGAGTCGGTCGCCTTTCGGCCTTCGGCCCTCAATGAGTCGCAGCGGAACCGTTCGGACGCCACGGCGGCGGAAGCAGGAGCGGCAACCAGGAGCAGGGCGGCGCTCACCCCGGCGGACGACGCAGCACGCCGCCCTGCAGCGGATCTTCTGCCCCGTCGTGCTCGCTGCTGAGGCTGGTAGCGCCTGGTGACCACGTGATTCCGATGAATCTTCGACCAACACCTGAGTTCAGGCGCTAATGTGCCGACATCACCATAGAAGCAGGGGAACTCACGTGAATCTTGACCCGTCACAGCTCTTCGACGACTCGGTCACCTGGCTCCTCCAGGCCCTCAAGGCCGGCACGGGCGAGGGCATCAAGGCTGCTGTAGCTCGGTGGTTCTCCCGGGGGGACGATGATGCCGAGCAAACCGTCCTCAGCCGCCTGGACCGTACGGCTGACGTGCTTGGCGCTGCTCCCGAAGGTCCGGAAGGCGAGGGCGTACTCAATAGTCAGCATGAGCGTTGGGTCGGCCGGTTCGAGGATGCCTACAGTGACTGGGACGGGGACCAACAAGCAGTTGCTCTCGAGGAGTTGAGGTCTCTCCTTGAGGAGCACGCACGGGCCGTTGGCGCGCAGTCGGGCGACGGTGGAGTCTCAGTGGCCGGAAACATGAGTATCAAGGCCGAAGGCGGTTCCATCGCTGCAGCCATCATCAACGGCGGAGCAAGCATCGGCTCCCCTTCCTAGCCGACTTCGGCACAGAGCTGAACGAAGCCACGGCCACCTCCAGCCAGGCGCCAGTATTTCCGGACCTGGCTCAGCTCCCTTCTGATGCGCGTTTGATCTTTGCGCAGGATCGTTCGATGGCGGCTGAGAAGGTCGTCATCTACAACTTCCCTCCCTCCCACACGCCGGCGCCCCCGCTGCCAGCTGTCAGCAAGTCCTTCGCGTCCTGGGAAGTGGGTGAACTCAGCGTCAAACC
This sequence comes from Streptomyces sannanensis, assembly GCF_039536205.1. Taxonomy (GTDB): domain Bacteria; phylum Actinomycetota; class Actinomycetes; order Streptomycetales; family Streptomycetaceae; genus Streptomyces; species Streptomyces sannanensis. The sequence continues at coordinate 144,163 of NZ_BAAAYL010000001.1, read as the reverse complement.
ATCCATCGGGGAGGGGCTACCCCCGTACGTCGAGCGGGCCCACGACCTCGAGCTGCGTCAGTGCCTGAGAAAGATCAGGAACGGCTCCTCCTCAGTTGTCGTGATCGAGGGAAACTCCTGTGCCGGGAAAACACGCGCAGCCTACGAAGGCGCCGGTACAGAACTGCACGACTGGGCGCTCCTCTATCCTCACTCAGCTGACGGCCTCAGGCAGGCGGCAGTAAAGGGGCTGGTCAGACCACGAACCATCATTTGGCTCGACGACGCCTACAGCACTGTCCTTGCCGATCGGGACGGCGAGGAGGCCGCCGCTCTGCTCCTGACGCTCAAAGATGCCGTGAGCCACCTGGCGATCGTCGTCACCATCTGGCCCGGCCACTACGAAAAGCTCACCGGCGCCGCCCCTGCCTCCGAGGGGCAGGACCGCCTTGCTCGGCGCCGGACGCTTCTTCAGGCCAGCCACCGCGTCACCGTCCCCGACACCTTCACCGACCGCGAGCTCGATGACTTCCAACGCCGGGTCACCGACCCGCAGTGGGTGCAGGCGGCAGACAGCGCCCGTGGTACGCAGGAGTTGACCCAGACGCTGGCCGCCGCAGTAGAACTCATGCACCGCTACCGCCGCAGCGACCACCCCGGCAAGGCCCTGGTGACCGCAGCAGCTGACCTCCGCCGGCTCGGAGTGCGCGAACCCATTCCAGTGCGCACCCTCACCGCAGCAGCACCCGGCTACCTGACCTCGCACGCGCGCATGAAACTCGTCGGCGACTGGGCAGCAACCGCACTCGCCTGGGCGCGAGAACCCTGCCATGGCGTGTGCCCTGCCCTGCCGCCCGTCCTGCACCCCGACGGCTTCGGACCGGACCCGGACCGATGCGACCTCAATGACTATCTGGAGCAGCACATTGCCGAGGAGCGTGCCTTCACCGCCCCTCCTTCCCCCTTCTGGCAGGCCGCGCTGACGGCGGATCTCGGCGGTCTCTCCTATGCGAAGTTGGGCACCGCAGCCTTCTCCAGCGCCCGGTTCAAGATCGCTCGTGATCTGTACATCAAGGCACTTGAGCGTCACCACACACCTGCGTTCAGTGACCTCTGCGTCCTCTATAGCGAGACGGGAATGATCCACACGCGGCGCGGAATCGACGAGCTCCTTGCGCTGTGCGAACCGATTGAGGACGGCGGCGAAAGCGCCTTTCATCTGGGCACCGACATCGGCTATGTCGCGACGGGGCAGGTGGACGCCGAGTACCGAGAGAGGAGTGCCGAACTCGCGACGGCGCTGCTCGAGCGCGCTGCTGAGGCAGGCCACGAGCTTGCTAGGACCGCCCTCGTCATGATGTACGAGGATCTCGGCCAGCTGGATGAGGCGGCCGCGGTGGCGCGGGTAGCGGATACCCCAGAAGCCCAGCAGGAGCATCCAGCATCGCTCTTGCATCAGGCGGCGGAGGGCGACGCGGACGCGCTGCACGAACTGAAGAGGCTCGCACACACCGGCGGACCCCGCTGGCATGCCCTCGTGGCAACGGCCTTCGACGTGCCCTCCCGTCTGTGCGCGTGGCCTTCCAAGCTGAGCAAGCAAGGGGAGCGGGACCTGGCCCGGCAACTCCTGGATGCCGGCGTCGCCGCGAAGTCCGCTGCGGCTCTGGGCATGTTGCTCGACTTCCTGGACCGCCCAGAGGATCAGCAGGAGGCAGCGGCCCTCAAACGTTCGGCAGCAGAAACCGATCCACACTTCTTGTTCCAGCTGTTCATGGAACTGTGGCCCGAGCGCCGACGCGAGGCACTCGCACTGCTCAGCAGAGCACGCCGTCAGCGCCAGCACGGGGCCGTGCGGATCGTCGTCCGGCATCTACACAAGATCCCCAGTGCACGCCACACTGCTGAAGACATCGCCCACATTCTGGCCATGAGAGACCGGCAACCCTGGGCACAGTACGAACTGGCCTTGTGGATGTACGAGCGACTCGAAACAACTGAGGAGGGACTGCCCCCGCTGGAGAGCATTCCCGACGAGGTGTTCGCGCTCATGGAAGCTGCAGCGGCTCATCACCAAGACGCACGCCGCTTGTGGGGACAGCTCCTGAGTCGCATGGGGAGGGAGTACGAAGCCCGCGAGGCCCTGTTCGCCGCTGTCGACAGCGGCGACTACACCATCGTCACCCACGGCGAACTCGGTGAGCACCTGTTCCCAAACCAGCCGACCAAGGCCGAGCAGTTGAAGATGTACGGCCTTACCGCTGAGGGAGAGCCACACGACGTCTGGTAGTCCAACGACCAGGAGCTACGGCCATCCACTGCTCGACCAGTTGCCCGCGATCGAGTCCGCTCATCCATCTCAGAGCCCGACTAAAGGGTGTTGCAGAAGCCTATGATCAGGCAGTGGGAGCGGTGTTCGGGCCTGCTTCTCGGGATCAGTCCGGAAGGCTCTACCCAATGGGCCCGCGTCGGGATCCGCTTGCCCGTTACCCGGCTTGCAGCGTACGAGCGCTTTGATCAAACGTGCATGCTACGGAGCCACAGGCCGCCGGTGTCAAACGCCCTTCAGGGCTCCTCCGCGCTCAGTAGGATCACCGGCAGAGTGGGGCGGGAGGCGCACGGGGTGGGGAGCAGCGGTATGGCAGCGGGGGGCTGGCGACCGTCGGCGGAGCGTGCGCGGCAGCGCCGGTCGGCCGCTGTGCGCAGGCGTGTGCACGAGAAGGCGTTGGTCGAGGTGCGCGGCTGTCTGCGGGACTGGGACGACGGCCGTGATGCGGCCCGCGAGGCCAAGGCCGTGGCCGAAACGATCATCGCGCCCGAGTACGAGGGCCGGGTGCTCATCGAGTTGTTGCAGAACGCGCACGACGCGCACCCGGCCAGAGCCACCGACGGACGCATCGAGATCCGGTTGGACGAGGACGAGGGTGAGCACGGCACCCTTTATGTGGCCAATCGCGGCAAGCCGTTCGGCGGCAAGAACTTCAAGGACCTGTGCAGCATCGCCCTTTCCAGCAAGCGTGCCGACGCCGGGATCGGCCACAAGGGCGTCGGTTTCAAGAGCGTGCTGCACCTGTGCGACGCGCCCGAGGTCTACAGCGTGGCCAGGGAGGGGTCCCGGCTCCTCGACGGGTTCACCTTCCGGTTCGCCCGGCTCGACGACTACGACGCGCTCGCCCGGGAGGTGGCGCCCGAACGCGACGGTTTCGCCGACTACTTGAAGGAAAACCTGCTCACGCTGAAGGTGCCAGTCTTCCTGGAGGAGCCGCCGAAGACCGTCCAAGGCTTCGCGCGCCGGGGCTTTGTCACCGTCATCCGTCTGCCGTTGAAGTCGGCCGACGCGCGCTCGGCCGCCGGGGCGCAGGTGCGGGAACTCATGGACGACAACGCCCCGTTCGAGCTGTTCCTCGACCGGCTGGAGCGTGTCCGGCTGGAGTGGCGGGCCGCGGGGGAGACCCGGCGCAGGACGTATGACCGTCAGGTGGAGGTGATGCACCACGCCCGTGGCCTGAAGGTGCAGCAGATCACCTTGCGTCGGCGGATGCGACTGATCGTCGTCTGTGGGAAGGCCGCCCCGGACCGCGCACGGGAGGCGCTCGCCGCGTCGATCGAGAAGAGCGGGATGCGACGCGACTGGATGGCCTGGGAGAAGAAGGCCGAGGTACGGGTCGCCGTACCGGTTGGCGATCCCTTGCGGGACGGGCGGCTCTACGCCTTCCTGCCGATGGGCGAGCAGATCTCGGCACCCGTCCGCGGCTATGTCCACGCACCGTTCTTCGCGGAGATGAACCGTCGTTCGTTCAACGAGGCGGTGCCATGGAACGGCCTGCTGCTCGACACCGTGGCTGAGGTGTGCGCCCGCGCGGTGCTCGCCGCGGCGGATGGGCGGGCATCCATTCCGCGTGGCGCGCTCGTCGACCTGATGTGCTGGCAGCCCAAGGCACTGGCGCGGCTGACGTCTGCCTTCCAACGGCTAGACAATGGCATCGCCCACGTGCCGTTCATCCCGGTGATCGGAACGACACCCGGGGCTCGCACCTCCCTGCACCGTGCCCTTCTGTGGGAAGGGAAGGACGGCTCCACGGTCTTCACCCCGCACGCCGTCGCCGCCACGGGGGTCATGGATCTCCTCGACCCGCATCTGCACCCCACTCGGTTGCGGTGGCTGGCGTCCCTGGCCAGGAGCGTGGGCATGCGCCTCGAACCCCCCACAGAGCGCCTCGCGTTGTGGGCGGAAGGGCTCGCCGAGGCCGCCGTACGTGACACCTTTGATCCCGGATGGTGGGCGGACTTCTACTACGACCTCTCCCAGGCGTTCCCTGACGGCTCGGCCCTGACCGGCAAGCGGATCGTCATTACTTCCAGTTCGACGACGGCACCGGCCGGCGCGGATGGCGTCTTCTTCGACCGCGACACTCCGCAGGGCGGCTCCCTGCCGACACTGCCCGACGGCCTGTCCGACCGCCTGCACTTCGTGCATGAGGGCATCGCCTGGTCCGGCAAGGGCCGCAAGCGCAGAGCCCAGGGCCGCAAGTGGCTCAGGACCGCGAACCTCGTCCACGACTACGGCGCCGACCGGGTGCTCGCGGTCGTCGCAGCCGCACTGAGCGCGGACAGCGAGGACAACGACGTACGCTTGGCCTGCCTCCGCTACGCCTGCGCGGTCTCCCACGCTCTGGAGACGGAGGGCCGCAGGGCTCCCGTCCTGGGGAATCTCCACGTACTGACCCGGGCCGGCTGGATCGACGCGAGCCGTGCCATGTTCGGGACGGGATGGCCCGCCGAGCACTCCTCCGTCGACGACACCCTGACCCGATTCCTGGAGCGCGTCCGGGAACTGTCTCCCGTGCTCACCCAGACGGAAGGACGGCTCCTCGTCCGCCCCGACGAGCTATGCGGCGACGCGATCCCCGTGGAGGCCATGCGACGCTTCCTCGAACGGCACCACGTCGCTCATGGCCTCCGTCCCCGGTACGAGACCTTCCGCACCAGTGTCAGGGGAGACACCCTTAACCGGCCCTCCCGTTTCTGGGCCCCGGAGCGGCCGGATCTGCTGCCGCAGTGGCGGACGAGCGCCGAGCGCTGGCGGAACCGGCGTAGGGTCGGCTACATCAGCGTGGAGTACCACTCACGCTCCCGTGCCGCGGCCATGCTGCCCGGTCAGGACGACTACGCCGCCTTCTGCGAAGAGGACCGCAGACTCTACGCGGAGCTCATCGTGCACGGCCTCGCCTTCGCCTGGGCCGACTCCGCACTGGAGATGCAGTTCGTACGCCACAGCGATCCCGCCGGGACGCCCTGGCCCACTCCGCTGTCCGCCTTCCTCACCCACGCACCGTGGATCCCGCAGACGGCCGCCCCGAGCGCCACCTCGGCGGGGACCGTGTTCGCCACCGCCGGCACGGCCTGGTGGTGGCACGGCACGCAGCCCCCGCCCCAGTTCCTCAGCGTGGTGCCGGCTTCCTTGCGCAGCAGGCGGTCCGCCAAGCTCGTGGCACGGCTCGGCCTGCTCGGCATCCGCTCCTGGGACGATCCCGGCACCGCGCTCGACCGGCTCCGCCACCTGCCGGACCTGGTGCAGGCCAACGTCCACCTCAGGGAAGGAAGACTCGCGCACGAGATCGGACGGGAGTACGAGAAGGCGTGGGCGCAGCTGCTGCCGGCGGAGGGCGGGATGCGCACCGCCGACGGCGGGCAGCCCGCGGCGCCGCGCCGGCTGCTGGTGACCCGCGCTGGTGCCCTCGCCTCGCTGGACCCGGCGGAGACGGATGAGACGGTCTTCGTCCCGGATCTTGATGGGGCCCAGAACCGAGCTCTTCTGGACCGGGTCCCCGTGCCCGTGATCCCGGTACGGGACAGGGCACTGGGCGGCCGGGTCCACGCTTTCCTCCAACGGAGGACTACGTTCGACGTCCAGCGGTGCGGCGAGGCCGCGCACGACATCCAGGCCGACGGATTGCCCGTCCGTGACGCACCGCATGTGCCGTTGACGGAGTACGCGGGATCCTGGCTGCTCACCCTGGTCGCGGCCCTGGTGGAGTTCGACGAGGAAAGAGCGTCCCGTCCGGAGCCCGTGGCCGCGGCCGACGTGGCCGGCCTACTGCATCGCTGCGACGTGACCGTGGCCGGCGAGGCCGTCCTCTGGATCGCCGGCCACCGGCTCACCGAGCACGGAGCGGACCGAGCCCTGCTGCACCCGCACCCAGACCGGCCCCGTGTGGTCGTCGTGCACAGCGAGCCGCGTACCGGCTGGCGAGTGCTCCGCACCGCAGCCCCCGCCGTGGCTGCCCTCATCGGCGCACCCTACCTCGCAGACCTGCTCTGGAAGGCGCTAACCAAACTGGAGGAACGCGGCCTGAAGACCGACCACGTCCCGGAGGAGGATCTCACGGACGTCCTGGACCTGCGGCCGCACCAACTGCACGCCGTCCTCGCCGAGCGGGCGTCACAGCGTTCCGGCAGCGCGCGGCTTGTCCCCCTCCTCGCCTGCCTCGATCTCGACCTCGCGGAGCAACTGCGGCAACACACCGAGGACTTCTCCGACCGCGCCGCCCTCCTCACCTGGCTCACCGACCGGATCGGCGCACCGAACGCGGAACAGCTCGTGCGGTTGCTGGAGGACGACGACCGGGAACGGCAACTGAGCGCCATATCCGTGTCTCTTGTCGACGCCAACCGCGCATGGCGCGCTCTGGGCCTCCCGGAGATCGACAACAGGGACCGGCATGAACGGCATTTCGCGGCATGGCTTCAGCGGAACCGTCCCGCGCTCGCCGAGCGGATCAGGGACGCCTATAGGGACGTCCACCGGTCCGGACGGTCCCTGGCCGGGTACGTGAAGCTGCGCGACCTCTCCCTACTGGCGCCGGACCCGGCCTGGCACACGACGCTGTGGCATCTCTCCGACGAACTCCTCCAAGCCCACGCGGACGCCTGGCTGATGAAACAGCTTCCCGCACCCTCCTCGACGTCACGCCCGCTGAGGCCGCTGGCCGAGGTACGCGAGGCATCCAGCACAGCGGTGCACAAGCAGGTACCGCGGCTGCGGCAACTAATCGAGGAATGGGAGCACTTCCATGCCGCAAGTCGCCCCACGGTGCTGCCCCCGGCCCAGGACATCCTGCGGGAACTGGACGGCGACGGCCTGCTGGACTTCGAAGTCTTGTCCGTGAAGGCGTTGACCGCTTGGCTTAGCCTTGATCCACCGAGCAATAGCCGGTTCAGGGCTTGGACATGTAGACGCGGGTGCCCTCTGAGCTGGGATGATGGGACTTCCTACGGTTCCACATCCACAGAGCAAGAGAACACCCGCGAGATGCAATCTTCCCATGCCGCGTCGGCGGTGTCCGCCGCGTTCGACGACACGAATCTGGTCGCGTATGCCGGGCTGGTCCCGGTGATGCGGCTGGCCGAGCGGTGCGGGCTTGCCCGTCTGGCGGCGGAGAAGGTGAAGCTGACCGGGGCGAAGAACAGCGCGGGTGCCGCAGCGGACGCCAAGGTCACCAGCATCGTGGCCGGCATGGTCGCAGGCGCGGACAGCATCGACGACCTGGACGTCCTGCGGCACGGTGCGATGCCGACCCTGTTTGGCGGCATCCGTGCCCCGTCCACGCTCGGCACGTTCCTGCGCGCGTTCACCCACGGTCACGCACTCCAGCTCCACGCTGTGCACCGCAGATTCCTGGCCGCACTGGCCACGCACACCCCATTGCTGCCCGGTTCCGGCGAGAAGGCGTTCATCGATGTCGACTCCACCCACAAGCGGGTCTACGGACGCGCCAAACAGGGCGCCGAGTACGGCCGGTTCAAGGGCGTCCGCACCCTGCACCCCCTGCTCGCCACGATCTGCACCCCCCGCTCCCGCCCGGTGATCGCCGGGGTCCGGATGCGCCGCGGCAAGTCCGCCGACTCCCGCGGCGCCCCGAAGTTCGTCAGTGAAGCCCTGGCCACCGCCGCCGAGGCCGGCTGCACCGGCATGCGCATCCTGCGCGCGGACTCGCAGTTCTACAACGCCGGTGTGATCGCCGCCTGCCGCCGGGCCGGATCCCACTTCTCGATCACCACCGGCATGAACCCCTCCATCAAACGGGCCGTCCACAGCATCCCCGACCAGGCATGGCAGCAGATCACCTATCCCACCGCCGTGCCCGACCCCGAAACCGGCGAGCTCATCTCGGACGCCGAAGTCGCCGAGATACCCGCCTACACCGCGTTCGCCAGCCGCAAGAAGGCGGAGCAGGTCACGGCCCGGCTGATCGTGCGCCGGGTCCGTGACCTGGCCAAGCCCGCCGTCGTGGGTGAGCAGGGCGAACTGTTCCCGGTCTGGCGCTACCACCCGTTCATCACCGACAACCCCGCCCAGACCCTGCAAGCCGAGCGGGAACACCGCCACCATGCCGTTGTCGAACAAGTCATCGCGGACAGCAAGGCCTCAGCCCTGGCCCACCTGCCCTCCGGACACTTCAACGCCAACGCGGCCTGGCTCACCCTGTGGGCCGTGACCTACAACCTGCTGCGGGCCACCGGCGCACTGACCTCCGCCTTCCACGCCAAGGCCACCACCGCCACCCTCCGCGCCCACCTGGTCCACGTCCCCGCCAGGATCGCCCGCTCAGCGCGACGCATCACCCTGCACCTGCCCCACAACTGGCCCTGGCAGCACGCCTGGACACACCTCTTCGACACCGTCCACGGACCAGCCGGCTGACACGAACCGCCCCTGCCCACCCCGCCCGCCAGGGCCCAACCGGAACCGAACACGTGGAAACGCTGGGCAGACCAGCAGCTACACGCTGCCCAAGCCCAACGACCATCCCGAAACGGGCTCAGGATCAGTCAGAAGACCACTTTCAGACCACGTCGGTGGATCAAGGCTTAGGGCTCGCGGTCACTGGCCCCAAGACATGCCTCTGTCGGACCGGCGCGCGGACCTCGGACTGGCCGCGACACGTCCCCTGGAGCCCGCGGGGAGCACCGGCGGAGCCACGGGCGGGTGCGGACCCGGTGGGTCCGCACCCGGCCCCCATGTAATGCTGAACGGCAGGCCCGTGTCGGCCCGGCCCGACGACCTGGCGGCGCTCGCCCGCGAGGTGGCCGCAGACCTCACGCCTAAGCAGCGGGCCACCTCGGCTACGTCCGCCACGGCGCTCGCGCCCCGCATTCCGCAGCCACGCACCTCCTCGTCGTCCGGTGCAAGGTCGCACAGCGGTTCGTACCAGGTCCCCGCGAGCGACCAAGACCGGACATTGGCCGTGGGCCTTGCGGGGGAGGCGGCGGTGGCCGCGTGGCTGCAAGAGCAGTTCGGGGTCGAACCACAGGACTCATGGAAGTCCGGCCTGCGAGTCCACGGGCTCGCCGGCGCGCAGCCGGGGGACGACCGGCTCGGCTACGACTTCCTCATCCACGACGGCGACGCGACCTACCTCTACGAGGTCAAGGCATCCACCGGCCACAGCGGCGAGATCATCCTCGGCGAATCCGAGGTTCGACGCGCTTCTCGCCTGAAGCCGGACGAGACGTACTTCATCGTGTACGTCTCTCACGTCCTCGACCGCGACCGCCGCAACATCACCGTCCTGCCCAACCCATTCGGCGCCCCCGACCTCGCTGGCTACGAACTGGTCAGCACCCAGCTGAGGCTCCGATTCAACCTCGGCTGAATCAACAAGTGCGCGCCCGGCTGGCCGTGGGACGACGGAGGTGGCCCGCTCCATCCAGGCGTGCCCGCCTTCGGTCTACTTTGCCGCCGAGTTCCTCGAACACCTCGTAGTGCAGAGCCTTCCTTCCTGGCCGGCTCGAGCCGCGGATCCTTGGGGCGCGCGTGTGGCCCGGTGCCCTTCGCGAACAAGAACAGCGCCATCAGCCGTCCGGGCCTGCTCTCCAAGTCCGGCCGTCGCTCGCTCCACACACGTTCCACAATGGCCGGGACGGCGAGGGAATGGCCCCGTAGCGTTGCCGCGTCCAGCCCTCGTGGCACTATGCCCCGGTCCTCCCAGTCGATCCTGTAGAACTCCGGGCCGGTCACGTTCGCCCACGTCAGGTCGGCATGGGCCGGCCGCCACTCCTCCACCGTCGTGTCGGTCACCTCGGGAAAGACCTCCTGGTCCCTTGGGGCCGATGGGGGTGCAAGCATGCGAATTCAGTGGAGAGCAGCGCCTGCTCCGAGCTGTCGAGGCGGAAAGTCCACCGAATCCAGACATCTGCCGTTCCGCTGGGGCAGATGCTTCGGAGCGGGCATGGCGTCGGGAATGACAGCGGTGCGTGCGGCTCGCTGCTGGGCTCGGCTCTCGTGCACCCTAAGCCTGAGTACATTGACAGAGTCAACGCGTAGGCTTCGGTCGCCGGCTGCGCCATGCCTCGGGTGCATCGTTGCCTGCCATATCCAGCTAGACCATCCCTGAAACGAGAGACCATGGAGCAGCACGATGAACCGGTCACGCTCAGCCTTGCAGGGATCGCGCGGCTTGCCGGAGTCGGTCGTGCCGCCGTGAGTAACTGGAGGCGGCGGCACAGCGACTTCCCCAAGCCGGTCGGCGGCACTGACGCCAGCCCCATGTTCTCCCTGGCGGATGCGGAATCCTGGCTTCTACGACACGGCAAGATCGACGAGTCCTCCAGTGGCTGGGACCGTCTCTGGCCGCGGATCGAGGACCTCGGTGACCGGGGCGGGATGGCTCATCTACTGGCCTCGGCGGGGGAGCGCCTGGCGATCCCGGCGATGAACCCGCCGCGCGGAGCCCCGGAACCCAGCGCTGCCGACCGGAAGCTGGCGGACGAGGTCGTGCGGCTGGCCCTTCGTCAGTCGTCGAAGGAAGCCTTCGCCGTGCTGCTGGATCGTTGGCACGCCGTCCACGTACGTCAGTTGATCGTCACTCCCCGCCAACTGGCCGACACCATGGTGGCTCTGGCGGCCGAACTCCGTGACGACACTGCGCCGGTGCGTCGGGTGCTGGACCCTGCGTGCGGAATGGGTTCGCTCCTGGCTGCGTCCGGTCGGCGATGGTCGGGGCAGGTACCTCCGCCTGCGCTGGCAGGTGTCGACAACGATGTTGCTGTGGCTCGCCTGACCCGAGCCAGACTGGCTCTGGAGTTCCCGGGCTGCGAGCGTCACGTGCAGTCTGGGGACACACTGCTTGATGCCCCCCTGCGGCACGCCTCTCGCGCAGACGTGGTTCTGAGCTATCCACCGTCCAACGAGCGTTCCTGGGGGCACGACGAACTGGCGACCGATCCTCGCTGGACGTATGGCACGCCACCACGGACCGAGCCTGAGCTGGCGTGGGTGCAGCACTGTCTGTCCGTGCTGGAACCTGGGGGAGTAGCAGTGCTGGTCCTACCACCGGGTGTCGCTTCGCGCCGGGCCGGACGGCGAATTCGGGCGGGGTTGGTACGCACCGGAGCCGTGCGAGCCGTAGTCGCGCTGCCGCCCGGGAGCGCGCCGCCGCATGGGGTGGGATTGCATCTGTGGCTGCTGGCGACGCCCCGTGAACATTCCGCGGATGAGGTGACCTTCGTCGACGCTGCGGACTGCCGGACGACCGCGATCACCGGTCGCGGCATGGCCGTCGACTGGGACGGTCTGCGTGAGCGCACCGTGGCGGCCCTGCGTGGCAGTGACCTACTTGGCGTCACACGGGTGCCGACCGCGGAACTGCTTAGTGACGGGACCGACCTGACGCCCTCTCGCCGTACCGTGACCGAGCGGTCCGTGGGGCCGGTGGAACTGCGCCGCGCCTGGACCGGCTGGGACAGGGCCCTGATGGATATGGACGATGCGGCCAAGGCAGTACGCGAACACGAGGCGAGTGCCGCAGCGCCGGACGACTTCAGCTACATCTTCGTAGGTGATCTGGAGCGTTCCGGTGCTCTCGAGGTGATGCCCGGCAAGGTTCTCGCTGACGATCTGATCCAGCAGGGAGAGCAGGCCGAGGATGCTCTGCCCGTCATCACCCCATGGGCCGTACGGGGTGAGGAGCCATGGGTTGCCGCGGCGCAGGCCACCGAGTTGGAGGCTGAGGGACAGGGGGTTCTGACGTCCTTCGGCGATGTCGTGGTCGTGACCGCGGCCGGCGGATTCGACGTCTGGGTCGAGACGGCCGGACCGCGACTGCTCGGTGCCCACACCGTCCGGCTGCGGACCGACCCTGCGCTGCTCGACCCGTTCTTCCTCGCCGCGTGTCTGAGCGCGCCAGGCAACGACCAGCGGGCAGGGACGCGTGCCTCCTCTTCCTCTCGCGTCGACGTGCGCCGACTCCGCGTCCTGCGCGCGCCGGCGACGCAGCAGCGGCGGATCGGGGAGGTCCACCGCCGACTCGTCCGGTTCCGGGAGGCGGTGGCCGACCTGGGCAGGCACGGTGATGCGCTCTCAGCCATGTTGTCGGGGCTGCTGGCCCAGGGCAGGCTGACGGAGGAGTGAGGGGCCGGGCCCAGGCAGAGGCAGGGCCCCGGTTTCCGCGGAGTTCCTCAAGCTGGCCCTGGCAGGCGATCCAGCAGCTTGCGGATTGCCTCGGGCAGCGCCGGGGACACTTCACCTTGCCTCGCGTCCAGAACAAGTTCCTTCACTTCGACTCCTACTTCTCGGCAGAATTCCACGGTCTGGCGGGATGGTCCTGGCCCGGGCCAGAACGCGAGTTCCTCGGCCAGCTCCAGCCAAGTGTCGGCCACCGCCTGGACCGGGCTCCCTTCCGCGGTCATCACCTGGACCGCGACGAGCCGTGCCCGTGCTCGCAGTTCACCGGCATCCGTGCCGGCCGATGCGTCCGCGAGCCGCCTGGCGACATCCCGGCAGATGCGGCCCGCGGAGGCAGTCTCTCCGCGCAGCATCTGAGCACGGGCCACGACGAGGCGCGCGCTTTGCACTTCGCGGACCGCCCCAGGGAGGCACTGCTCGGCGCGCAGCAGCATGGCGGTCAACTCGTCGACGGCCTTGTCCGGTTCGCCGCGTTCGATTTCGATCTCGGCCTCGGCGCACAGATTTCGGAGCGCGGACCGGGTGGGACCGCCGACGGGTCGGCGATGCACCCGAGGGCGGCGCGGACCCGTCGGCGCTGCTTCCGAGAGCGGGGCCGCAGCGGTCCCCGGGGTGCGATGGGGCAGGGTCGGGTCCGGGTCGAGGGCGGGGCGTGGAGAGGAGTCGCCCGGCGAGGGCAGCAGGGGCCGCCAGATCTCAAGTGCCAGTTCCAGAGGCGGCCGATCGGCGGGCGACTTGGCGAGCATACGGTCCGTGATGTCCACGATCTCGGACGGCAGGCCGGGGACGTCGTCGCTGAGCAGCGGCGGCCGCTCCTCGCAGTGCAGGCGGGCCAAGTCGTAGTCGGAGTGGCCGGCCTCGAAGACCAGCCGTCCAGTTACCATCTGGAACGCGATGCAGGCGACACTGTAGAGGTCGGCCTCCGGGCCCGGGTTCCGTTCGCCGCGGTGGATCTCCGGAGCCATGTAGCCGATCGTGCCGGGCGTCCGTCCGTTGGTGTACCGGGTGGCCGCCGGATCTTTCGGCAGGGCGATGCCGAAGTCGGTGAGGTATACGACGCCGTCGCGTCGGGCCAGCAGGATGTTGGCTGGCTTGACGTCCCGGTGTACCACGCCCGCGCCGTGCACCCGACCGAGCACTTCCAGCAGCGGGACGATCACACACGCCGCAGCCGACAGGGTGGGTCGGTTCCGGGTGAGAAAAGCATGCAGGTCATCGCCGTCGACGTACTCTGTGACGAGGTACGGGCGCGGCGGGGAGAGATCGGCGTGGACGAAGGCTGGCACGCCCCGGCCACCGAAGCGTTGGTGCATTTCGCACTCGCGGTCGAAACGCCGTAGCTCTTGTGGGGTGGGAGTCCGGTACCCGCGCAGGGTGGCCTCCGGATCTCGAGGCCACAGGAACTTCACCGCGACCGCCCGCTCGGCATGCCTGTCGTCGGTCGCCCGATAGACGACCCCCATGCCACCCCATGCGCCTTCGCCGGCGCGGCTGAATCTGCCCGCGAGCTTCTTCCCCGCCGGCCATGGCTCCACCACACACACTCCCTGCCTCTCCTGGCGAACCGTCAGACAGCAAGCTACAGGAGATTCTTGCGTGCCTTGACTTTGTTCACAGAGCTCTGTCACGGTGATGCCCTCACCGTCGAGACTGCAAGGAGTCGGCACCGTGCAGCCCTGGGACAACCCTCCCGGTACGGTCGGCGTCGGGCGCCTGGCCCGCATCCCGGTCCGTCATCTGCGCGACGAGGAGCCCGGTTGTCCGATGAACCGTGCTCTCAGTGTCCGCCGCGACGTGTTCGCTGCGGAACGGGTTTCGTCCAAGACTCCACGCGAGGAGTTCCCGTTCGCGCTCGTGCAGGAACTGCTCGATCAACTGGAGTCCGGCGCGGCGCAGAGCATCGAAGAGGCCATGGAGCGGTGTCGCCGGACGCGCTCCCGGTGCCTGCCGCAGCACGTGACCTGGTCGGCGGCGGCCGCGGAGCGTTACCTCGACGCCCGCCGCAGGGACCAGGAAAGCCGCGACAGCGCCGACGTTCCGCGCACGTTCCGCGCCCCGGACGCATGGATCGCGTTTCGCACGCTTGAGGAGCCCGACGAGCGCGGCATCACCGACTACGAGCGCACTGTCTGGGGGAGGCAGTACGTCTCGGACGACGCGACGCTGCGCGAACTCGTGATTCCCACCAAAGGAGATGCCAAAGAGCGACTCCCGCTGCCCGAACTCGCCGCTGTCGCCTCTGTCCTGTATTACGGGACTCCGGCTCGCATCCCATCCTTCGAGCATCACTCCCCAGCTCTCAGGCACCCGGCGCCGCCGCCGCGGCCAGAACGCGTCCGGGTCTACTCCGCCGGCCTTACCGAAGGCCGGGTCCGTCTTCTGCGCACAACGGAGACCGACGCCTTCGCGGACTGGACCGCTGAAGAGATCATGGACTTGCACGAGCAGCACGTCGTGCCCCGGCTCGGCCGTGTCCTCGACGGCCGCGATCGCGTCGCCGGTGCCCACTGCGCAGGTTGCAAGGTGTTACCCGAGTGCCCCGTCGTACCGCGGGCGCCCGATCTCCTCGTGCTCCCACCTCCCACGCGGCCTCGCAAGCGGCGCACGGTATCGGTCAGCGACCTGAGAGCACACCGCGACTGTCCCGCCCGCTACCACCTGACCCGCGTACTCAAGCTGCCGGCCTCCGTTCAGGAGAACGAGGCCGTGCGCAGAGGCCGGGCCGTCGACGGCTGGCTCAACGCCCGGCACACCTCGGCGGACGCCTCGCCGTGCCGCGAGGTGCCCCTACCCGCACACCTGCCCGGCCTCACGGACGATGAGCTGGCCCCCGCCCTCGGCATGCTCCGGGCCCACCAGGCCAGGTGCCCGCTCGACAATCCGGCGGCGACGCGGTTCCGCCCGCAGCATCGAGTGATGGCCCACGACCCGCAGTCCGACGTCGTGGTCATCGCCTCGTGCGATCTGGTCTACGAGGAACGCGGCGGCGTCGTCGTCCGCGAGACCAAGACCAGCGCGTTTCCACCAGGCGGCCGGTCCGTTCTGCTGGAGAAGCATCCGCAGCTCGCCCTCTCGTTACTGCTTCTGGCGGGCGGCGTGCTCGGCGGCGATTCGCGACGATCCCGCGTGGAACTGGAGATCCTGCGCCCGGACGGGGTGTCCCTTGAAGAGTTCGATCCGGGCGATGAGGCCACGGTCGAGCACGCCCGTACCGTCCTTGCCTCGTACACCGTGCCTTGGTCCGCCGAGACCCGCTACGACGCGGTGCCCCGGCCCGGTTACGACTGCACAGGCTGCGAGGCGCTGTCCTGGTGTGCCACTGGTAAAGAGCGCGTGGCTGCCGCAGGTTGAGGGAATTTCCGTTGTTTCCGTCATGTCGCTCGTCGCACCACCTGGAGTGGAAACCGTGCCTGCGAGTCCCCTTGCCACCTTCGATTCGTCCGCCGAAACGCTCGATGCCTGGGCTGCCCATGACGGCGTGCCGCTGCTGGCCACCGTGGCCCGGGCCCTGTGTGTCCTGGACCACACCACTGGGTTGGACGCCTTCTGTCTTCCGTACCCTCCCGTCGTCCAACTCGCCCTGGACCGGGCGGTTGTCGCCTGGCTGCGCGGCGGACTCCGGCCACCCGCCTCACTCGCCGAACTCGTCCAGCGGTGTGCTGACATCCCGTTGGAGGACTGGCCGCTGTCACTGCCGTCGGACGCCGTCGGCCCCGACGACGTTCTGCTAGACCCGTACTCGCATCGCCCCACCCAGTTGTGCCATGAGTGGAGCGAATGGGAACATTCGGCGCCCGACCCGGCTGTGCGGCATCGCGACCAGCAGGTGATGCGGACCGCTCTGGACCGCTGCCGCAGCCACGGAGAGGAGGACGCATACACCGAGTTCCGCAGCCTGTTGGTGCGGCGGCCGGTGCTTACAGCCCAGGAGCTCTTCGCCTTGCACGGCGACTTCACGCTGGAGCCGGTCTGGGAGCTCATCGACCTGATCTACCCGGAGGTCCCTCTTTCCTGGAGCCGGGATGGTTGCTACGCGGTGTGCGGTCGCTGCGGAACACTGCTGACGCCGCTTGCAGGCAGAGAGTGGTGGTGCGAGCGGGATCGCTGCCGACGGCAGGGAGACCCGCCGGTCGGCCGTCTGATCGAGGCGGCTCACGCCGGCACTTTGTACCAGCTGGAGCGCCCGCTGCGCCGACACGTCACCGGGCCGGGACTGGCTGAGGTGGAATTGGAGGACCGGCTCACCGGTCTGGGCCTCGACGTCACCATGTGGCCGGGTTTCGACACCTACGACCTGCTGGTGGTCTTCCCCGACGGCCACCGCTGGGCCGTCGACGTCAAAGACTGGGCGCACCCGGCCTTCCTCGGCCGAGCCGCCCGCCCCGTGCGGCCCGAGCCTCCGTACGACGAGGCGTTCTGGGTGGTGCCTGTCTACCGGGTACGCGAGCGCCCCGGCTATCAGCAGGCGTTTCAGCGAGCTCGGCCCCCAGCGGCTGCTGCCGTACGCCTGCTCACCGACGACGAATTGATCCGGGCTGCCCGGCAGCGGCTGGCCGAGTCGCGCCGTGGCACCCGCGCCGAGAGCCAGGAGGGCACAGATGCGTGATGAGAAAGCCTGGTGCGAGGCTGTAGCGGGGGAGTTGAGGGACGAATGGCCCGAGGCCGGAGCCCCGGACGGGTTTGGCCCCGTCGAGTTGTGCCGCGTCGAGCTGGGGCTGCGGCTGCTCGAACGGCTTGCCCCTACGGCGGATGCCGTGGATGCCTATGCGCTGTTCGGCGGTTACCCGTTCGCGCAACACGCCGGGCTGGCGCAACATCCGTGGCAGCGCACGGCCCTCGCCGCCGCCCGGCACCTCCTGTGGCCGCTGCGGCGGCGCGCCTGGCGGCAGGCGCTGGACGCCTACCGGTCGGTCGCCAACAGGCTGCGGGCTTACGAGCTGCCGCCAGTCGGAACCACCGGCGGTCCCCGACCCGTGGTACCGATGGTGGCCGGGCGACGGATGGACATCTACGACCAGGCCCTCAGCCGGCTGCCGGACCTGGTCACCCGTGCCCTCAAACCGGCCCCGGCAGGGACGAGTTCCTTCCAGGAACGCCGCCGCAACGCCTCGGTTACCATTCCCGAGGAACTCGTCCGCGCCAACCCACCCGGCCACGACCTTGCCGCAGGACGGCCCGGGGGCGGCGAGCCCCTCAGCGTGTGCCGCGCCGAACTGCGAGCAACGGCCCGGTGGATGGACGAGGCCGAGCGCGAGGCGGAGGTCCCGCATCCCGGTCACTGGGAACAGCGGCTGGAGGGGGTCAGGTTCGCGCCCCGCAATGCCGCGGGAACGGACTACACCGAGGCCGACGAGGTCGAACTGGCCGGCATGGTACACCTAGCCGGCATGGTCGGCGCCGGCAAGAGCACGTTCATGATTCTGGTGGCCGTGTGGGCCGCCCGGCGCGAGATCCCGCTGCGCACCACGCTCGTCGTCGGAGACGTCGCCGAACAGCTACGGCTGTGCAGTCTCTTCGAGGCACTCGACATCGCCGTCGCGCCGGTGCTCGGCACCACGACACGCGAGCAACACGTCCAGCGGCTGCACCGGCGGCTCTCCGCCCGAGGAATCGATAACCTCCTCGACCACGACGACCCCGGCTTCGACCTGCTGAGCACCGCCTGCGCAGTGAGCGGTCTGCGCGGCGTCGACGGCGATCCGCTGCAATACCGCGACGCACCATGCACCCGGCTGCATCCCGAGCCACAGCGCGGCCCAGCGGAACCGGAATCAGTCGTCCTGGAGCAGTGGACTCCCGACCGGAGGAACACCGCACCCCGCCAGGCCCACGCCCCTGACCGCCTGCCCGGTCGCCCGCACGGTTGCCCTCTGTGGGCCGAATGCCCGCGCCACGCGGCTGCCCGCGCGCAGGTCGACGCTCTGATCTGGGTGGCCAACCCGGCCAGCCTGGTACAGAGCCAGGTGCCCGCGCAACTCAACGACGAGCGGCTGCGCCAGCTGGAACTGGCCTGTCTGCGCAGCGACCTGATTTTCGTGGACGAGGCAGACAGCGTCCAGATGGCACTGGACCGCCTCTTCACCCCCTCCGGCACGCTGGTTCGCCCCGACACCGACTCCTGGCTCGACCAGCTGAATCGTTACAAGATCGAGGAGCTGAGCAGGCGCGCCCGCCTGCCGCTGACCGACGGCCAGGTCGCCCAGTGGAACCGGGCACTGGGAACCGTCACCCTTGCCGTCGATCCGCTCTGCGCTCTGCTGATCAAGGACGAGTACCTCCGGGAGTGGGCTGATCCCGCCTACTTCAGCCCGTGGACCCTCCAACAGAGCCTGCTCGACGATCTGTTCCGCGATGTGACCCGGCGCCACCGCGAAGGCGAGCAGTACCAGGTCGAACGGGAGGCGTCCGCGGCGGCCGACATGGGTGAGGACAGCGCTGAACTCTACGAGGGCTATGACGACGTGGCGGACGAGCCGGGCCCCTCCCCGCACCTCGCGCTCTCCCCGGCCCGCCGCTTGCTCGAGGCTGCCTGGGATGCCTTCCGCGACGATCCGTTCGGAGAAGGCGACGCCCTCGACCCGCTCACCGGCGTCCTCACCGACACGGCCGACGCCCTCCTGCACCACATGGCAGCGGGCCGCACGAGGGATCGGGTGCGTGAGCTGGCCGGTCAGCTCGTCGACCGGGTGACGGAGGAAGTACGGGCCGAACAGCCTGCATTCACCACGCCCCCGCCCGAGCCGACGAAGGACTGGTGGGACGTCCTATGCCTGCGGCTCTCCTTTCTCCTGCTGCTCAGCACCCTCCACCACAGGCTGGAGCGACTCACCTTCCTATGGCCGCACGTGGAGGCCGCCCTGCGACTGGACTCCCAGGGCAGGGAGCTGGCCCGGCGCGTCCCGCTGGACTACGCCCCGCTGGTGCCCGAGGCGCCCATGGGCAACATCCTCGGCTACCAGTATCTCCCGGACGGCGAGGAACGCGACGACGCCGGCCGCCGGGGCGGCACCCTGCGCTTCTTCCGGTGTGCCGGAGTCGGGCGCGAGCTGCTGCTGAACCTGAACAGCCTCGGCGCCGACCCGGCCACTGGTCGTGGCGGCCCGCACGTCGTGTTGATGTCCGGTACCAGTTGGGCCGGCGAGTCCAGCCGCGCCCACGTCCGCGTCCCGGTGAGCCTCGTCCTCAAGCCCACCGACGTGTCCCTGGCTGCCGTGGCCCGAACCTCGTTCGCCACCCGTTTCCTCTACGACCGGGACGAGCGCCCGATGAGCCTCTCCGGCACACCGCCGCGCGACCGGCTCGCCCAGGCGGTCGCGATGGCCCGGCGGCTCGGCGAACCGGGCCCGGGCGGCTCTTCGGTGCTGGGTCAGGAGATCAGCCGTATCCCTGAGACGACGCGGCGGAGAGCGCTGATCCTTGTGGGCAGTTACCGGGAAGCCGCTGCGGTGGCCGAGGCACTGCACCGGTTCGACGCCTGGCGCGGCAAGGTGAGCGCGCTGATCCCGGATGACGAGGCCCGCGGCAGCGGCGTACCAGCCGGCACCGCCCCGGGGCAGCAGGACGAGACTCCGGCGACACTACGGCGTGGCGACGTCGCCCGCTTCGCCGACGATGACACCGCAGAAGTCTTGGTCGCTCCGCTGCTGGCCGTCGAGCGTGGCCACAACATCCTCAACGAGGAGGGCAAAGCGGCCTTCGGCACGGCTTTGTTCCTGGTCCGCCCTCACCCCCGCCCCGACGACCTCGACCTGTCCGTCTTCGCGGTCAACGATTGGCTGAGCGGCATGCTCCGCGACCAGCCGCGCCGCGACACCCTCGACGGCCCGCACACGCTCACCGAACTCATGGAGAAAGCGGGATCGCTGGACGAAGCGGCCGGAGTCCTGCGCCAACAGGGCCGCCGCGAATGGCGTCGGCTGCTCAACCGCAGGTACGCCTACAGTTCACTGCCCGCCTGGGAGAAGCGCGCCTTCGCCTGGGACCAACTCGTCACGCTCTGGCAGGTCATCGGCCGTCTGGTGCGCGGCGGAGTGCCGGCCCGGGTGGTGTTCGTCGATGCCGCCTTCTCGCCTCGCCTGGCGAGACAGCTCGCACCCGGCAGCACTGGCCAACCGTCCTCCGGGACTGATGTGCCGGGCACCGACGGCCTGCTCCACGCCCTCGCCGGCATCCTCGACCCCTACCTGACGGACGGGCCCGACATCGCCCCGCCCCACCCCGACCCGTCTGCTCGCTCTCTGGTCCGTCTCCTGTACCAGCCGTTCTACAACGCCCTCCGCACAATGACCCATCGCTGACTTCCCGA
Source organism: Streptomyces sannanensis (assembly GCF_039536205.1). Lineage (GTDB taxonomy): Bacteria > Actinomycetota > Actinomycetes > Streptomycetales > Streptomycetaceae > Streptomyces > Streptomyces sannanensis. The sequence goes on along the minus strand of NZ_BAAAYL010000001.1, from coordinate 123,416 downwards.
CTCTGCTCGCGAGGAGCCGTCCCATGCCACCCGTCTATCGCTCCGCCCGCACCACGGCCTGGCGCCCGGCCGACGCCTTGGCCTCTCACACCGTGCCCTACCGCGTCCTGCCCTTCCCCGAGCAGTGGCGGGACGCCGTCCTGACTCTCTGCAACGCGCCCCGGGTGGCAGCGGGCAAGGAGCCGTGGAAGACAGCACCGACCTGGCGCCTGGAACAGGTCCTGCAGGCTTTCGCGCCCGACGTCCTCGCGCTGCCACGCCCCTTCTACGACCGTGACCCGGGCGCGCCAGCCCACTGGCTATGTGCGCCCGCCGACCTCCCCGACCCGCTCCCCGGCCCTGTCCTGGACACCGTGCTCAAGCACTGGCTGCGTGACTTGCGGCCCGAGCCCGAGTACCGCGGCCTGCTGAAGGAGACCATCGCAGAACTGGCCGCCCATCCGCCGCGCTGGAAGACCGTCCACCATGAACTCCTGCCGCGTGACGTCCCGACCGATGGCGGCACCGCACGTCCGTCACCGCACCAGTACAGCCTCAGCCCCGACTGGCTGGCCCGGCGGATCCTCGCGCTAGGCCCGTACCCGTACGACGGTGGGCAGCTCATCTTCCGGGCCATGCCACGTGGACCACGTGACCAGGGTGCCCAACTCGTCTCCGAACCGATCCGGTTCCCCGGGCCGGACGAGAAGCAGGACTCCTGGTGGTCGGTGACGCTGTCGATCACGCTCCAGACCGTGCCGTTCGACCCGCTGCCGCGCTTCAACCTCCGCTGGTCGGTTCGCCGCTGGGCCACTCGTACCAACGCCAAGACGGGTCGGTTGCGCCTCCCGTGGGGTGCGAGCACCACCGTCCTGCTGCGTCCGCGCAGGCCGTTCCTGCCGGGCACGCCCCGCAGCGAGCGGTTCGCCGTCGCCGCTCTGGAGCGCTACTGGGACAAGGACATGGGTGAGAAGGGTGACTTCGCCGACCGGTGGCGCGCGGGCGGCCCCGCAGCGATGCTCGCCGGACTGCCCCTGGGCGAGCCCTTCCCGGACGCCGACGCGATCCTGACCGACCCCGCGTCCTGGCTGCGCGACGATGCCCGAGCCGGCATTCTGTACCGCACCGCTATGGGGCGGCACGACGTAGGCCCCGGCTTCATGGCACACCAGCTCTCACAGCTCACAGCCTGGGCGGAAGGCGCCCTCACGTCCGAACTGCGCCGCGCCCCGGACCTCGCGCTGATCGATCGAGGCACGCCCGCGAACATCCCCAAGGGCGACAAGGAGACGGTCGAAGCGGAACGGTGCGCTCAGCGCCGGCTGGCGACGGCCTACGCGCTGGACGCTCTCGACGGCGTAGCGCGCCAGGGCGGCGCTCCCGTGCTTGAGGCACGGCTGCTGTGGCAGTCGCCGCGGCTGCGCGACGCCGCTTTGGCCTCCCTCGGTGAGCTTCTGGGCCTTAAGGGCGACGGCGGGTCCTTCACCGCACAGCAGTACGACGACGCCACGGCCGGCGCGCCGGTCGTGCACGAGTGGTCCGCTCCGGAGCTGACCGTGCGGGTCCGCTGCATGCGCCCGCTCGTCGCGCTCAGTGACCGTACTGCCGACAGCCTCCTTGCCCCGCTCGACCTGCCCACCGGCACCCATATCAAGGACGTCCAGGTGACCGCCGCGACAGTGGCCCGCCGCGACAGCGCCGCACAGTGGCTGGCTGCGGAACGCACTACCGAAGCGCCGGCCCTCGCCCTGGTAGAGATCGGCCGCGCCGCGTCATATCCAAGCAGACTGCACGACCCGAAGTTCGCCATGCGACTCGGCTGTGGCAAGGCAGGCTTCGTCACACAGTTCACCACGGTGCCCGAAGCAGGCGGCGAGAACGGCAAGGGCGCGGAAACAGCGTCCAGCCTGCGGCACCGCACGCTAAGTGCCTGGAACGACGGCCTGCGGCAGCTCGGCGCGCGCACCCTCCCCCGGCTCGCCGAGGACGACGGACTGCCCGACGGACTGCGGCATGCCGCACTGTGGATGGTCCGTAAGAACCGTACGACCCGGAATCGCTGGGCCGCGTACCTCCCGGTCGGCGTCATGATCACCCCCGATCCGGCCGGCACCGACGCGGCCCGTGTCGAAGGCTGGGACCCCGAGGCGCGCTCCGGCGCAGGCGCCTGGGTCCCCTACCCCGAACTCCTGCTGAGGCTGACGACAAAAGCTGAGGTCAAGCCCGTTCTGCCCAGCCAGCGCGGCTCACAGGACGACGAGGCCGACACCTCGGAGGTGCAGACGGAAAGTGGGACCGAGCGCCCGAAACGCTACCAAGAACGTGAACGGCAGCGCCGTGAGGCCGCCGAGTGGCTTCAGGGTCTGCGTGCCTCCCTACGCACCGCACCAACCGTCCTGTTCGCCGAGGCCCACAACGCCCGCTCGCACTGGACCTGGCTCCAGGACGGCCGGATCGAACGGGATCGCCTGCAGGACGGCCTCGCTCCCGCTCGTCGCCTCGACCCCGACCTGCGGATGGTCCGGGTCCGCGCAGGCGCCCGGAACGAAACTCCGCAGTGGTGGGGGAGAGCCCCGGAGGGCAAGGCGAACGGCATCCAGCAGGGCTTGTGGGTGCCAGAGGATGCCGCTGAAGACGCCCGCGTGTTCTTCAGTACGACGGCCAAGCCCGTGCAGTTCAAGCACGCGGCGGTGACCGCCGACAAGCTCTCGCCCCGGCCGATCGCTCAGGGCAAGCGCAAGGGTGAACCCACCATCGACACCGGCCAGGCGGCCTGGATGCCGGGGCTGCTGGAGATCGCCGTCGTCGGTTGCCATCGGGACGACGGCGACGACCCTAGGTCCCTCGCGCTTCTCACCCATATTCTGCGCCAGCCCTCGGACTACGACCAGGCGCTTGCCCTGCCCCTGCCACTTCACCTGGCCGGCCTGGCACAGGAGTACGTACTGCCGACACCGAAGGACGACGAGGCGGAAACGGGAGACGCAGGGGCCACGGTCCAATCCGACGCTTCAGACGATTTGGATGACGCGCAGGACGCATCGCCGGTGGAACAGCCTGTGCCGAACTTGGAGTTGGAGGCACTCGACGTCGACACTGAAGGGCAGCTGCAACTGTTCGAAATGTAGGTCTGGCCGTATTCGGTGGTGACGGTGGGTAGCCATCACCGATCATGACCGTTCAGTCGCTGTGCCATACGGCCGGTGGCCGCCGCGCCCAGGGCCGCGGCCACGCGAGTCCGGCACTCGCACGGCCGCGCCCGCAGCAGGCCCGCGGCCACGCTCACGCAGTATCCGCCCTCACAGACCAGATTTTGCTGGGTAGGGTGATCCGTGTTGCCGCGGGGCTCGGCACCGAGTCAGGAGCGGGGGTGGGGACGGGTGTCGATACCCGCACTGCAGGCCATGGAGCGCGCCCGGGCCGCCGGAGGCCGCCTTGTGGACTTCACTCAGCGGGAGAGCCGCGGCATCGGACAGGTGTGCCCGTGGGACTTGGTGGTAACCATCGGGCCGGAGCCCGAGGACCTTGATGCGGCAGCCTGGATCATCGCCGACGAGATCATGCGGGCCCGTACCGACCTGGACGACCTCGCATACCGGCTCTGGCGCGACAGCGCCCTGGCCGGCACCCCGCTGACCGGCCCCGATCGCGCCCACGTCCTGCTCTACGCCGGCCCGGTATTCGAGGCCAACGACACCACCGGCATTACTGGCTACGTAGGCGAGTGGCTCTGGTATCTCTCCACCCGCGACCTTCCCCCCGAGCCGGGGCGCAGCGTAGAGATCCTGGACCCGCCCTCATCGACGGTGACGGACAGCGGGCCGGACGGGCTGGTGATCCACCGAGTGCCCGGCAGCGAGCTGGGGTTCGTCTTCCGGTTGTGGGAGATGAAGAAATTCACCGCGGAAAAGACGAAGCCGAGCGACACGATCCGCAAGGCATGGCAGCAGTTGAACACTTGGGGGGCGCGGTACCTGGGTCAGATCTCGTGGGGAGGCCGGGAGCTGGCCCCCGACACCCGGGAGTTCGTTGCCTCAATAGCTCGGCAATGGGTGGACGCGAAGGTGTCGGGGAACGGCGGGGTCAGCATCGCTCTCGACGCCGAATACATCCCGGACACGGCCTTCGAGCGCTCGCACCAGCACTTCACCACCCACACCCACCCGGGCGCGCTGCAGGGCGTAGTGGTGGCGATCGAGGATCTTGAAGACTTCGCGAAGGACGTGAGGAGGTACGTGTGGAGCGCACTCTAGACCTGGAGGTACTCGCGTCCGCGCTCGGCGAGCACCGGGCGGGCGGGGTGCTGCCCAGCGCACCGGACCTGCTGGCGGCGATGACCGAGCTAGAGGTCGCGGCCTTCCGCGGTGAGCGGGAGATCGAGGACGAGACCCTCGCCACGGCGTGGTACCTGCACGGGCTCGCGGCGCTCGCCCCGGAGACTCCTGGCTACGACGCGGTGCAGGTGCGGCGAGCCTTCGCCACAAGCGCGCACCTGATGGACCTCGCCCTGGGCGACGAACGCAGACCCGAGGCTGAGCGGCTCCAGATCGCCTTCGCCGCCCAAGCCGGATACCGGCGCAGCGAGCAGGACCCGAACGCCACCGCCGTCTACCGGCAGGTCCACGCTCTCGTTGACATCACCGGTGAACTGCGCGGGCACATCGGCACCCTGTCGGTAGAGGCCGGCGTCATCTTTCTCGGCTTCGACCGCCCGGAGCTGGGCCGGGCGCTGCGTGCGTGGAGGCGGCAGCTGCGTGGGGTGAGGGCAATGATGCGCCGCGAGTCCCTGGCGGGGACCATGTACGGGCCCGCAGAGGCCGTTGTGGAGGCCGTCTTCCACCTGTACCAGTTCCTGGCAGTGGGCGAGGAACGGGATCTGTTGGCGGCGCAGCGGCTGCTGCGGGACGTGATGACGCAGGCGGCCGGCCGGGGCGATCGGCTCGCGCGGTGGGTTGCCGCGCATCTGTACCAGCTGAGCGGGGAGATGGCGGCCAGCAGCCTGTACCAACTGCTCCCCCCGGGCACTCCCCGGGCAGTGTCGCGGAGCTTCGCACTGTCGGAGCCGCCAGTGATGACGCTCTGGCCGCCGCAGCGCCAGCTCCTGATGCTCAAGCGCGGCAATCCGCTCGACCCGGCGACGTCTCGAAGCCTGATCAGTGTGCCGACCAGCGCGGGCAAGACGCTGATGGCGCAGCTGGTGATCTGCTCGCACCTGGCGCAGCGCCCCGGGCGCGTGGTGTACGTGTCGCCGATGCGCAGCCTGGGGCGGGAGATGCGCGGGACACTGCGGGGCCGGCTGCGGGTGCTCGGGCGGCGCCTGGCTGCAGAGCAACCGGATTTTCCGCTGGGCACCTGGACCTCCTCGGCCCAGCCGGACGGCGGGGACGTGGAGATCGTCACCCCGGAGCGGCTCATGCACATGATCCGCAACCACCCCGGCGAAGCACTGGCGGAGGTCGGGCTGGTCGTCGTCGACGAGGCCCACCACCTGGGCCAGGGGCGGCGCGGCTTCGTGCTGGAGAGCCTGCTCACGCTGCTGCAGGCTCGCAGGGACATCCGACTCGTGCTGCTGTCCGCGGCGGTCGGCAATAAGGGCGACATCGCCTCGTGGCTCGACCCGGAGCGCCCCGAACGGGAGGTCTACTTCACCGACACCTGGCGGGGCCCGCGCCGGATGCACGGGCTCATGTATCCGAACCTCATGGCGGAGCAGGCCGAGTTGACGGAGCGGCGACCGACGGCAAAGCATGCCTCGCCGGTGCTCGCCACCGTGCCCGTCGAGACCCTCCTCGATGTCCGGCCGACCGCCTCGTCCGCCATCGCCCGACTGACTACCGGAGAGGTGGGCACGCGGCGCTTCGCCGGCTCCGCAGGCCGGTGGAACGCGCGGACCCGTCTGCCAGGCGGGATCGCCGACTACCAGGTCTTCGCCGCTGGCGCCGCGGAACTCACTGCGGTCGGCAGCGTGCTGATGGTCGTCGGCACCCGGCGGGCAGCCCGTGACGCGGCACTCGCCATCGCCGAGTGCCTGCCCGAGCGGCCCGAAGCCGAGGCTCTGACCGACTACCTCGCCGACACGCTCGGCACGGAACACCCGCTAGTGCGCTGCACCCGGCACGGCGTCGCCTACCACCACGGCGCCCTGCCCGAGGATGTCCTGCACGCCGTCGAGGGCGCGCTGCGTCGCAACGAGCTCCTGGCGATCGCCAGCACCAGCACCCTCACCGACGGCGTCAACCTGCCCGTGCGCACGGTCATTATCCACCACAAGGTCGACGGCGACCCGCTCACCTACGACGGCCAGCGCACCCTGTCCCCCGCCGAGCTCCTCAACGCCATCGGCCGCGCGGGGCGGGCTGGTCGGGAGAGCGAGGGGTGGATCTTCCTGACCCGCCCCTACCCGCCCCGCCCCGACGAGTTCGACTCCCTCAACCCCGACCCGGAGCAGTTGCGCGTCGTTTCCGCACTGCTGACCGACGAGGCCCTGACCGCACTCGCTGACGCCGAGGACACCCTGCGACAGGACGCTGACGGAGTCTTCGCGCTGGCGGATGGTATCGCCGCAGACTTCGCCTCGTTTGTCTGGCTCGTCCTGCAGCTCCACGCTTCCTCGCCGACGCCGCAGGGCAATCCCATCGACGCCCTGGACGCACTGTTCGCCCTGTCCCAGAGAGGCAACGGCCGGCAAACCAGCCGGTGGCTCACCCTCGCGGACAAGGTTGCCACCGTGTTCGAGACCACCGACCCGGCCCAGGCTGGCCGGTGGGCCGCCACCGGCACCAGCCTGGGGTCGGCCCGCTACCTCGACTGGCTCGCGAACCAGTTGGCCGTGCTGCTCGACCGGCACACGGTGGACGACGCCATCGGAGGCGACCGGCTCGCCGAACCGGAGGAATGGTCGCTTCAACGCACCCTCGACTTCCTCACCGAGCACCAGGTCTTCGACCGTCTACTCGACCACGTCCCGGAGGTCACCAAGACCTGGAGCTTTAAGGACAAGGAGACACGGGGCACACAGATGGACGTCCCGATCGCCCCCGCGCTCCGCGAGTGGATCTCCGGCACCACGATCCCCGACCTCGCCCGTTCCTGGCAGCCCGGCGTCGCTGCCGGGTGGGCGCTCGAACAGGCGGTACGCAACATCAGCACCGCCTTCGGGCACGCCCTGAGCTGGACCGTCGGCGCCCTCATCAACCTGGTCAACACCAGTCCCGTGCTCTCTCCCGGCGCACCCAGGCTCAACACGCACACCGCCTGGCACATCCGCCACGGCGTCGACACCGAGCAGGCCCTGACCCTGCTCACCTCCGGCATCACCTCCCGACGCATCGCCCACCTCCTCGGCCGCGATGCCGCCCGCCTGGGGCACCGGTCGGCCGGCCTGCGGCAGTGGACCGCCCAGCACCACATCGACGGCTGGACACGGCAGTACGAGGCGAACGACTACGAGGTCCAGGACCTCCTCGACTACGTCCGAACCCCCTCCGACCCGATCAACCAGCTCCTCGACAACCGCGCCGCCACCACCCCGCTAACTCGGCTGGCAGCAGGGACACCCGACGGCCCGGTCAGCGTCGCACGGCCTAGCGAGCGCCACCCGACCATCCGCGTCGGCCGCGACCGTCGCCGGGTGGCGACTGTGCCCGCCGACCGCCACCTCGATGTCCTCGCGATGCTCGACAGCGGCCTCGACCTCAACCACCGCCTCCACAACGGTCAGCTCATCACCACCCGGCGCGCCCGGTAGCTTTCGCCGAGCAGGTCGAGGAACTGAGCGAAGACAGCACAACCAGTGGTCAGCAGATCAGAGGCTGGGCCGACGCGGTGACGACCCACCAGCGGGTGCTGCGACGCAGCGGAGCCCCGATGGTTCGCACTCCTGTGCGAGGGAGGGCCTTTGTCAGAGGTCGTCCGTAGCATGTGGGTTACCTGGAGGAGGTGTTGTGGCCGTACCTGTCGCGCAGCAACGCAAGTTGACCCAGCGTTCCGGCAATATCTGCGCCTTTCCCGGATGCGGCTTACTGCTGACGGCTCAGGGGACGCCGGAAGACCCCGTTGTGGTGCTTGGCGAGATGGCCCACATCGTGGCGGAGAGCCCGAACGGTCCGCGGGGCGATTCACCGTTGACGCCGGAGGAGCGCAATCGGTACGAGAACCTGATCTTGCTGTGCAATCAGCATCACCAGCTGATCGACTCCGAAGGTGCGCTGGCGAAGTACACGGTGGAGCGTCTGCACGCCATGAAGGAGACTCACGAACAGCGGATCGAGCGCAGGCTTGGCGGGCGTTCCAACGTGCCGACGGAGCTGCCCCCGATGGTCAACGACACCGTGTACAGCAACGTGCTGCCGGTTACGCAGATGCCGCGCTACATCTACGGAGCTCCTTGCTCTGTCGGCCGGGAGAACGAGGTCCGGCCAGCCGCGGCATCTGCTGGGACGATGACGCCGTTCATCCTGCGTGAGGGGCGGTTGTGGGCATTCCAGGACTTGCGGGACACCAGCAACCCGTTCGTCGACGTGGTGGCGTGCACGGAGACCGAGCGCTTCTCCACCAAGGAGTGGTGGACGGATCCCGACAGGCTGGGGTGGTACGTCGCGCTGCTGAACCGGTCGCTGAACAAACTCACCGGACGTCTCGGACTGCGGCTCGACCACGACCACCACCGCTACTACTTCGAACCGGAGGCTGCTGGCGTTGAACGCTCCGTGCCATACCGGCCGTTGAATGCCAGCAGGGCGACCCGGAGCGTCGTATGGCAGCCCAAGAAGCGAGCGACCGGGGAGGCTCGCAACTATTGGCTTCACCGTGCTGTTTCGCTGCGCTTCTTCCTCATCGGTGACAACCAGTGGTGCCTGAGCGTCAGACCCGAGTTGCGTGTCACCTCCGACGGCTTCGAGTCCATACAGGCCAAGTACATCGGGCGGCAGGTGACCCGGAAGAAGTCCCGCCTCTTCAACCACGACCTCCTGGGCGAAGTGCAGTTCTGGCGGGACTTCCTCGGCAGGAGCACTCCGCGGATTTTCTTCCCCTTCGGCACGGACAGGCAGAATTTGATCGTCTCGACATCGCTGAGTAGCGGACAGGTGCGCTGGCCGGGCATTCCCCCCGAGCACGACATGCCCTTCAAGAATGTCGACTACGTGGACGACCTCTTCACCTGGGCCGAGGCGGAGGGTCTGAGCGAGGACGATGATGCCGCCGACGAAGACGACGACGCGGAGGAAACGCTGCGATGACGGCACGCCCTGCTCCACCGAGGATCTCGCCCGCCGGCTCCCCGTCGCTCATCGCTAGCACCTACTTTCCCGAACCGCTGCTGCAGTTCGCCGACGACGGCCTGCACATTGACCCCAAGGCCGGCATCGCACGCTACGGGCCGCGTTCCTGGACGGCATCGGGCCGCCATCCCACCCGGCTGCGCGTGGGGCTGATCGGTACCGCCGAGCTCGTCGAGGCGGCCCGTACCTGGATGAGCAGTCGCGCCGAGGGCGTACGCGGGGATCTGAACAACCCGGAGTTCCCTGGGTGGATGCCCGACCGCGGGTTCTTCTCGTCGCTGGAGTTCGACGACGCGTGGAATGAAGAACTGGGGCAGACCGAACTGCGGCAGGTACTGGAGATCAAGTCGCAGAAGGACCGCTTCCACGCTGCCTTGACCCTGTTCGAGGCCAAGTTCCGGCAGTTGGCAGAGCGTGACAGCGTCCCCGACTACGTCGTGATCGCGCTGTCCGACCAGATCGTGACGCGCTGCGGCACGGCCGACTACACCGGCAAAGAGACCGGCGCGGTCCATCGCGACCTGCGCCGGGCTCTCAAGGCGAGCGCCATGAAGTTCCGCATACCAACGCAGATCGTCCGAGCGCCCGCGCTCGACGGGCGCGACAGGACACCGCCCTCCCGCATCGCCTGGAACTTCTTCACCGCGATGTACTGCAAGGCGGGAGGCTATCCGTGGAGTCCGTACGGCCTTACGCCTGGGACCTGCTACGTCGGCATCGGCTTCTATCGGCCACTGGGTAGCGCGGATGCGACGATGCAGACCAGCCTCGTGCAGGTGTTTGACGAGCGAGGGGAAGGACTGGTTCTCCGGGGACACGAATTCGAGTGGGATCCGAACAAGACCGGGAGTCGTTCGCCTCACCTGACGGCTGACGGCGCGCACCAGCTGATGGCCCTGGTACTCGACCGGTACGAGGCAGCCATGAAGCAGACCCCGGCTCGCATCGTGGTCCACAAGACCTCGCGCTACTGGCCGGACGAACGTGACGGCTTCCGCGCGGCGATCGAGTCCCGTGTGCGGCGCTACGACCTGATGGCGCTTGAGGTGCAGAGCCGGGTACGTCTCATCACCACATCGAAGTACCCGCCGCTGCGCGGAACCCGTTTCACTTTCGGTGACTTGGACTACCTGTACACGACGGGCTACATATCCGCGCTCAACGAGTTCCACGGGATGCACGTTCCGGCGCCGCTCCAGGTCGCAGACCATGTCGGACAGGATTCTTCGCGAGATGCTCTGCTGAAGGAAGTCCTCGCGCTCACGAAGCTCAATTGGAACTCGGCCGCATTGGGCGGACTCCTGCCGATCACGATCAAGTTCTCCGGGCTGGTCGGCGAGATCATGAGGGAGATCCCCGCAGACCGGGAGCCACTGCCTCAGTTCAAGTTCTATATCTGAATGCACGAGGTGCCGGCCTCGGGCAACGCCCCCTTCTCGTCAGCTCCCTGCCGGCGAAACGGCTGTACGACCTGCGGCACTCGGCGCTGTCCACCTGGCTGTACGTTGGCGCGACCCGCCCGAGGTCCCCTGAGGGCGTCGAAACAGCGGTGAGGTTCTCCTGTCCCTGGACGCTTTGTCTTATGACCGGCGCGGCTCAGCGGTACTGCTCGGTCTCCACGAAGCCCGCGTCCGCGTCGAAGGCGGCGGCGGGCGGGTTGAATCCGGGCGGGCTGTCCTTCAGGGCCAGGCCCATCCCGGGGAGCTTTTCCATGACCTCGGCGATGGACTTCGCACCGAAGTTGCGGACGTCCGGGAGGTAAGCCTCGGAGCGCTGAACCAGTCGATCGGGCCTCCGGCACACGTTCTTCACGTGCCTCGTGCTGGTTGCGGAAACAATTCTCCGCCCGTCCGACGTTGTCCATCTCCTATGCGATAACGGGGGTGGTCGGCTTGAAGTTGTTCCGGACGGACGCATCGCAAAGCGGCGTGAGCGAGGTCATGCCGCGTCTTGCTGAGGTCGAGGCAGATGTGCAGGGTCTCGTCGAGGCGCACATGGAGACGCTGCTAGGTGTACTGACCCGTGAGGTTAGGGACGCGGCTGGCGGGTGGTTGGCCCTTGAGCGCGGTGTGTCCGCGGTGGTGATTGTAGGTGTGCAGCCAGGCGGGGTATGCCTCGCGTCGCTCGGTCTCGCTCCGGTAGGGCTGTGCGTAGGCCCATTCGTCGAGGAGGGTGCGGTTGAACCTCTCGACTTTCCCGTTGGTCTGGGGCCGGTAGGGGCGGGTCCGCTTGTGTGAAATCCCTTGCTCTGTGAGGCAGTTGCGCCACAGGTGGGATTTATAGCAGGAGCCGTTGTCGGTCAGGACGCGTTCGACGGTGATCCCGGCCTGGGCGAAGAAGGCGTGGGCCCGCTGCCAGAATCCGACGGCGGTCTCCTTCTTCTCGTCGCCGAGGATCTCGCTGTAGGCGAGGCGGGAGTGGTCGTCGACGGCGTTGTGCAGGTAGCTGTAACCGACGCCGGAGCGGGTCTTGCGGCCGGCCTGGCGTCCGAGGGTCTTGTGGCCTCCGCCGTCGGGGATGTTGCCGAGCTTCTTGATGTCCACGTGCACCAGTTCGCCGGGGCGTTCACGTTCGTAGCGGCGTATGACGCGGCCGGTGGCACGGTCCAGGTGGGTCAGACGGGCCAGGCCGTAGCGGGTCAGGACCCGGTGGACGGTCGCGGGGTTCAGCCCGAGAAGGTAGGCGATGCGGGCCGGCCCCCACCGGCGCAGGACGCGGACCTTGATGATGCGCCGCTCGGTGCGGGTCGGGGTCCGGCGCGGGCTGCGCTGCGGGCGTGAGGACCGGTCGGTCATGCCTGCCTCGCCCAGCTCGAGGTAGCGGCCGGCCCACCGCTGGGCTGTCGTGGGTGAGACCTGGAAGCGTTCGGCGGCCCGGCGCAGGGTCCAGCCCTCGTCGACGACGCAGCGGGCCAGGCGCAGGCGGCCGGTTTCGCTCAGGGGTGCATTACGGTGGGGCACGAGGGCCTTTCTGTTGCTGGTGCAGATGTCGCAATCCACACCAGGCCAGAAGGCCCTCACCCATTTCAAGATTGGTCAGCCGTGACCCCTGTCACTGTCCACAACCTCCCGAGACAGAACAGCTAGGGCGCGTATTCGGTTGTGATCAAGGGGTGGTCCGCGTGAGGTCCTTGATCCAGATCATCGAGGCGCGGAGGTGGAGGCCGGCGAGGTAGCTCTCAGGGGTCTTGTCGAAGCGGGTGGCGATGCCTCGCCATGCCTTCAGCTTGTTGATCAGCCGCTCGACGGCATTCCGCTCCTTGTAGAGGTCGGCGTCGTGGCTGACGGGCCGACCGCCCCTGCTGCCTTTCTTCTTCCGGTTGGCGGCCTGGTCCTTCTTCTCCGGGATGACCGCCTTGATGCGGCGTTTCCGCAGGTAGGCACGGTTTCCGTGGGACGAGTAGGCCTTGTCGCCGGCAACCGCGTCGGGGCGGGTGCGGGGGCGGCCGACGGGCAGGCGGACCCGCACCTTCTTGAGCACGGGGATGAACTGCGGGCTGTCCGCGGCCTGCCCCGCGGTCAGGACGAACGCCAGAGGACGGCACTTCCGGTCGGCGGCGAGATGAACCTTGCTGGTCAGCCCGCCCCTCGAACGTCCGAGCAGGGCGGCTTTCAGCCGGAGTTTGCGCCGGCGCCGGATGTGCCGTCGTTCTTCCCGCTCGGGGTCGTTTCCGGCGTCCTGCCCGTCTTGTTCTTCCGGGCCGCCCCCTTTTGCCGGGCCTTCTCCTCGTCGACGGCGGCCTTCTCCAGAGCGGTCATGACGTCCTGGCCGAGATGGGTACCGGCAGCGTCGTGGTGGGCCCGGGCTGTGGTGGAGTCCACGCTGACCAGGGACAAGTCCACCTCACCCCGCTTCGCGGCTTCCGCGATCAGGCCCTCCAGCAGGGCTTCGAAGACGCCGGCATCCCTCCACTGCCGGAAGCGGTTGTGGACGGTCGGCCAGGCACCGAACTCCTTCGGCATCTCCCGCCACTGCCCGCCCGTCCTGAACCGCCAGATCACGCCTTCGAATTGCTGTCGCAGCCGTTCGGGGTACGGGCCAAACCTGCCGATTGGCAGGTACGGCTCGATGAACTCCCACTCCTCGTCCGTCAACTGCACCCGCGTCATGCAAGACGATCTACCGGATCAGGCCCCGCCGCGAGGGCGAATCCCGCAAATTGATCACAACTCGATACGCGCCCTAGTACTCCAGCTGTAGATGGTGATCTTCACGCTTGAGCGGCTTGCCGCCGGTAGTGGCTGGCCTGGGATCGGGCTTGGTGGCGGCGTCGCCAGTCGGACCAGCCGAGCCGATGTGCGGCATCGTGGACGGGCCGGACGACGAGAGTGATGAACAGGCGCTGGATCTCGTTGCAGGTGAGGGGTATGAGGCCGTTCGGTGCCGGTTGGCGGGCATGGTCATCGGCTCGGACGACGGCGAGGAAGGCGTGGGCGAGCATGGCGAGGGTGACCCAACGGGACCAGGACGTGTAGCGGCGGACCTGGTGCTCGTCCAGTGCGGCCAGGCCCTTGCCGGACTGGAAGAACTCCTCCACCCGCCACCTTGATCCAGCTACTCGCACCAACTCGGCCAGCGGCACTGCGGCGGGCGAGTAGCAGCGGTAGTAGGCGAGTTCGCCGGTGCTGCGGTTGCGGCGGATCAGCATCTGGCGGCTCCCGGGTCGGGGGTCGGCGAGGTCGATGACGGCCCAGTCGTAGAAGCGGTGGCCCTTCGCACCGGTCCCCGCCGACAGCTTCTGCCAGGCCCGCTTGGGGACCTTCTTGGCCAGGGTGTCGGCACGGAACTTGCCGGCTCCAGTTGCGGCTTCGTACGAGCAGGCCACCGCGAGGACGTAGCCGGTGCCGCGTTCCTCCAGCACCGTGCGAAGTTTCGGGTTACCGCCGTAGACCTCGTCGCCCGCAACCCACGCGGCCCGGTGGCCGGCGTCCAGGAACCGGGCGACCATCCGCGCAGCCAGTTCCGGCTTGGTGGCGAAAGCGGTCTCCTCGCCAAGCCCGGCGGCCCGGCAGCGGTCGGGGTCGGCGGTCCAGGAGCGCGGGACGTACAACTCCCGGTCCACCGCGGCATGCCCGCGCTGACCGGCGTAGACCAGGTAGACGGCAACTTGGGCGTTCTCGATTCTGCCGGCAGTGCCGGTGTACTGGCGCTGGACACCGACCGTGGCGGTGCCCTTCTTCACGTCGCCGGTCTCGTCGACCACCAGCACCGCCCGCTCGTCGCGCAGGTGCTCCACCACGTAGCCCCGCACGTCATCACGGACCGCGTCGGCGTCCCACTTGGCCCGGCTGAGCAGGTGCTGCATCGCGTCTGGGGTGGACTCCCCGGCCCACTCGGCGATCGTCCAGCAGTTCTTGCGAGGCAGGTCCGACAGGAGTCCGAGCACCAACCGCCGGACTCGGCGGCGGGGCTCCACCCGCGCGAAACGACCCGCGATCCGGCTCATCAGGCCCTCGAATACGTCCTGCCAGTGGACCGGGTCTACGCTGTGACCTGCGGCCACCGCTTGATCGTTCGTTGTCTTCACAAACCACGATGATCACCGGTGGCCGCAACCGTCTCGCTCCCGGTCCAGATCGCGGGACCGTACCGCGGCGGCCGGGATGCTAGGCCATCCAGCAGTACAGGCCGTGACCCCGCCCCTCGGCGGCACGGGCCAGGTCTGCCAGATCACCCAGGAGTTCCCGCACCATCTCCAAGTCGAACGCCTCGCCCTCGGCGGCCCGTTCCTGGATCCACAGCTCGCCGACCTCGGCAAGGCGAGAGGCCGAAGCGCCGGCCAGCGCTCCTTGAAGCGCACCCGAGGCGACAAACAGCAGGGGGCCGTCCCCATCCTCTGGGTCAGCAACCATGCGCGGCTCATCGGACGCGACGAGCGCCTCGAAGCTCTGCCCAGTAAGCAGGCTCTCCCACTCGACCACCGCCTCGGAAGCATCGAAGTTGCCGCAGGCCAGCGAGTCGAAGACGCCGACCGGCCCGCGATCAACAATGCCCGCAGCTGAGGTGTCGTCAGGGGCGATGAAGAACTTGATGATGATGCTCACCTGTGCATGGTGCCCGCTCAGGCCGCCACACCCCCACACGATGTCCCGGGAGATCCTGCCGAAGTCCATCAAGATCACGATCTACAGCTGGAGTATTAGACCGAGCGCGCTTCGCTTACGATTTCGCGGACCACGCCAGCGAGCAGGCATGGGTCAGGTTCGTGACCCCATACCGCATGGACTCGTTGGCCCTGTCCGTGTACGGCCAGCTGAGGCGTCCCGAGCTCACGGCCACAGCTGATACCGCGGTCGACCGCCTCGGAGACGGTCTACCGGACGGGGGCGTCGTGG
This sequence comes from Streptomyces sannanensis, assembly GCF_039536205.1. Taxonomy (GTDB): domain Bacteria; phylum Actinomycetota; class Actinomycetes; order Streptomycetales; family Streptomycetaceae; genus Streptomyces; species Streptomyces sannanensis. Next base: position 107,821 of record NZ_BAAAYL010000001.1, on the reverse strand, counting down.
TCCTCGGTGATCTCGCTTCGGCCCTACTGCGTGGGGGTGACGTCGATCAAGGGGTGTACGTGTCACGTCAGTTCGTCGCAGCTGCAGAGGCCAAGCCCAACACGATGGGCAAGGAGCGCGCATCGACTATCGCCTCGTCGCTCCCTGACAGTGGGCAGGAACTCGGCCGCCATCTACGGAAGTTCGCATCCTGAGACCCCACACGCAGTAGGCGGGTAAGCCCAGGACGCGAGCGCCGTCGTACGGGCGGCCCGGCGCTCCGCAGAACCTATGCCGTCTCCTCGATAACCCAGGACAGGTACGCCTCCGACCCGCCGGTCACGGGCAGCGTGATCCACTGGGGAACGTCGTAGGGGTGCTTCTCGTGCAGCCACGCCTCCAGTGCCGGGAGACGGTCCGTCGTAGTCATGTACGAGATCCGCCACTCCTGCGCCGTCTCGACCTTCCCCTTCCACCAGTAGAAGGCTGTGATCGGCGCATCAATGTGAACGCCCGCTGCCAGCTTGCTCTCGACCGCGCCACGGGCCAACGCCTTCGCCTGATCCTCGTTGTCGCTGGTCGTCTGCGCGATCACAATCTCGTTGGCCATGCAATTGCCTCTCCAGTTCAGTTACCGCGACTCTACCGAGCCGTCAAGGGCACACGTCACGCTGCTGAAACAGCATCATCCCGGCCCGTGCCGGACCATCCGCTAAACAGAGCGGCGTGATCATGCGGGTCACCGAGCCATCGAGGCGGCGACGCCCCTGTCCGAGGACGGTCACGGGTAGTTGCGGCATCGAAAGCGGAACCCCGCAATTAGTACTCCAGCTGTAGATCGTGATCTTGATGGACTTCGGCAGGATCTCCCGGGACATCGTGTGGGGGTGTGGCGGCCTGAGCGGGCACCATGCACAGGTGAGCATCATCATCAAGTTCTTCATCGCCCCTGACGACACCTCAGCTGCGGGCATTGTTGATCGCGGGCCGGTCGGCGTCTTCGACTCGCTGGCCTGCGGCAACTTCGATGCTTCCGAGGCGGTGGTCGAGTGGGAGAGCCTGCTTACTGGGCAGAGCTTCGAGGCGCTCGTCGCGTCCGATGAGCCGCGCATGGTTGCTGACCCAGAGGATGGGGACGGCCCCCTGCTGTTTGTCGCCTCGGGTGCGCTTCAAGGAGCGCTGGCCGGCGCTTCGGCCTCTCGCCTTGCCGAGGTCGGCGAGCTGTGGATCCAGGAACGGGCCGCCGAGGGCGAGGCGTTCGACTTGGAGATGGTGCGGGAACTCCTGGGTGATCTGGCAGACCTGGCCCGTGCCGCCGAGGGGCGGGGTCACGGCCTGTACTGCTGGATGGCCTAGCATCCCGGCCGCCGCGGTACGGTCCCGCGATCTGGACCGGGAGCGAGACGGTTGCGGCCACCGGTGATCATCGTGGTTTGTGAAGACAACGAACGATCAAGCGGTGGCCGCAGGTCACAGCGTAGACCCGGTCCACTGGCAGGACGTATTCGAGGGCCTGATGAGCCGGATCGCGGGTCGTTTCGCGCGGGTGGAGCCCCGCCGCCGAGTCCGGCGGTTGGTGCTCGGACTCCTGTCGGACCTGCCTCGCAAGAACTGCTGGACGATCGCCGAGTGGGCCGGGGAGTCCACCCCAGACGCGATGCAGCACCTGCTCAGCCGGGCCAAGTGGGACGCCGACGCGGTCCGTGATGACGTGCGGGGCTACGTGGTGGAGCACCTGCGCGACGAGCGGGCGGTGCTGGTGGTCGACGAGACCGGCGACGTGAAGAAGGGCACCGCCACGGTCGGTGTCCAGCGCCAGTACACCGGCACTGCCGGCAGAATCGAGAACGCCCAAGTTGCCGTCTACCTGGTCTACGCCGGTCAGCGCGGGCATGCCGCGGTGGACCGGGAGTTGTACGTCCCGCGCTCCTGGACCGCCGACCCCGACCGCTGCCGGGCCGCCGGGCTTGGCGAGGAGACCGCTTTCGCCACCAAGCCGGAACTGGCTGCGCGGATGGTCGCCCGGTTCCTGGACGCCGGCCACCGGGCCGCGTGGGTTGCGGGCGACGAGGTCTACGGCGGTAACCCGAAACTTCGCACGGTGCTGGAGGAACGCGGCACCGGCTACGTCCTCGCGGTGGCCTGCTCGTACGAAGCCGCAACTGGAGCCGGCAAGTTCCGTGCCGACACCCTGGCCAAGAAGGTCCCCAAGCGGGCCTGGCAGAAGCTGTCGGCGGGGACCGGTGCGAAGGGCCACCGCTTCTACGACTGGGCCGTCATCGACCTCGCCGACCCCCGACCCGGGAGCCGCCAGATGCTGATCCGCCGCAACCGCAGCACCGGCGAACTCGCCTACTACCGCTGCTACTCGCCCGCCGCAGTGCCGCTGGCCGAGTTGGTGCGAGTAGCTGGATCAAGGTGGCGGGTGGAGGAGTTCTTCCAGTCCGGCAAGGGCCTGGCCGCACTGGACGAGCACCAGGTCCGCCGCTACACGTCCTGGTCCCGTTGGGTCACCCTCGCCATGCTCGCCCACGCCTTCCTCGCCGTCGTCCGAGCCGATGACCATGCCCGCCAACCGGCACCGAACGGCCTCATACCCCTCACCTGCAACGAGATCCAGCGCCTGTTCATCACTCTCGTCGTCCGGCCCGTCCACGATGCCGCACATCGGCTCGGCTGGTCCGACTGGCGACGCCGCCACCAAGCCCGATCCCAGGCCAGCCACTACCGGCGGCAAGCCGCTCAAGCGTGAAGATCACCATCTACAGCTGGAGTATTAACGGGCGAGAGAAGTCTGAGTCCTTCATCGCGTTCGCGCTTGCTGACAGCCGGCGTGCGAAGCTGATGACAGCCGCGCGCGAGGGTGAGCCGTTTGACGAGCACACAGGTCTGCCAGCATCCGAGTTGCGGTCCATCAAGCAGCGCACTACGTGGTACGACCTGGTGCACGAATACATCGAGCAAAGATGGGAGCGCACGCCAGGGAACACCCGCCGCACCCTGGCTGATGCCTTCGCTACGGTCACGCCCGCCCTGGTACGCCCCGGCGCAGCGTATTCCGATCCGCGGGTACTGCGGCGTGCCCTGTACTCGTGGGCATTCAACAAGAAAGCTTGGGAGTGCGAGCCCACCGAGGAGTGGCTCCATGCGCTGGACTGGATGAAGCGCAACTCGCTGCCGGTCAGCGCCCTCGCGGAAGCCGACGTTCTGAGGCGGGCCCTCGATGCGATGTGCCGCAAGCTGGACGGCAAGGCGGCTGCGGCTAAAACAGCCCGACGCAAGAGGGCTGCGTTCAACGAAGCTCTCAACACTGCGGTGGAGAAGGGGTACTTCGCAGAGAACCCCCTCAAAGGGCTCCGGTGGCAAGCGCCAGCAGTCAATGAGGAGGTGGATCCGGCCGCCGTTCCCAATCCGGCCCAGGTGCTTCGGCTGCTCGAGGCCGTTGCTTGCCAGCGGGGGCGGGGTCCTCATCTTGAAGCATTCTTCGGTTGCATGTACTCGCGGCTATGCGGCCAGCAGAGGTCATCCACCTTCGGATCGAGCAATGCCACTTGCCAAAGACGGGATGGGGCATGCTGAACCTCTCGGGCGGGGTCGTCACGTCTGGCAAGGGGTGGACCGACGACGGTGAGGTGCACGAGGTGCACTCGCTCAAGCGTCGCGCGGCAAGCGCGACGCGGCCTGTTCCCATCCTGCCGCAGTTCGTACGCATGCTGCGTGCCCATGTGAATCGGTTCGACGTGGCACCTGACGGTCGACTTTTCCGGAACCAGGCTGGTAACTACGTGGACGCTGCCGCCTACGGCATCACATGGGCGCGGGCCCGGGAATACGCCCTGACCCGTACTGAGCGCACTTCTCGCCTGGCCAAGCGGCCTTACGATCTCCGTCACGCCGGGATCTCGTTCTGGCTCTACTCCGGAGTGGACCCGGCCGAGTGCGCCCGCCGCGCCGGCCAGAGCATCGAGGTTCTCTTTCGCCACTACGCCAAGTTCCTTGACGGCCTTCGAGAGCAGGCGAACCGTCTCATCGAGCAGTCCATGAACGAGTGGCAGCGCGTCAGTCAGGGTGACGTACCCGAGGGCTGAACCGGGGGTTTGGTCCGTGACTGGTCCGGAAGCACTGGTCAGGAGGGGTGCAGTCGTGGGAGGAACTGGGAGTTAGCACGCAAGCCGGGCCCGGTCGAGAACGGGTTGCACGAAGGGCGCCTGACGGGTGAAAACCCAGGTCAGGCGCCTTTTCGCATGTGTCTAGAAGAAGCCCAGCCTCTTCGGCGAGTACGACACCAGAAGATTCTTCGTCTGCTGGTAGTGCTCCAGCATCATCTTGTGCGTCTCTCGGCCGATGCCCGACTGCTTGTAGCCGCCGAAGGCGGCATGCGCCGGATAGGCGTGATAGCAGTTGGTCCACACCCGGCCCGCCTGGATGGCCCGGCCCGCCCGGTACGCGGTGTTCATGTCCCGGGTCCACACCCCGGCCCCCAGGCCGTACAGGGTGTCGTTCGCCGTGCGGATCGCGTCGTCGAAGTCGGTGAAGGACGTCACCGCGACGACCGGGCCGAAGATCTCCTCCTGGAAGATCCGCATGCGGTTGTCGCCCTCGAAGACGGTGGGCTGGACGTAGTAGCCGCCGGCCAGTTCGCCTTCGTGTTCGATCCGCTGACCGCCCGTCAGTATCTTGGCGCCCTCCTGCTGGCCGATGTCAAGGTACGAAAGGATTTTCTGGAGCTGGTCGTTGGAGGCCTGCGCGCCGATCATTGTGTCCGTGTCCAGCGGGTGCCCGGGCACGATCGCCTCGGTGCGGGCGATCGCCGCGTCAAGGAACTCGCTGTAATGGCCGCGCTGGATCAGTGCCCGTGAAGGACAGGTGCAGACCTCGCCCTGGTTGAGCGCGAACATCGTGAAGCCCTCGAGGGCCTTGTCGCGCAACTCGTCGTCCGCCGACCAGATGTCGTCGAAGAAGATGTTCGGCGACTTGCCGCCCAGCTCGAGCGTGACCGGCTTGATGTTCTCCGAGGCGTACTGCATGATCAGCCGGCCTGTCGTGGTCTCACCGGTGAAGGCGATCTTCGCGACGCGCGGGCTGGACGCGAGCGGCTTGCCCGCCTCCACGCCGAAGCCGTTGACGATGTTGATCACGCCCGGCGGCAGCAGATCGGCGACCAGGCTCATCCAGTAGTGGATGGAGGCCGGGGTCTGCTCGGCGGGTTTCAGTACCACCGCGTTGCCCGCGGCGAGCGCGGGCGCCAGCTTCCACACCGCCATCAGGATCGGGAAGTTCCACGGAATGATCTGAGCCACCACACCGAGCGGCTCGTGGAAGTGGTATGCGACCGTGTTGTCGTCGAGCTCGCTCAGCGACCCTTCCTGGGCCCGCAGCGCACCCGCGAAGTACCGGAAGTGGTCGATGGCGAGCGGTATGTCCGCGGCCAGGGTCTCCCGGACCGGCTTGCCGTTCTCCCAGCTCTCGGCGACCGCGAGCTCCTCCAGATGGGTCTCCATCCGGTCCGCGATCCTCAACAGGATGTTCGCGCGCTCGTTCGCGGCGGTACGCCCCCAGGCGGGCGCGGCCGCGTGCGCCGCGTCCAGCGCCTTTTCGACGTCCTCGGCGGTGCCGCGCGCGATCTCGGTGAAGGTACGGCCGTTGACAGGGCTCGGGTTCTCGAAGTACTGGCCGCGCGCGGGCGGGACGTACTCGCCGCCGATCCAGTGGTCGTACCGGTACCGGTACGACATGATCGAGCCTTCGGCGCCGGGTGCGGCGTAACGCGTCATCGCTCTGGCCTCCTCTCGCCACCCGCCGTTGGGCGGCGCTCGGCGCGAGGCTAGGCACCCGGAGGTTGCGAACCCGTTGCACAGGACTGCTCGGCGTCCAACGCGCGGACCCGGGCCAGCACGGGCGCCCTTCGCGGTCCCGGAAGCGCGGCGGCCAGCGCCCGCCAGACCGGGAGGTCCTCCTCGCCCCAGGGGCTGTGCGCCCAGTCGGACAGCAGTCCCGGGTCCGCCCGGTCGATGAGTGCGGCACGCAGCTGGTCCTCGAGCCGTCGGCGCAGCCGCACCACCGCGGGTGCCTGCGACGCCGGTAGCAGCGGTCCCGCATATGCGCCCATCGCCGCGGTGACGCCGCCCGACGCCAGCCGCCGCAGCACCGCGCCGAAGTCCGCGTCGATGGGCAGGGCCAGCCGGTACGGGCGTGAACGCAGCAGATCCGGGCCGAGCAGCCGGCGCAGCCGGGAGAGTTCGGCCCGCAGGGTCACCGGGGAGACCGACTCGTCCTCGTAGAGTTCGATCAGCAGTTCGTCCCCGCCCAGGCCCTCCGGCCGGTGGGCCAGCAGTACCAGGATCTCGCTGTGCCGGCGCCCCAGCCGCAGCGTCCGCCCGTTTGCGATCAGCAGTGCCTCGTCCCGCCCCAGCGCGCACAGCCGCACCGAGTCCGTGGCCGGCGGCGGCGCCAGCAGCGCCAGCTGGGACTCCGCCGCGCGGGCCACGGCCTGCACGAAGGCGAGGCTGTGCGGATGGGCGAGCCGGTCGCCGCCCGTGATGTCCACGGCGCCCAGCAGCCGCCCGGTGGCCGGGTCGTGCACCGGGGCGGCCGCGCAGGTCCACTGCTGGACCGGACGGCGGAAGTGCTCGGCGGCGAAGACCTGCACCGGACGGTCGACCTTAAGAGCTGTGCCCGGCGCGTTCGTACCCACCGCGGACTCCGCCCAGCGGGCGCCCTCCACGAAGTTCATGTCCTGCGCCCGCCGCCGGGCGGCGGGGTGTCCCTCCACCCACAGCAGCCGCCCCTGCGCGTCGCAGACGGCGACGAGGTGTTCGCCGTCCACGGCATACGCGCCCATCAGCTCACGGATCACCGGCATGGCCCGGGACAGCGGATGCCCTTCGCGGTACGGGGCCAGTTCGTCCTCGCACAGCTCCACCCGCGCCGCCCCGTCCGGGGAGACACGAGCCCGGGCCGAACGCTGCCAGGAGTCGGCGACCGGCGGGCGTACCGGCACCGGCCGCTCCAGCCGACCCGCCGTGGTGAACGCCTCGTGGGCGCGGCGCAGTGCACCACGCCGCTCGGCGGGGTCGGCGCCGGGTTCCAGCGCCACCCATGAGTCGTACCGTGAACCGCCCAACTCGGCCTCCCCGGATGCGACGACGGGACCGCCCATCGTCGTGCGGGCGGCGGCCGACGGCAAGCGGCGCGGGGCCGGCGGCCTGGCCGGAGTGAACCGGAGTCAGGCGGCCCTGACGAGTTTCATGTATCGCCTCCAGTCCCAGTTGGGCCCGGGGTCCTCGTGCGTGGCAAGGGGGACCTCGACGTGGCCGAGAATGTGCTTCCGGTCCACCGGAATCCCGTATTTCGCACAGATGGAGGCGGTGAGCTCGGCCGATGCCTCGTACATCGCATCGGTGTACATGGGCTGGTCCATCCAGCCCTCGTGCTCGATGCCGATGCTGCGGGTGTTGAAGTCCCAGTTGCCCGAATGCCAGGCGACGTCCTGCTCGCGTACGCACTGGACGATGTGGCCGTCGTAGGAGCGCATCACATAGTGCGCGGACAACGCTTCGCGCGGGTCCTGGAAGGTGTCGATCATGATGTTGAAGGTGTCGGTGGTGAGATGGATGACCACGTACTCGACGGGATATTCGGCAGGGCGACGGGCCCGCGTGTAATTGGGCGGTGCGGCCGGAACCCACGCCGCGGACGGAAAGTCGACGGGGTCCCTTCTGCGGGCCGGGCCGCGAGCGGGGGCGGGGCCGGGTGCGGGCGTGGGCTTGTCGCCCCTCCGTGCCAGCAGGGGCACCGCCGCACCGGCGGCCCCGCTTGCCGAGGCGATGGCGCCCCGCAATAGCCATCTGCGATTCGGCAGGCTGCGTTCCATGACCACTCCTGTGGGGGTTTGAGCAGGGAGCGGCCCACGCTACGGGGCGTGTGGAGGGGGCGGAATCCGGCCGACGGCGTGTCAGTGAACATGATCCGAAAGTATGATTTTCGGGTTGCTGGGTGCCGTCGGCCGTCAAGCCCTCCGGGGACGGACACGCCCGGACCTCAGCCGTCGGCCGCCCCGGCGAGCGCCGACGCCGGATCCGAGGCGGCGGGTCCGGCAGGGATCCAGCGGCCGCGGTGTCTGCGGTACGGCCACCAGCGTCCGTCACGGCCGTAACGCAGCTGGACGTTCGCATCGAGCACCGTCCACCGGTTGCGGCTCGCCCGCAGCGGCGGCCGTTCGCCGTCCTCCCAGGCACGCTCGAGCGCCGCGTGGGCCCGCGCCAGTCCCTCCGGCCCCGGGGTCCAGTCCTCCTCGAGGACGGACAGCGACGCGGCGCCGCCCACCTGCCAGGCCCGTACTGCGAGGTCCAGCTCCGCCCGTCCGCGTCCGGTGTGCTCCGCGATCCGGGCGGCGATCCGGGCCTCCGGGTCCCCGGCGGCCATCCGGACAGCGTCCTGGCCGGCCGTCAGCCGGCCCTCCACCGGTCGGCCTCCATGGCCGGGAGCCAGTGCTTCCGCCAGCATGCGGTACGCCCGGACCGCCGCGTCGGCCGCCAGGAACTCCAGCGCGGCCGCGTCGACGCCCGGTGCCGGGCCGGTCTCGGTGTCCAGGGCCGGCGGGCGGCCCGGCCGCTCCGGGAGCGGCGGGGGAGCGGGCAGCGGGGGCAGGATGTCCCGCGCCGCGAACGCCTCGTCGGCCGGTACACCCTCGGGCTCTGCCCCGGCCTCGGGAGCGACCGGGGCCGCCGCCCGGACGGCGCTGCGCTCCTGGAGCTCGTCGAGCAGCCGGCGCTTGCTCCGCCCACGCAGCAGCAGCAGCACGAACGGGTCCCGGTCGAGCAGTCGCGCCACCTGGTAGCTCAGCGCCGCCGTATGCGGGCAGTGGTCCCATACGCCGCAGCCGCATCCGGGTTCCAGGTCGCCGATGCCCGGCAGCAGTTCGACCCCGGTGGCTGATGCGTCCTCCACCAGGTGGGGCGACATCTCGCGGTCCAGCAGAGCCGCGATATGTCCCGACCGGCCGGCTGCCGTGTCCAGAAAGCGATCCCATTCCGCGTCGCCCAACTGCCGCAGCAGCACATCGGCGCGATGGCCGTGCACGACCGCCGTGATCCGCCCGGGTCGTACGGAGATCGCGCCGACGGCGCCCTCGCGGGCGTACTTCCGTCCCTTTTTCAGCTGCCCGCCGTCCAGCGCCGTGTCCTCCAGCGCCTGCAGCCAGGCCCGGCCCCACCAGGTCTGCGCGAAGCCGCGCCCGTGGACCGGCGGCAGCGCCTCGAACGTCCACTCGTCCTCATACCCCCGAGTCATCGTGCGCCCCCTCGCAGTTCCACCAGGTCCGCCAGCTCGGCGTCGGACAGTTCGGTCAGCGCGGCCTCGCCCGAGCCGAGGACGGCGTCCGCCAACTCCCGCTTCCGCGCGAGCATGTCGGCGATCCGGTCCTCGATCGTGCCCTCACAGATCAGCCGGTGCACCTGCACGGGCCGGGTCTGGCCGATGCGGTACGCGCGGTCGGTGGCCTGCGCCTCCACGGCCGGGTTCCACCAGCGGTCGTAGTGCACGACATGACCGGCCCGGGTGAGGTTCAGACCCGTGCCCGCGGCCTTCAACGACAGCAGGAAAACCGGGACTTCACCGTTCTGGAAGCGGCGCACCTGCTCCTCCCGTTCGGCCACGGGGGTCCCGCCGTGCAACAGCTGCACAGGCACTCCACGGCGCGTCAGGTGATGCTCCATCAGCCGGGCCATTTGCGCGTACTGCGTGAAGACCAGCACACCCGCGCCCTCGGCGACGATCGTGTCGAGCAGTTCGTCCAGCAGCTCCAGCTTCCCCGAGCGGTTCTCGACCCTGGGGCTGTCCTCCTTGAGGTACTGCGCCGGATGGTTGCAGATCTGCTTGAGCGAGGTCAGCAGCTTCATCACCAGGCCGCGGCGGGCGAAGCCGTCCGCGCCGGAGATCTCCGCGAGCGTCTCGCGCACCACCGCCTCGTACAGGCCTGCCTGCTCCTTGGTGAGCGGTACGGCCCGGTCGGTCTCGGTCTTCGACGGCAGCTCGGGCGCGATCCCCGGGTCGGACTTGCGGCGGCGCAACAGGAAGGGACGTACGAGCCGGGCGAGCCGCTCGGCGGCGGCGGGGTCGCCGCCGCTCTCGACGGCCCGGGCGTAGCGGGTACGGAACGTACCGAGTCGCCCCAGCAGCCCCGGCGTCGTCCAGTCGAGGACCGCCCACAGCTCGGAGAGATTGTTCTCCACGGGCGTGCCGGTGAGCGCGACCCGCGCCTTTGCGCCGATGGTGCGCAGCTGCTTCGCGGTCGAGGAGTGCGGATTCTTGACATGTTGGGCCTCGTCGGCGACCACCAGACCCCACTCCACCCCGGCGAGCCGACCGGCGTCCAGCCGCATCGTGCCGTACGTGGTGAGTACGAACTCCCCGTCCGCCAGTTCCTCCAGACTGCGCGCGGCGCCGTGGAAGCGGCGCACCGGGGTGCCCGGCGCGAACCTGCCGATCTCCCGCTGCCAGTTGCCCATCAGCGACGTCGGGCAGACCACGAGCGTGGGACCGGCCGTCGGCCGCTCCGTCTGCCGGTGCAGATGGAGGGCGATCAGCGTGATCGTCTTGCCCAGACCCATGTCGTCGGCGAGGCAGCCGCCGAGGCCGAGCGAGGTCATCCGGGCGAGCCAGTTGAGCCCGCGCAGCTGGTAGTCGCGCAGCCGGGCGGCGAGCGCTTCCGGCTGCCCGATCGTCTGCGTACCCTCCGGGTCGGCGAGCAGGTCGCGCAGCCCGGCCAGCCAGCCCGTGGCCTCGACGTCCACCCGTTGCCCGTCGACCTCGGCCCGCCCGGTCAGTACGGCACCGAGCGCGTCGACCGGGGTGAGCTTGCGGTCCTGGCGCGCCCGGGCGCGCCGCGCGTCCTCCGGGTCGACCAGCACCCACTGGTCGCGCAGCCGCACCACGGGACGGCTCGCCTCGGCGAGCCGGTCCAGTTCCTCGCGGGTGAGCCGCTGGTCGCCCAGTGCGAACGACCAGTTGAACGCGAGCAGGGCGTCCGCGGAGAGGAAGGACGGCGCCGCGGTGCCGCTGTCCTCCTCCTGCGGTCCGACGACGGCACGTGCGGTCAGCCCCCGCGCCGGCTCCCTGGGCCAGTGCACCTGTACACCGGTGGCGGCGAGGGCCCGCGCCGCCTCGCCCAGCAGCTCGGTCACCTCCTCGTCGGCGAGCTCGACGGCATCCGGCACCGCCGCCGAGAGCAGGGGCGCGAGCGGGGCCCAGGCGCGGGCGGCCCGGCGCAGCGCGACCAGCGCGTCCATCCGGGCCCGCGGCCCGAAGGAGGCGCCGGCCGGACCGGAGCCGGCCCACACCTCGGCGGAGTCCGCGACCAGCAGCGGGTCGCTGACACTGTGGATCTGGAGGACGGCACGGAAGACCGGGCTCTCGCCCTCGGCGTCCGCCGCGGCGAGCCCGGGCAGTTCGACCCGCAGGGAGAGACGTACGCCCGCGTCGTGCCCGGCGGCGATCTCGGCGGCCCAGGCCCGCTGCTCGGGAACGCGCTGCGGCGCCGGTGCCGCGAAGGCCGGGCCGCCGGCGGCGAGTGGTGCGGCGGGAGTGCGCGGCAGTCCGTCCGCTACCGCGTCGAGGAAGGTCCTCAGCAGCCGCTCCGGTTCGGGCAGCCGCACCGGCTCGGTGCCGTCGAGGGGCACGGCGTGGGCACGCGGCGGCATCGACGCGGCGAGGGTGCGTACCCGCTCCAGGTCGTCGGCGGCCAGTGGCCCGGCCCGCCAGGCGTCGTGGTCGTCGGCGGTGAGACCCGGCAGCAGCCGCCCGCGGGCAGCGAGTTGCAGGGCGAGCAGCGCGGCGGCGCCCCAGAACGCGACGGCCTCGGTGGCCTGTGCCGAGGTGCGGGCCCGGGTGAGGACCGGCAGCGCGTCCCCCACGGGCAGCACCAGCGCCCGTGCGTCACAGGGACGCGCGTCGTCGGCGACGAGCGTCACCTCCTCGACGGCAGCCGCGAGCACGGCGGGCGGCTCGCTGCCGTCGGGGTGCCAGAAGGCGACGCGGCCTGCGCGTGCCGGGATCGCGGGCAGGAAGACCGCGGAGCAGCGGGCGAGTTCGGTGATCTCGGAGGGCGTTGCCGTGGGGGAACTGTGCGCAGCGATGATGTGATTCCTCAAATTTGACTACTCGGCCTGGGGTCGTTGAGGGTACACCAGACCGGGCAGGGGCGGACGCCATCACGTTGTGACGCGGGTCACCGCCGCTGGAACCGTGCGCAGGCGGCGTACGTTCGTAAGAGAGGAAGCGGCACGGGCCGCGAAGGAGGCGACGAAGATGTCGAAGAGCGCGAAGATCGCCGCCGCGGGTGTGGTGGCCGGCCTCGTCCTGATCCCCCTGATCGGATTCTGGCCCTCGCTGCTGGTGATCGTCGGTGTGCCGGTCGCGGCATACCTGATGCTGGACCCCTTCCAGCGCCGCAGGCTGCGCCGGATCCCACGCAAGGAGATCGGCCGCTGATCACTTCTCCGACGTGCCGTTATAGGGTCGTACGGCTCGATAGCAGGTACGGAAGAGGGGAGTTCCGCACGATGAGCGGGACGGTCACAGCGGTCAGCAGCAACGCCGAATACTCGTTCACCAAACCCAACCGCGACAGCATCACCCTGCTCGCCGGGCTCGGCGTCGAGGGGGACGTGCACGCGGGCGTGACCGTCAAGCACCGCTCCCGCGTCGCCAAGGACCCCACCGTGCCGAACCTGCGCCAGGTCCACTTCATCCACCAGGAGCTCTTCGACGAGGTGCGGGAAGCGGGCTTCGAGGTGGCGCCCGGCGAGCTCGGCGAGAACATCACCACCCGCGGCCTCGACCTGCTCGGGCTACCCACCGGAACCCTGCTCCGCATCGGCGCCGAGGCGGTCGTCGAGCTCACCGGACTGCGCAACCCCTGCCTCCAGATCGACAACTTCCAGAACGGGCTGCTCAAGCAGTGCGTGGGCCGCGACGAGGACGGCAACATCGTGCGCAAGGCCGGCGTCATGAGCGTCGTCAGGACCGGCGGAGTCATACGACCGGGCGACCCGATCAAGGTGGAACTCCCGGAGGGCGAGCACAGGCCCCTTCAGGCGGTCTGACCGGAGGCCCTCAGCCTGCCGGGGCGGTGAGCCGCTGTGCAGGTGTCGCGTGAGGCCGGGGCGTGGACGAGGCCGTGAACCGGCCCACGGCGGCCGGCCGCAAGTCAGCCGTAGTACTCGCGCATCAGCTCCACCGACCACCGCGGCTGCACGACCTCACCGCGTGGCCCGAACTCCGCCATGTAAGGAGATCAAGGGCTACCCGGACGGCTACGAGGTCGCCGGACTCGGCATCTTCCCGGTCCCGGGCGTACGCGGCTGCCCGGTGCTGCACGGGCAGCGGTCGGCTGCCGCTGCCGGGTGACCCCAGGGTCGCGCGCAGCCAGGTGAGTTCGGCCAGGCTGGTCGCGCGGGCGATGGTGAGGATGCCGCGCCGGAAGGGGTCGTCGAGCTCCTCGGCGCGCAGCGGACGTTCGCCGTCGCTCTCGCTGTAGCCGTAGAAGAAACTGGCGGGCTGCTCCAGGAAGTCGAGCCGCCGCCGCAGCACACCTGCCTGCGCCGCCTGGTCCGGCAGATGCCGCAGGAAGGCGAGCAGGGTGAACCAGCGGTTCTCGTCGGTGATTTCCTGCTGCACGGGTTCCGCGAGCCGCCGCAGTAGCTCCGCCTGCCCTCGTCGGTGAGGGTGAGGACGTGCCGGGGCGCCGCGACGGCGCCCGGCTGGGTCTCGCGAGCGAGCAGACCAGCTTTCTCCAGGCGCTTGATGGCCGGGTAGAGCGTACGTGACGTTCGACAACGCGGAGGCGTTCATCCGCGCGGCCGTTGCTCAGTCCTGACGGGCCGCCAGAGCGAGAAAGCGCGCGTCCTCGTCCACGTATGAGGTCATCCGCCAACCCGAAGCGGCCAGCAGCGGACGGAGATTGCCCTCGGCGCGCAGATCGCCCGGAGTGATCTGCCGTCCCTGCCGGGCCGCGAGGGCCGCCCGGCCGACGGGATGGAACAGCGCGAGCAGTCCGCCGGGCCGTACGACCCGGGCCAGTTCACGCAGATTCGCCTCGGGCTCGGGCAGGTGGGCGATGAGTCCGGCGCCGAACACGGCGTCCAGAGAGCGGTAGCGCAGCGGCAGCCGGGCCACGTCGCCGAGCAGCAGCCGGCCGTGGCCGCCCCGCCCCGCCCGTACCGCCGCGTCGAGCATCGCGGGGGTGAGGTCCACGCCCAGCACCGTGCCCTCCGGGCCCACGGCGGCACGCAGCGGCCGCAGGGCGCGGCCGGTGCCGCAGCCGGCGTCGAGCACGGTGTTTCCGGGCTTCAGTCCCAGCGTGGCGACGGCGGCGGCATAGGCCGGTCCGTCGTCGGGGAAGCGAGCGTCCCAGTCCGCGGCGCGGGCGCTGAAGAATTCCTGAACGTGCGTGTGGTCCTCGGCCATGCGGACATGATCCCTCACACCGGGGAAGGTGCTCCTGCGCGCATGTTCGGACTCGATGCGATCGTTCCGGAAAATTTATGCGTCATATCCCATCAGCTTTCGAAATGCGCCCCTTGTGTGCGCCCTCGTGAGGACTAGCGTCCCCGAGCCATGGGACACCTGGACCACGCCGCCTTCGGCTGGCTTACCCCCGTGCTGTCGTACGTGATGGCCTGCATGGGCGCCGCCCTCGGGCTTCGCTGCACCGTGCGGGCGCTCGACGCCCAAGGCCGCTCCCGGCGCAACTGGCTGATCACGGCGGCTTCCGCGATCGGCACCGGCATCTGGACGATGCATTTCGTGGCGATGCTGGGCTTCGGCGTCACCGGCACCGACATCCGCTACAACGTTCCGCTGACGCTGCTCAGCCTGCTCGTCGCCATGCTGGTCGTGGGCGGCGGGGTCTTCGCCGTCGGGTACGGACGCGACCGTCCCCGGGCCCTGCTGCTCGGCGGCCTCACGACCGGACTGGGCGTGGCGAGCATGCACTACCTCGGCATGGCAGCCCTGCGCCTGCACGGATCCGTCCACTACCACCCCGTGCTCGTCGGACTGTCCGTGGCCATCGCCGTCATCGCGGCCACCGCCGCCCTGTGGGCCGCGCTGAACATCAAGTCACCGGTCGCCGTCGCGATCGCCTCGCTCGTCATGGGCGCGGCGGTCAGCAGCATGCACTACACCGGCATGATCGCGGTCGACGTGCGGGTCGACCCATCGGGAGAGGCGCTCGCCGGGGCCACGACGATGCAGTTCGTCTTTCCCCTCGCCGTCGGCCTCGGCTCCTATCTCTTCCTCACCTCCGCCTTCGTCGCGCTCTCCCCGACCGCGCGGGAACGCGCCGCCTATGCCTCGGCCGAACGGCTCGCCGAGACCTCGGCTCCCTAACGCTGTGGCCGGGAAGGTTTGCCGGGTGGCTCGCGGCTCCCCCAGCTACCTCCCCCAGCTACCTCTGGGGGCGTCCCCAGGGTGCCCCCAGAGGTGCCCCCAGGTGCGGTGCATCGCAAGGCGGAGCATCACAGCTCGTACTCGGCCGTACTCGCGCGATGCGACAACAGTGGGGGTACCTCCCGTGCCCGAAGGGCTACGGGGGAGAGGTGCCGCCGGACGTCGCGAGCCGGTGAACCTTTCCGGTCACAGCACTATCCCCTAAGCCCCGTACCGTAAGCGAGGACACCTGTGCGAACACCCCGCAGGACCCTGGGCACCGGCATATCGCCCGCCCCGCCCACGACGGCGGCGCGCGGACGGCGGGCCCACGCCGGCCCGCCCGCGGACGAGAGAGACGACCCCCCGGCGGCCTCGGACGAGGCGCGGGTGCCTGCGGCCGGGACCCAGCGCCGCCGGTGGCGGCTGCGTCCCAGGACCGTCCGCGCGAAAATCATCTCGCTGCTGATGGTGCCGGTCGTCTCGCTGCTCGCCCTGTGGGGGTTCGCCACCGTCACCACCGCCCAGGACGTGGCCAGGCTGCGCCAGTCCCAGCGGGTCGACCAGCTGGTGAGGGCACCGGTCGCCGCCGCGATTGCCCGGCTCCAGGACGAACGCCGGGCCGCCGTACAGCAGGTGGCGGCCCCCGACGCGGAGCGCGGGGCCGCACTCCGGCAGCAGGCCGCACGCACCGACGACGCGGTGGCCGCGCTGAGTCTGGACAGCGGCCACACCGTTGCCGAGGGCGGAGACCTGCCGGCCGGGGTGGCGGACCGTCTGGAACGGTTCGTCGCCGCTGTACGGAAGCTGCGCGCCCTGCGCGCCGATGTCCTCGACGGCGTGGCCGACTGGGACGCTACGTACCAGCAGTACACCTCCACCATCGCCACGGCCTTCACCATCGCGGGTGGACTCACCGGCATCCAGGACGCCGAACTCGGCTCCGACGCCCGAGTCCTCTACGAGTTCACCCGGGCCGGAGAGATGCTGTCCCGGGAGGAGGCGCTGCTCGCCTCCGCGCAGCTCACCGGCACGCTGAGCGGATCGCGGCTGCGACTGTTCGCCGGCGCCGTGGAGACCCGCCGCACCCTGACCGACTCCGCCGCGGCCGACCTGCCCGGATCGCAGGGCGCCGCCTGGCACGACTTCACCCGGTCAGGCGTGTACGCGGTGCTGGGCAACACCGAGGACAAAGTGCTCGCCGCCAGTCCCGGCCGCAATGCCGCTGTCGCCGTACCGGCCGCCACCTGGGAACAGACCCGGGCGGGCGTGGAGAAGGGCATGCGGGCCATCGAGTCCGGCGCCGTGCGCAGCGCCGCCGAACGGGCGGACCCGTTCACCCGGGGTGCACTCACGCCCGCGGGGGCGGCCGTGCTCCTTGGGCTCGTCGCCGTGGCCGCCTCCCTCGTCATCTCGGTCCGCATCGGCCGCGGTCTCGTCGTCGAACTGGTCACCCTGCGCAACAGCGCCCTGGCGATCGCCCGCCGCAAACTGCCCCGTGCCATGCGTCGGCTCCGGGCCGGCGAGGAACTCGACATCCTCGCCGAGGCCCCGGCGGGGCCGCCCGCGCAGGACGAGATCGGCCAGGTCGGCGAGGCGCTCACCACCGTCCACCGGGCAGCGCTCGGCGCGGCCGTCGAGCGCGCGGAGCTGGCCAGCGGCATCTCCGGCGTCTTCGTCAATCTCGCCCGGCGCAGTCAGGTCCTGGTGCACCGTCAGCTCAATCTGCTGGACAGCATGGAACGCCGCGTCGACGACCCGAACGAACTCGGCGACCTCTTCCGGCTCGACCACCTCACCACCCGTATGCGGCGTCACGCCGAAAGCCTGATCATCCTCTCCGGCGCGGCCCCAGGCCGGGCCTGGCGGACACCCGTCCCGCTCACCAACGTGGTACGTGCCGCCATCTCCGAGATCGAGGACTACGCCCGTGTCGAGGTCCGCCACTTCCCCGACACCGCCGTCACCGGTTCGGCCGTCGCCGACCTCACCCATCTCCTCGCCGAGCTCATCGAGAACGCCGCCCAGTTCTCCCCGCCGCACACCAAGGTGCGGATCAACGGCGAACCCGTCGGGAACGGCTATGTGCTCGAGATCGAGGACCGCGGTCTGGGCATGGGACCGGAGGCCCTGAAGCAGGCGAACCTGAGGATCGAGCAGTCGGAGGCGCTGGACCTCTTCGACAGCGACCGGCTGGGCCTCTTCGTGGTCAGCCGGCTCTCCGCCCGGCACGCCGTCAGGGTGCATCTTCGGACCTCGCCGTACGGGGGAACCACTGCGGTCGTCCTGCTGCCCACCGGACTGCTGAAGACGACCGCGAACGAGTCCGGGGACGCGGCCCCCTCCCGGGCGCAGGTACCCGCCCCGGCATCACGGGCGGCGGAGGAGCCACCGTGGGCCGTACAGCCCGCACAGCCGGCCCGAACCGCACCGCCCGGGCCGCCGCGCCCGCCCTCCCACCCGGTCCTTCCCGAGCAGCTCCCCCAGCATGAGCAACCTGTGCCCGCCGGGGTCACGGCTCTGCGGGACCGTATGCGGCCCCCGCCGCAGGGCAGCATCGGACGCGTCACGGACGACACCGACGACGAAAACACCGAGCGCGGCGGCGCGCCAGCCGGCAGACTGCCGCGCCGGGTCCGTGGGGCCGGCCTCGCCCCCCAGCTGCGCGGGGCCCCGGCGCCCGAGACGCCCTCCTCCGGCGACCGAGAAGGCGCCGCGGAGCGCACACCGGAACAGGTCAGGGACCGTATGACTGCCTATCTCAGCGGCTGGGCCCGCGGTGGCGGCACCCCGGCAGGCAAGTCCAGTGAAGGAGACCACGCATGATCGAGCACCACAGGATGGACACCGCGCCCCGCTCCGGTGAACTCGACTGGCTGCTGGACGACCTCGTCCTCCGGGTCGCGGAGGTCAGGCACGCGGTGGTGCTGTCCAACGACGGCCTCGCCGTCGGCGCCTCCAGCGCCCTGTCCCGCGAGGACGCCGAGCACCTGGCCGCCGTGGCCTCCGGCTTCCACAGCCTTGCCAAGGGCGTGGGCCGGCATTTCCGGGTCGGCGGAGTACGCCAGACGATGGTCGAGATGGACGAGGGTTTCCTCTTCGTCGCGGCGGCCGGGGACGGCTCCTGCCTTGCGGTGCTCAGTTCCGTCACCGCGGACGTGGGTCTGATCGCCTATGAGATGGCCAGGCTGGTGAACCGGGTCGGCGAGCACCTGGCCACCCCGGCACGGCACCCGGCCCAGCCCCCGGCGGCCGGGTGACCAGCGGCAGAGAGACACGTCCCATGACCGAGCATCTGCCCGACGGCCGCTGGTACGACGCGGAAGCCGGACCCCTGGTCCGTCCGTACGCCATGACGGGCGGACGGACCAAACCCGGTCCGAGCGGGGTGCGGTTCGACCTCATCGCGCTCGTCGTCGTCGACACTTCGCACGGATCCGTCGACGCGTCGCTGCTCGGCCCCGAGCACCGCACCTTGCTCGGGCTGTGCAGTTCCCAGACGCAGTCGGTCGCCGAACTCGCGGCCGACGCCGATCTGCCGGTGGGCGTGGTCCGGGTCCTGCTGGGGGACCTGCTGGAAGGCGGTTTCGTCAAGGTCAGCCGGCCCGTACCCCCCGCACAGCTCCCGGACGAGAAGATTCTGCGAGAAGTGATCGAGGGGTTGAGGGCGCTCTGAGAGGTGTCCGGCGGATCACCCGTCCGGCGGATCAGGCCGGGCGGAGCAGTGAGGTCATGACCTCGTGAAGCACCGCCTCCGGCTCGGGAACGGGACCGGCCGCGCGCCAGGCGACAAAGCCGTCCGGGCGCACCAGGACCGCACCTCCGGCCGTCGTGCCGTGGACCTCGGCCCAGTCGGCTCCGTTCTCGGGGGCAAGTTCGGCCTCCGGCCCGCTGTCCACCCGGTAGGCGTCCAGCCGCAGGGACAGCTGCTCGGCGACGCGTGACGCCGCCGCGTGCCAGTCCTTGCCCTCGGCCCCGCTGAGGAGGACGAAGGAGCGCTCGTAGAGGTCGAGCGTGGAGATCCGCTTGCCGGACCGGCGGACCCACATGTGTGGGGCCCGGGTGCCCGGCTCACCGCCCAGCTGCATCCGTTCGGGTACGACGGGCAGTTCGGAGTCGGCTCCCAGGACAGCGCCGCGGGGATAGCGGTATCCCATGGCCACCGTGAGCATTCCGCTCTGCCTCCCGCCGCCCACGCCGGGAGCGGGGGCGTACCCCGGGTGGCTGTGCTCCACGGAACGGGCGGAGGCACGCGCACTGGTGGCCCGGGCCAGCGGCAGGCGTTCCATCTCGTACGTCTCCAGGAGGCCGGGGCCCGCCCAGCCCTCCAGTACGGCGGCGAGCTTCCAGGCGATGTTGTGCGCGTCCTGGATGCCGGTGTTGGACCCGAACGCCCCGGTGGGGGACATCTCGTGGGCGGAGTCCCCCACGAGGAAGACCCGGCGGTCCGCGTACCGCTCCGCGACGCGCTCCGCGGCGTGCCACGGGGCCTTTCCGGTGATCCTGACGTCCAGACCGGAGACGCCGGTCGCCTTCTTGATGTGCTCGACGCACCGCTCGTCGGTGAAGTCCTCCAGCGTCTCACCCCGGTCGGGGTGCCAGGGCACATGGATCACCCACTTCTCCCGGTTGTCCACCGGCAGCAGCGCCCCGTCGCCGTCGGGGTCGGTCAGGTAGCAGACGATGAAGCGCCGGTCGCCCACGATATCGGCGAGCTCGCGGGAGTCGAAGGTGATGCTGACGTTGTGGAACAGGTCGCCGGGCCCTGTGTGGCCGATGCCGAGCCGCTCCCGGATCGGGCTCCTGGGACCGTCGGCCGCGATGAGGTAGTCCGCGCGGACCGTGGAGTGCTCGCCGGTGTCCCGGTTCTTCACGATCGCGGTGACACCCTCCGCGTCCTGTTCGAAGGACAGCATCTGGGTCGAGTAGCGCAGGTCGCCCGTGTACTCGCGGGCGCAGGTCAAGAGCACCGGTTCCAGGTCGTTCTGACTGCACAGACACCATGTGCTCGGGCTGAAACGCGCAAGTGTGTCACCGGGGTCGATCTTCTTGAACAGCCACTCGCCCTCGTCGTCGGTGAGCGAGGACGTCTGCAGGATTCCGTGGTTGCCGGCCAGGATCGAGGCGGCGTCCTTGATCCGCTGCTCCGCTCCGGCGACCCGGAACAGCTCCATCGTGCGCACATTGTTCCCGCGTCCGCGCGGATGCATCGAGGTGCCCGCATGCTTCTCGACCAGCATGTGCCTGATGCCGAGTCGGCCCAGGAACAGCGAGGAGGACAGGCCCACCAGGGAGCCGCCCACGATGAGGACCGGCACCCGGTGGTCGAACTCTTCGTTCATCAATGACTCCATTTCCAGCCACCTTTGGGGATGGTGTTTCCATGCCCTCGGGGGAGCGGTTCGCTCGCCCATTCACCCGCGTGGTTCACGTAACTCGCGCCGCCGGTGGTACCGGCTCACGATCAAATTCCGGCACCGCCGGATCATCACTCGGAATCCATGACGACTGGAGTGTGCAGGATGACCATCTCGGAACGTATATCCCAGTCCGCCTTCGACGGCTCCAGGCTCCGCGTCGTATTGCTGCTGGACCTTCATGACGGAGCTCAGCAGCAATTCCTCGAGGCATATGAGCTCCTGCGCAACCAAGTGGCGTCCGTTCCCGGTCACATCAGCGACCAGCTGTGCCAGTCGATCGAGAACCCCTCGCAGTGGCTCATCACCAGCGAATGGGAGAGCGCCCCGCCCTTCCTCGCCTGGGTGAACAGTGAGGAGCACGTGCAGACGGTCCGACCGCTGCACGGCTGTGTGAGGGACACCCGGTCTCTGCGGTTCAGCATTCTGAGGGAGACGGGCATCACCTCCTCAGTCACTGCCTCGCAGACCAAGGGACGGCTGCAGGCCTCGCCCCGGGTGGGGGACGGCGTGGTCCGCCACGCTCTCACCTTCACCGTCAAGCCGGGCAGCGAGGACAAGGTCGCGGAGATCCTGGCCGGATACACCTCGCCCGAGGCGCAGGTGGACGACACCACACGGCTGCGGCGCACTTCCCTCTACATGCACGGAAACCGCGTCGTACGAGCGGTCGAGGTGCAGGGCGATCTCCTTGCCGCGCTGCGCCACGTGGCCCGGCAGCCGGAGATCAGGGCCGTCGAGGAGGCCATCAACCCGTATCTGGAGCAGGACCGTGACCTCGGCGATCCCGACTCCGCCAGGGTGTTCTTCACCCGGGCAGCGCTCCCGGCAGTGCATCACGTCGCGGCCGACGCGCAGGAATCCCCGGATCTGACGAGGCACGCCCTCATCTATCCGGCCAAGCAGGGGTGCGGTATGGCCCTGGCGCGACTTCTCGCCACTCAGGACGAGGCGTCGCTCGACGACCCCGCGTGCCCCATCACCAGCACGACGATCTTCCAGCGCGACGACATCGTCGTCCGGCTCATCAACGCACACGGACCCATCGACGCCGTGCCCTTCCAGGCGCTCGGAGTCCAGGGCCCCCGCAAGTCGGCCGTTCTGGCACGGCTGCTCGACGAGAGCGTGACCGGATCCCTGGAAGACGAGAAGGAGGTCGTGCGCTTCCTCGAGCGCGCCGACATGCGACTGATCACCGACCGCCGGTCCCCGGATGCCTGACCCTGCAGGAGACACATCATGACCACAAACCGCCCTCGCGTCGTGGACCTCAGCGAGACGCAGCCCAACCGCAGACGCGGAGGTGACCTGCGCGCCATGCTCACGCCCACGACGGTTGGGGCCACCAGCGGGTTCATGGGGCTGGCCCTCGTGCAGCCCGGCGAGCGCATCGGCGAGCACTACCACCCGTACTCCGAGGAATTCGTGTACGTCGTGAGCGGTGCGCTCGAAGTGGACCTGGACGGGGAGCCCTACCGGATCCGGCCCGACCAGGGGCTGCTGATTCCCCCCTACATGCGGCACCGCTTCCGCAATGTGGGGGACGTGGAGGCCCGCCTGGTCTTCCACCTGGGTCCGCTGGCCCCCCGTCCGGAACTCGGCCACGTCGACACGGAGGACACAGCGATGGAGGGAGCCACAGAGGCCGCCCCGCCTGAACGAACCGGGGCAGTTTCATGACCCGGCGCGTGGCGGTCACCGGGGTCGGTGTCGTGGCCCCGGGCGGCCTGGGCGTGCCGGCGTTCTGGGACCTCCTGGCGAACGGCAGGACCGCTACGCGGGGGATCACTCTCTTCGACCCGAAGGGCTTCCGCTCGCGCATCGCCGCCGAGTGCGACTTCGATCCGGCGGACCACGGCATCGACGCGGAGACGGCGCAACGCGCCGACCGCTACGTCCAGTTCGCCATGGTCGCGGCTCGCGAGGCGATACGCGACGCGGGCCTGGACCCCGAGAAGGAGGATCCCTGGCGTATAGGGGTGTCCCTGGGCACCGCCGTCGGGGGCACCACCCGTCTCGAGCACGACTACGTCGCGGTCAGCGGCTCCGGCCGACGCTGGGACGTGGACCACCGCTTGGCGGGTCCCCATCTGCACCGGGCGTTCTCACCGAGCGCGCTCGCCTCCGAAGTGGCCCAGCAGACCGGTGCGCACGGCCCGGTGCAGACCGTCTCCACGGGCTGCACCTCCGGGCTCGACGCCATCGGTTACGCCTTCCAGGCCATCGAGGACGGCAGGGTCGACGTCTGCGTCGCCGGTGCGTCGGACTCGCCGATCTCCCCGATCACGATGGCGTGCTTCGACGCCATCAAGGCGACCTCTCCGAACAACGACGACCCGGGCCATGCCTCGCGGCCCTTCGACCTCCACCGTGACGGATTCGTCATGGGAGAGGGCGGAGCGGTGCTCGTCCTGGAGGAGCTGGAACACGCCCGTGCCCGCGGTGCCACCGTGTACTGCGAAATAGGCGGCTACGCCACCTTCGGCAATGCGTACCACATGACCGGTCTCACCCGCGAGGGCCTGGAAATGGCCCGGGCGATCGACACCGCGCTCGACCACGCCCGCGTCGACAGCTCGCAGATCGACTATGTCAACGCGCACGGCTCGGGCACCCAGCAGAACGACCGGCACGAGACGGCCGCGGTGAAGCGGTCACTGGGCGCACACGCCTACGACGTGCCCATGAGCTCGATCAAATCCATGGTGGGCCACTCGCTGGGCGCCATCGGAGCGATAGAGATCGTGGCCTGCGTCCTGGCCCTCGCCAAACAGGTGGTGCCGCCCACGGCCAACTACGAGACACCGGACCCCGAGTGCGACCTGGACTATGTGCCACGCACCGCGCGGCCCCTGAAGCTGCGCAGTGTGCTCTCGGTCGGCAGCGGGTTCGGCGGCTTCCAGTCCGCCGTGGTCATGACCCGACCAGAAGGAAGGACAAGATGAGCGTCCCGCACAGCCGGCGTCCGGCCGTCACCGGCATCGGTGTCGTAGCCCCCAACGGGTTGAGCACGGATGCCTTCTGGAAGTCCACGAAGGAGGGCATCAGCGTTCTCGACCGGGTCACTCGTGACGGGTGTACGCGTCTGCCGCTCCGCATCGCCGGCGAGGTCCGCGGATTCGACCCCGCCTCGGTGATCGAGGAGCGCTACCTGGTCCAGACCGACCGGTTCACCCATTTCGCGATGGTCGCGACCGAGCTCGCCCTGGAGGACGCCCGGCTCAGCCGTGCCGAGAACAGTGACTCGCCGTTCTCGGTGGGAGTGGTCACCGCCGCCGGATCCGGCGGCGGTGAGTTCGGCCAGCGTGAGCTGCAAAGGCTGTGGGGACAAGGATCCCGCTACGTCGGCCCGTATCAGTCCATCGCCTGGTTCTACGCGGCGAGCACCGGCCAGATATCGATACGCGGCGGCTTCAAGGGCCCGTGCGGAGTCGTGGCAAGTGACGAAGCGGGCGGCCTGGACGCGGTCGCGCACGCGGCCGGAGCCATCCGGCGCGGCACCGACACGATCGTGGTGGGTGCGGCCGAGGCACCGCTGGCGCCGTACTCGGCCGTCTGCCAGCTCGGCTACGAGGAGCTCAGCACCTGTGACGATCCGGCCCGGGCCTACCGCCCCTACACCACCGGCGCCTGCGGATTCGTACCCGCCGAAGGCGGCGCCATGCTCGTGGTCGAGGAGGAGACGGCGGCTCGCCGTCGGGACGCCAAGATCCGCGCCAGGTTGGCCGGGCACGCCGCGACCTTCACCGGGGCCTCCCAGTGGGAGCAGTCCCGGGAAGGACTGGCCCATGCGATCCGCGGAGCGCTGCGGGACGCCCGCTGTGCTCCGGAGGAGATCGACGTGGTGTTCGCGGATGCGCTCGGCGTACCGGAGGCCGACCGTGCCGAAGCGCTGGCGATCGCCGACGCCCTGGGCAAGCACGGCCTGCGCGTGCCGGTCACGGCGCCCAAGACCGGCACGGGGCGGGCGTACTGCGGAGCGCCGGTGCTGGACACCGCGGCGGCGGTGCTCGCCATGGAAAACGGCCTCGTACCGCCCACGCCCAATGTGTTCGACGTGTGCCATGACCTCGATCTGGTCACCGGTAGCGCCCGCCCCGCCGAGCTGCGTACGGCACTGGTACTCAGCCGGGGGCTCATGGGCTCCAATGCGGCGCTCGTGCTACGGCACGGCAGCGACGCTCATTCGTGAGAAAGGAGAACTCCTTCATGATCACTCAACTGACCGTCCAGGAACTGGCGGCGCTGATGAAACACGCCGCCGGCGTCACCGTCGACGCGAACGACCTCGAGCGCAGGCCCGACTCCGCCTTCAACGACCTGGGTCTCGATTCGCTCGGTCTCCTCGGCATCGTCGGCGAGCTGGAGAACCGGCACGGGCGGGCGCTGCCCCCCGACGCCGAACGCTGCAAGACCCCGCGGGAATTCCTCGCCCTCGTCAACACCACTCTCATGGCTGGAGCCTGATGTGTCTGGGCACACCGAGAACGACATCACCATCGCCGCGCCCCTGGACCTCGTCTGGGACGTGACGAACGACATCGAGAACTGGCCGCAGTTGTTCAGCGAGTACGCGTCGGTCGAGGTCCTGGACCGGGCGAACGGCAAGACCACCTTCCGCCTGACCATGCACCCCGACGAGAACGGCAAGATCTGGAGCTGGGTCTCCGAGCGGGAGGCCGACCGCGACCGGCTCACGGTCCGCGCCCGCCGGGTCGAGACCGGTCCCTTCGAGCACATGAACATCCGCTGGGAGTACGAGGAGACTCCGGACGGCACTCGAATGTACTGGACGCAGGACTTCGCGATGAAGCCCGACGCCCCGGTCGACGACGCCTGGATGACCGAGAACATCAACCGCAACTCGCGCATCCAGATGGCGCTCATCCGGGACAAGATCGAGCAGCGTGCCCGCGGCCACCGGACGGAGGTCTCCTGATGCATCAGGCCCTGATCGTCGCCCGGATGGCCCCGGAATCGGCCCCGCACATCGCCGAGATCTTCGCGGCCTCCGACAGCGGCGAACTGCCGCACCTCGTCGGGGTCACCCGCCGCAGTCTCTTCCAGTTCGGTGATGTGTACCTGCACCTGGTCGAGGCCGACCGGCCGCCCGGGCCGGCGATCGCGAAGGTGGTGGACCATCCGGCGTTCCGGGACGTCAGCGAACGGCTTTCCGCCCACGTGAGCGCGTACGATCCGCTGACCTGGCGGAGCCCGAAGGACGCCATGGCCCACGAGTTCTACCGCTGGGAGCGAGAGGTCACGGCCTGACAGGCGCAGACCGTGAACACGCCGATCGCCGGCTCCGCAGACAGGACGCGGAGCCGGCGATCGGTGTGTGAGTACCCGGTCGCTCAGCCGGGGACGGAGCATTCGAACGCGTGGAGGTACGCGTTGACAGGGCGGATCTCGCCGACGCGCAGACCGGCTTCGGTGATCCGCTCCACCAGGCTCTGCTTGGTGTGCTTCGCTCCGCCCACGTTGAGCAGGAGCATCAGGTCCATCGCGGTGGTGAACTTCATCGAGGGAGTGTCGTCGACGAGGTTCTCGATGACCACGACCCTGGCTCCGGGGCGGGCCACGGCGAGGACATTGCGCAGGGTCCTCCGGGTGCTGTCGTCGTCCCATTCCAGGATGTTCTTGATGATGTACAGATCGGCCTCGACCGGGATGTCCTCGCGGCAGTCCCCGGGGACGATACGCACCCGGTCCGCGAGCGCGCCGCCGGGCCGCAGAGAGGGGTCCGCCTTCTCCACCACGCGTGGCAGATCGAGCAGGGTCCCGCGTAGGGCCGGGTGCTTCTCCAACAGGCTCGCCAGCACATGCCCCTGGCCGCCTCCGATGTCCGCGACCGACGACACCCCGGTGAGGTCGAGGAGCTCCGCGAGTTCCTCCGCCGACTGCTTGCTGGAGGTGGTCATGGCCCGGTTGAACACATGGGCCGAATCGTGTGCGTCCTCGTGCAGGTAGTCGAAGAACCCCTTGCCGTAGATCTCCTGGAAGACGCTTCTGCCGGAACGCACCGCCTCGTCGAGCCGCGGCCAGGCATCCCAGGTCCAGGGCTCCGTGCACCACAGGGAGATGTACCGCAGGCTGTGCGGATCGTCGTCGCGGAGCAGCCGGGACATGCTGGTGTGGACGAACTTCCCGTCCTCGGTCTCGGCGAAGATCCCATAGCAGGACAGGGCACGCAGCAGCCGCCGCAGGGCACGCGGTTCCGTCTTCACCGCGGCCGCCAGGTCCTCCGGTGTCGCGGGCGCGTCCCCCAGTGCGTCGGCGACGCCCAGCCGGGCCGCCGCCCGTACGGCCGCGGCGCACGCCGCCCCGAACACGAGCTCCCTCAGCTGCATGGAGGGGGCGGGACTTACGGTAGTCATTTACGGCCTCGATTCTCTTGAGTGCAGATGCCGGTCAGCACAGTCCGGCCGGCTCGGAACGCGTGCACACATTGCCGTTGAACTTGTTGTTGTGCGTTCCGGTTTCCCTGACGGCCAGGTCTGCTGTCGTGTTTCCCGTCAGCACGTTGTCGCGAATGACATTGCGCTCGTTGACGGCGCCCACGAAGCTCTTGAACAGCACGACCCCGCCGGAGAAGGGGGTGGATCCCACGTTGCTCTGGATCACATTCGACTCCACGAGCGTGTCCGTCGTGCCGGTGAGGACGATTCCGGCCCCCTGCATGTCCGGGAGCCGTGGGGTGGCCGCGCAGTACTTGTTGTTCTTGCTGACGGTGTTGCCGCGGATAATCATCGATCCGGCCCGCGGCAGGGATTCGTCTCCCACGACGAACACCCCCGCGCAGTTGGCGCTGAAGATGTTGTCCTTCACGGTGAGGTTTCTGACGCGCCTGATCGTGGCGCCGATGCGGTTGCCCAGGAGCTGGTTGTCCCTGATCTCCGTCCCCAGGGTGTCCGTGGCGCCGGCTTCCGTGTCGACCGTGTTGGAGACGAAGAGGCCCGACTCGGCGTTGTCCCGGGCGATGTTGCCCCGGAAAACGCTGCGGGTGGACCTCTCCTCGGCGATGCCCCACTGACCGTTCTTCTCGGCGGTCACCTCCCTGACGGTCAGCTCGTCGGTCCGCGTTGCCCAGACGCCGTTCTTCGTGAAGCCGGTCAGTTTCAGCCCCCGGACGGTCACACGCTCGACGGGGTGCGCGTCCGTTCCCGTGACACAGATTCCGTTGCCCTTCTGTGCGCAGGCATTCACGGCGGGCACGGCCGCCGGCCTGATCACGGTCTGCTCGCCCGCGCCGCGCAGGGTAAGGTTCGACTTGGTGATCAGCACGCTCTCACGGTAGGTCCCGGGCGAGACGACAATGGTGTCTCCCGGCTGAGCGGCTTCCACCGCTTTCTGGATCGATTGCCCCGGATGCACTACGTGACGCGTCCCGGCGGCGGCCGGCGGGGCGCAAGCCAGCCCCGATGCCACGACGGCTGCGATGCATCCGAGGTACTTGATCTGTTGTGTCGTCATGAGCCGAAGTTATGGGCGATCAACTCCGCTCGCCACATCTGCTGACCCGACGCCTGTTTATTACGCCATTCCGGTATCGAATTGTGTACCCGAATGGCCGTCAAATGGGCCTGGTGCGATCACAATGCTCAAAGTGCGCTCTCAGCCCTCGGTGTGGGGCCCGTTTTGCCATGATGCAGGCTTCGTACTCATGCTCCTGAGAGAAGTGATCGATGGCAACCGAGCACTCCGAGTTGGCCGAAGAACCCGGTATCGCCCTCGCTCTGAAGATCCTTGTCGCGGGCGGGTTCGGCGTGGGCAAGACCACCCTGGTCGGATCGGTCAGCGAGATACGCCCCCTGCGCACCGAGGAGCGGCTCAGCGAGGCGGGCCGGACGGTGGACGACACCGTCGGCGTCGACCGGAAGACCACCACCACCGTGGCCATGGACTTCGGCCGTATCACCATTCGCTCCGGCCTGGCTCTCTATCTGTTCGGCACCCCGGGCCAGGACCGCTTCTGGTTCCTGTGGGACGAGTTGTCCCAGGGCGCCCTCGGCGCGGTAGTCCTGGCCGACACCCGGCGCCTCGAAGACTGTTTCCCGGCGGTGGACTACTTCGAGCACCGCCGCATCCCGTTCGTCGTCGCGGTCAACTGTTTCCCGAGGGCCAGGACTTACGGAGCCCATGAGGTCTCCCGAGCCCTGGACCTGGACCATGGCACACCGGTGGTGTTGTGCGACGCCCGTGACCGTGACTCGGGCAAGGAGGTGCTCATCCGGCTCGTCGAGTACGCCGGACGGCTCCATGCGGCCCGGCTTCTGGACTCGGTCGGGTGACCGGAGCTCGCCCGGGCATGGCTGCGCTCTCCGGGGGCGCGATGTCCGCCGGCCGCAGCGCGGCGGGCCGCACCCCCGGTCTCAGGCGTGCGGCAGTTGTGCCCAGACGACGCGGCCCGCACCGCCGGCGGCCATCTGGGAGCCCCAGGACGTGCTGACGGCGGCGACCAGCAGCAGCCCGCGGCCGTTCTCGTCCTCCGGCGTCTCGCACACCTTGGGGCCGCCGGGTTCAAAACCCTCGTCCTGTACCGCTATACGGATGCCGGTATCGCTGTGCCGCAGTTCGCAGACGATCCGCGCGCTGGCCGTGTGCATGACCGCATTGGTGAACAGTTCCGAGACCACCAGCGCCGCGGTGCCGCGGGTCTCGTCGCCCACGGCCCAGCTGTCGAGCCGGCCGCACGTCAGACGTCTGGCCCGGGAGACGGCGTCGGGGCGCGCCGGAAGTTCGAATCGGTACCGGTCCGTGCCGGGTGGAGGCCGCAGGCCGGCCTGGTGGGACGTCATCGCGTTACTGAGGACCACGACGCATTCCTAACGATGGGGGACATGCGCCGTAGGACGTGCCGCAGGCGTCCGCGCACAGGTGGGCCGCGGGCCGCAGCGGGCACCGCAGTCGTGTGAACTGGTTCACGAGCGACAACTATGGCCCCATTCGATTCACTTAGCAAGAGCCACTATGAAAAGTGCAGAGTGCAGTGTGTCAGTCTGTTTCCGCATGGCACACTGCCCGCAGTACACAGTCCCGGGAGGCAGACGTGAGTGAACCGAGGTCAGCGCCGACCGTGGGCCAGGTCGTACTCGGCCGACGGCTGCAGGACCTGCGCGAGAAGGCGGGGCTGAAGCGCGACGAGGCCGCCAGGGTGCTCCATGTCGCCCCGGCCACGGTCCGCCGCATGGAGACCGCCGAGGTCGCGCTCAAAGTCCCCTATGTGCAGCTGCTGTTGCAGGCGTACGGGTCCACCGGCGAGGAGATCGAGGCCTTCATCACCCTCGTGGACGAGGCCAACAAGCCCGGCTGGTGGCAGCGTTTCCACGACATCCTGCCGGACTGGTTCAGCATGTACGTCAGCCTGGAGGGCGCGGCCTCGCTCATCAGGACGTACGAACCGCACTTCGTGCCGGGACTGCTGCAGACCGAGGACTACGCCCTCGGCGTCATGCGGGCCGGAGCGCTGGGACGGACCCGGACCGCTGACATCGAACGGCACGTGGCCCTGCGCATGCAGCGCCAGGACCTGCTCACCCGGCCCGACGCCCCGCGCTTCTGGGCCGTGATGGACGAGACCGTGCTGCGCCGCCCGGTGGGCGGCGCAGCGGTCATGCGTGCGCAGATCGACCGGCTGCTGGCCGCCGCCGAACTGTCCAACGTCACCCTGCAGATCGCGGAGTTCGCGAGCGGCCACCACCCCGGTACGTACGGACCGTTCGTTCTCTTCCGGTTCGCCATGCCGGAACTCCCCGACATGGTCTACAGCGAGTACGTGACCGGCGCCGTCTACCTCGACGCGCACACCGAAGTGGCCACCCACCTCGAGGTCATGGACCGCACGGCCGCCCAAGCGGCGACTGCACAACGCACGAAGGAAATCCTCCGGGATTTCCGCAAGGAGCTGTGAATGGACCGTGTATACAACGGCATGCCGGCCGCCGAACTGCCTGCCGAGGGCTGGCACAAGCCATGGAGCGGCGGCAACGGCGGCAACTGCCTGGAGGCGATGAAGCTGGCCGACGGCCGGGTGGCCGTACGGCAGTCGAGCGATCCCGACGGCCCCGTCCTGATCTACACCACCGGCGAGATCACCGCGTTCATCCAGGGGGCGAAGGCAGGCCAGGCGGACTTCCTGCTGTCCTGAGCCGTTCTCGCCCCACGCGGAGACGACGCGGACGCCCCCCCAGCAGCGCGCTGGGGGGCGTCCGCGTTGCCTGGCCGGGCGGGCGATGATCCGCCCCTCAGAGGCCGCCGACCTTGACCGGGAACTTTTCGATCGTGGCGATCGTGGTGTCGGGGTCGTCCGCCTGCACGAGATCGACCGGCTCCACCAGTCGGTACAGGTCGCCTCTCGGCAGATACCGGGCGAGCGTGGCGATCAGCCTTGTCGAGTCCCTCGTCTGCAAAGTCACGGACGGCCCGTGTCACCCCCGCGGGCGAAAGTGCGGGGTCACCCCCTGGGCCGGCATGTGCCCGTGACCGATCCACAGCCGCAGCCCTGTTCCTTGCTCCGTGCCGGCCGGCGTCGGTGCAGTGCTCAGCCCGCACGGGACGCGAGCACCGTATCCATGGTGTCAGCCTCCCGCGCGTCCTTGTCCGGGCGGTGCCGCACCACGCGGGCGAAGCGCAGTGTCACACCGGGCCGGATAGCGCGGGGAGCGCTGGAGGCCGTTATAAGCGATCTCGACGACGAGCTCCGGGCGTACCCGCACCACCCGGGGCAGCGAGCCGTCCAGCATGACCGCACGGCGTAGCTCGTCGGCCGGGACACCCGAGGCCGCGGCGACGCCCTCGAGCGCGATGGCGTCCAGCGCGCCCTGGCGCACCTCCCCGGACAGCAGCCGCAGCAGGAACTCCTGCTCCCCGGCCGTCGCGGCGCCCGACAGCGCCCGCACCCGTCTTCTGCGCTCGGCCTGCGCCCCGGCGCCGCCGACCCCCGCGAGAGCGCTCAGCGCGGCGTCCACGTCGGTGACCGTCAGTGCCGGCCTGCCGGCCGGCGCAACGGGCTCGCCCAGCACACTCCAGCCGACGCCCAGCCGCCCCTGCGGCAGCCGGCCGGCCAGATAGGAGATTGACCAGGGCGATGTCCTCACCCGGCGCGGACTCGAACAGCCCGGCCGGCAGGGAGATCTTGCGCGAGCGCGCCGACGCGGCGGCGACCTGCCGCGACACGCGTGCGATCTCGGCCAGCAGCATGTCGCCATGGTGCCCCCGATCCGCCTCGTCGCCCAGCGGGCGCGGTGGGCGCGAGGTGTCTTAGCGTCGAGGCATGAGCACTTCGGCGCAGCGTTTCGAGATTCTGCTCGTGCCTCGGCATGTGAAGGACCGCGGCGAGCTACCGTCCCCGGAGGCCGCGATCCGCTCCGGCATCGTCACTGCCACAGGACAGACCGGCAACTCCGGGTATCCACGCTTCGTGGGTGATGGCTTCGAGGCCGATATCGATCCGGTCACCCGCACGGTCGAGGCCGTTCTCCTCGACGGTTCGGAGCTCGACTACGGCTTGGTCGCCATCGTTTCCGAACGCCGGGTCTGAGCGGTGGCGTCGGCTTTGCACGGCGGCAAGCCGGGCGGAAAGATGAAATTCATTCGTGGCGGCGCTGCGAGGCGCTGCAGCGAGCGCCCCGGACACGCCCCGACGCAAGTGGCGGTCGGCCTGCCACAGGATGGCGAGCCCCCCGGCCCGGTGGGCACTCCCGGTGTTTCCCCCTTTCCGTAGAGCTTGTTCCCGACGCCGGTGCCCGGCGTCATCCTGTTCCGACAGGGGGGTCCTGGCCGCGTTCCACCTCGCCCTTGCGGTGCACCCGCGAGGCCACCAGCCCGGCAAGGAAGCCCGCGACCAGCCCCCACAGCGCACCCAGTCCGATCGCCGTCCACAGATGAGGCTGCAGCGATACCTCCCCGCCGAAGGCGGCGATGTCGCCGATGCCGATCAGTGACAGGCCGTAGTGCGCGGAGATACGGGTGACCAGACAGATCATCAGCATGGTGAGGGCCAGTGCCGCCGCGAGATGCAGCGCGTGCTGCCAGGGGCGCATCCGGGCCGGTGAGCGCACCACCATGACGAAGGCTGCGGCCAGCAGCAGGACGGCGGCGACGACCGGCAACCACCAGACTCGCGCATCGTGCTCGGCCATCGAACTGAGGTTCAGGGTGGTGGTCTCGGACCCGCGCAGGACCTGGTCCAGGATCCGCGGCATCGGCAGACCGATGGGGGAGTTCACCTTTCCCTCCCACGAGGCGCCCAGCCCCAGTCCCAGAGCGAGCCAGGCGATGTTGGGCAGCGCCAGGAAGATCACTGCGAAGGTGTCGGCGGGATGGCCGTGGGTCGCCGCGACGACGACTCCGACGACCGTGCCCAGCGCGACGTATGCGAGCAGCAGGGCCACCACGGCGAAGGCAACCGGGCGTACGGGCTCCTGGAGGCGCACCAGCCGGACCGGGAGCGGGGCCTTTCGTGAGACGAGGAGCGCGAGGGCGAGCACGCCCAGCAGCCACAGCAGGCCGAACACCAGGGTGAGTGCCATGTCGGCGCGGAATCCGGCTGTGGGGGTGATCCCCAGGGGCTCGGCGAGGGTTCTTGCGGTCTCGTTGCCCAGCGGGAGCTCGAATTCGTGA
This sequence comes from Streptomyces sannanensis, assembly GCF_039536205.1. GTDB lineage: Bacteria > Actinomycetota > Actinomycetes > Streptomycetales > Streptomycetaceae > Streptomyces > Streptomyces sannanensis. The sequence continues at coordinate 74,375 of NZ_BAAAYL010000001.1, read as the reverse complement.
TGGGCCACGGCCACCACGACGATCAGTGCCACGAGCCACAGCAGTGCGATACGGGCGACCCGGCCGAGCAGTTCGGGGGTTCCGGCGACGGCCCGGTGCCGCAGCGGCCGCAGGAAGCCGGCGGCGGTCACCAGCGCACCGGCGACGCTCACCGACAGCGGCAGCGCATCGATGGCCGCGTTGGTCTGTGCGAAGAACCCGGCACCGCCGGACAGCTCCACGGAACCGCCGACGGCCATCACGACCACGGCCGTGACGACGCGGGGGAACGACGCATCGGGAAGCTCTGCCGCCCCCGCGGCCCACAGGCCGAGCGTGGCCATGACGATCATGGCGGCCATCCCGGCGAGCACTGTCACAACAGCGTCACGCCAGTCGTGCAGGGCCCGCGTCACGCAGCCGGGGGCGGCGGATACGTGCTGGCTCACACTGCCACCGTAAGCAGCGTCCCGACGCCCCGCCCGCCGGGAGGGCCAACCGCGTCGGCTTGCGGGCCGTGCGGTGCCGGAGCACGAGCGCTCGAGGCATCAAGGCTGGACGACATTCATCGGGGACGTGCCCGCCGAGCCCCGAGTCGCCTGCTCCGGAATCGCCCGCCACTGTGCCGCCGGCCCCCGAGTCGTCCCCACCGCGGAGGCGTCGGCTTCCGAGTCGTCCACCCCGGGGTCACCTGTGCCCGAGTTGCCCGGCCCGTCCAGGTCCGAGTTCGCCGGCTTCGCGGCAGCCGAGGTCACCGCCGACGCAGCAGTCCGCCGGCGGCCTCGCCGCGTCGGCTGCCAGGGCTCTGCCGGGCAGCGGCGGTCAGAGCTGCCGCCTGATCAGATCCTCCAGCGAGCCCTGCGGCACTTCTCCCTGCGGAGTGAGCCTGTCGACCACAGGCGGAAGGGCCACGGCGAGCTGGTCCGCGGCCTGCTCCGGGGAGAGCCCGGACCGCTCCGCGACACTGTCGAGCAGCTGGTACGGCAAGGCCTGAGCGACCTCCGGGCCGCTGAGGGGCTGGTTCTGGCCGGTGCTCACCCAGGACTGGGCCTTCCCACCCAGACCGCCGTCCTGCAGCTCCTCGATCAGCGCCTGGAGCGGATTCCCTCCGCCCTGCCCGCTGTCCCCGAGGGCGCTGAGCAGGTGGCTCAACAGAGTGCCCTCTCCGGCCTGTTTGCCGCCGAGCAGAGAGCCGAGCAGTGTCCCCAGGTCGTCGTCCGCCATGTCTGTCGCCTTTCCGAAGTGGGCCGAATAACACCCAGGACCTACCCTCCGGGCGCGGGCCGGGCCGGACGGCCTTCATGTGTTCACCCGTACGCAGGCGTGCGGCTGACGGTACGCCCCTTCGCGGCCGCCTCCCGTGCGAAGACGGCTGCGTCATGGACGGCGGCCCCGCCGGGGTCGTTGTTGAAGTACGCGTACACATCGGCCCGGTCGGACCACGTCTCGGCGACGCGCCCGGCCCAGCTGCCGAGCGCCTGCCGCCCGTAGCGCGGCCAGGGCTGGGCCCGGCCGCAGTGGAACCGTACATAGCCCCAGTCGGCCGTCCGCCACAGCGGAGTGACCGGCCGGGAGTCGTGGTCCGCCCAGCACAGTGCCGCACCGCGCCTCTCGAGAACGGCCCGGACCTCGTCCGTCCACCACGAGTCGTGCCGCGGCTCGACGGCCACCCTGGTCCCGTACGGGAAGCAGTCGAGCACCGCGTCCAGGGCCCCGGGATCGGCCCGCAGCGTGGGCGGCAGCTGGAGCAGTACGGGCCCCAGCCGGTCGCCCAGACCGGCGGCATGCCGCATCAGCCGCTCCACCGGCTCCTCGGGATCGCGCAGCCGCTTGATGTGGGTCAGATAGCGGCTGGCCTTGACCGCCATGAGGAACCCCTCGGGGGTGCGGTCACGCCAGGCGGCGAAGGTCTCCGGCGTGGGCAGCCGGTAGAAGGCGTTGTTGTTCTCGACGGTGGCGAAATGCGTCGTGTACTCCTCCAGCCACAGCCGCTGCGGGCAGTCCGCGGGGTAGAGCTCGCCGCGCCAGTCCTTGTACTGCCAGCCCGAGGTTCCGACGAAAATGGGCACGATCCGCCTGCCCCTCCGAGGAAGTGGACGCCCTGGGCGAGCGGCAGGTCGTCCGAGTGATTGACGGTGTTGGTCGCGCGGCGTACACAGGCCCGCCAGGCGTCGGAGCCGGACTCCCGGCCGCCGCCGGTCGCTGCGATCGTCGTGTCCTCCCGGTGGACGGTGAGGAGTTCGCCGAGCCGCTTGACGAGGGCACCGCGCCGCGGCGCGGGAACGGTGCGACACCGCAGAAGGGCCCACGCTTCGAGGAGCTCCGGCAGCGGCGCCTCGTCCGGGAGCCCGCCCAGGTGGACGATGGCATCGGCCCCGCGTCACGCAGATCGGCGGTGTGTGCCACCTCGTTCGCCGCGACCGGCCCCAGCGGCTCGCGGTTCAGCAGAACGAGCCGCTCGGCCTCCCCTCGTAGTGCCCGGCGTACGACGGTTCCGATGCGCGCCGCCGCTCCGGTGATCGCCACCGTGCCCAAGCCCACTGCGCCCCCTGGGAATTCAGCTTCGCCGACGCCGCGATTGTGCCTCACCCGGTGGCCGGGCGCAGCAGCATAAGGGCCATGTCGTCGTCGCGCCGATGGGTCTGCTCGCCGTGCTGGACAAGGCTGTCCGCCACGGACTCCAGCGGCCGGTCGCCCAGCTCGGCGAGACGGTCCGCCAGCTCGCACACGGCCGCGTCCAGGCCGGTCCCGGGCGACTCGATGAGGCCATCCGTGGAGAGCGCCAGTACGGCGCCGGGATCAAGCGCCACCTCGGTGACGAATCCGGGGGTGGCGCCGGGTCATGGGGCACGGTGCACCCCTTGTTACGCCCGGGCGGCGCCGACCCTCACGCGCAAGCGTCTGCCGTCACCGGCTCACCGCATGACCAAGGGCGGCGCGGCCGGCCGTGCACGTCCGAGTGCGGTCGGCCGAGTAAGGGTCACATCCTGATGTGCGCCGGGATGTGTGTGACCTCCTCGATCTCGACGCCGGCCTTCTTCAGCAGGGTCCGGGACAACTCGTTCAAGGCCCGTGCCGCGGCGATCTCCTCGCCGACCCGCATTTGTTCCGGGTCGTCTGGGTGGCGATTCGCATGACCGTGCGCCCTCAGCTCGGTACCGTCCTGCAGCCGGACCAGGCAGGACGCCCGGGTGGTCTTCTCGACCTCTTCGAACTCGACTTCGATGTGCCATCCAACGATTGTCTGCATGGCGGCCACCTCCTGCGCTACCCCTCCAGCCTGCACCCGGTCGGCGGTACCGACCAGCCGGAGCAGGACCGGGTTGGAGCGATCATGCGTCGTGACGCAGCGGAGTGAGCTGTTCGATGTCGTAGCGGGCACGCAGCTCTGCGATGGCCACGTCGTCGGGCGGTCCGTCGGAGCCGAGGATGGAGAGGAGCTCCTCGAAGTACCGCTCGTGGTCGGAGGGCGGGGATGCCTGGAAGAACATCGTGGCCGGCTCATCGGAGCGATTGGCGAACGCGTGCGGGCAGCCGGGCGGGACCACGATGACCGTGCCCCGGGTGGCCCGTACCGACCGCAGTCCGGAGGCCGAGGTCCACTCGCTCCAGTCGGCTGTACGCACCCGGGGTTCGAAGGCCAGCACCTCGAGTTCGCCGTCGAGGATGTAGAAGAGTTCCTCGCTGCGGGTGTGCCGGTGCGCGCCCACGTCGAAGCCCGGCGGGACGACGACTTCGAAACTGGAGGACACACGTGAGTGCTCTCCGGTGACCTTGAAGGTCACCTGCTGCGCGGCGGTGTGGATGGTGCTTCCCTGGCCGGGCGGGACGATCAGCCCCTGGGCAGGGGTGAACAGAGTCATCGGACGCTCCTGTCACCAGGTGACGGGCAGTGTCTCGGGGCCGCGGATGAGTGCTCCGCGGCGCCGGCGGACCTCCTCGACGGGGACCGCCGGCCTCAGACCCGGGAGCCGCTCCAGCAGGGTGGAGACGGTGACAGTGCACTCGAGGCGGGCCGGCATCGGGCCCACGCAGTAGTGCGGTTCATGACCGAGGGAAAGGTGCGGATTGCCGAAGCGCTCGTCATTGGTGACCGTCTTGACGTCCTCGTACCGGGTGACGAGCCAGGCATGGCCCTCGCCGTTGGGCAGTTGGATCGGAGCGACGGGTTCCTCGCGCAGTACCTGGGCGAGGAGCGGGTCGAAGTCCAGTCGCGGAAGGTCATCGACGGGCCACAACCTGATGGGCGGGGGTGTGCGTGCGCACAGCCCCGCGCTCGTCTCGGTGGTCATGCTCAGCTCCAGGGCTCGGTCGTGGCGGAGAGGTGGGGAAGGCGGACCGGGGCCAGCATCGATTGGAGACTTGCTCCTTTGGGCCGGGAGGACGTCCAGCTTCCCAGGCACATCTCGGCGGTGATGCCTGGACCGAATCCCGCGAGGATGCCATGGGCGTCGTCGCCGGGTCCGCCCTCCTCGAAGAGCCTGCGCACCGCGTCGAGCACGACGGCACTGGCGATGTTTCCGTACTCCGTCAGCGTGGCACGGCTGAACCGGAACGCCTCCTCCGGCACATGCAGGAAGCGGCTCAGGTCGTCGAGGATGCGCGGCCCGCCCGCATGGATGATGTAGAAGTCGAGCTTCTCCGCATCCCAGCCGTGCTGGGCCGAGATCTCACGCAGGGCCGGTGCCAGCGGCTCCATGGTGGTGGGCACACGCTTGTCCAGCAGGAAGTGGAATCCGGTCGCCCGGACGCTGTAGGCGATCCAGTCCTCGGTGTCGGGCACCAGATACGAACCGTTGCGCTCCAGCGACATGCCGGTGCCTCCCCGGCCGCACACCACGGCGGCGGCCACGGCGTCCCCGAAGAGGCCGTTGGACAGCAGCGAGCCGACCCCGAGGTCGGTGGGTTGGTAGCACAGCGAGCAGAACTCGCAGGCCACGATGAGGACGTTGGCCTCCGGATAGGCGCTGCAGAAATCGTGCGCGCGGTTGATCGCCGCACCACCGGCGGCACAGCCGAGCTGGGCTATCGGGAGTTGCCGAGTGTCGCTGGGAAAATCCATCGTGTTGATCAGCCACGCGGTGAGCGACGGCATCATGAAACCCGTGCACGAGACATAGATGATCAGATCAATGTCCGCCGGCCGCAGTTCGGCGTTGTCGAGTGCACGCTCGACGACGGACGGAACCCGTGCCTTGGCCTCAGCCTCGTAAAGGGCGTTGCGCGCCTCGAAGCCGGGGTGTTTAAGGGTTTCCTCGATCGGCTGTACAATGTGACGCTTCTGCACTCCGGTGTTCCCGATGAGGCGCAGGGCAAGCGGAAGTTGTGGGTGGTCCGCGTGCATTGAGCGCGCCAGGGCGAGCGTCTCCTCCATGGTGATCACGTGGTCCGGGACAGAGACGGCGGGCTGGCACAGAATCGCCATGCTGTACCCCTTCTTGTCGTATTCGGCGTGACTGCGGGACCACCCTCGGCCGCCTGTGTACGCCCCGCAACCGGATGACCGTCGGGCGGAGGCCCCCGGTACCCCGTGAGTCCCTCCCCGTTCAGGCGGCACAGGGCTTCCGGCCTGCCTCGGGGGGCGCGGGCGCGGTGGTCGCCAGATCCTCCATTCGGGGGGGTATCCGGCGTGTCGGGCGTCGTCTCCTTCGGCCGCCGGGAAGGCATCGCCCCACACGCACCCGTGAGGATGTCCGCGGCCTGGCGCACAGCGCAGGCCGCGAGCCCGTCATTCGCGGTGGGGGCCTACGCCGGGGGCGGGACGTGATCCGTACGATCGTGCGCAGGGACATCGCGGGCAGCGCGGATTGGATCAAGTTCGCGGCCACGGACGGCTTCGGTAGACCATCCGACGAGCCGTGACCGTGAAGGTTCGCCGGGTTGACCAGGCTGCGGCACAGGTAGCACAGCGGACAGCGGGAATCGGCACGCGGCCGTAGCAATGGGTGGCTCCCGGACAGGGATGAGTCCGAACGCAGGGGGAGTTGACGGCACACGTATGGTAGGGAGGAAACGCATCAACACCCGCCCCGGGCTGTGAGCCGGGCGGGCCGAACGGGGGAAGAAAGGTGCGTGCCCGATGACGATCGGGCTCCTCTCCACGATTGCTGCTGTGTTCTACGGGGGCACGGTCTCTCTCCTCGCTCTGACTGCGACCTTTGCTCGACGCCGCACGCTGCGGCATGAAGCGCGCAGCACCCTTGCCGTCTTGGTGCCGGGGAGGGCGATGGAGTCGCAGCAGGTAGACCGCGCGGCAGTAGGTCCAAACAGCTGAGCGGTTACGGTGAAATCAAGTGACCACACAGGGTCGGGTCAGTCAGGCTGCAAGAGGGCGTCCGCCCCAGCGGATGCCCTTCTCGCTGCGGATGCGGGGGCGTTCCTTGCGTTGGGCGGCGAGCACGTCGGGGGGGCGAGCGTTGGCGTTTCGACAGCGCAGGTAGCGGTGCAGTGCCTGGGGCTGCGCGGGATGACTGCGGTGGTGGGAGTTGGCCAGGGTGAACTGCCGCAGCGGGCCGATGCGCGCCTCGATCGGGTTGGCCCAGGAGGCGTAGGTCGGGGTGAAACACAGTTCGACCTTGTTCTTCTTCGCCCAGCGGCGGATGTCCGCTCCGGTGTGGGCGGAGAGGTTGTCCAGAATGATGTAGACCGGGGCGCCGTCGGGGCGGGCGGCGCGGATCGATTTCGGATGTGCAGGTCGTCTTCGGTACCGACTGCAGCAACCTTTCCGCACAGCCTGGCGCGAGTTCACGGGCATGGTGGCCATCGGGACCACCCGCTGCGCGCCCTGAAGGCCGCCACCAGCACGGCCGCGGCCATGCTCGGCCGGGACGGTTTCGGCATACTCGCGCAGGGAATGCCTGTAATCCTCGCGTTCATATGAAAAATACGCGAAGCGGGTAACCGGTCTCCGGCACGGGTAGCCGAGAGCCGTGACACAGCCCTTTGAACTGCCCGATTTCTACATGCCGTACCCGGCACGACTGAATCCGCACGTGGAGGAGGCGCGCGCTCACACCAAGGAATGGGCGCGCGACTTCGGCATGCTGGAGGGCTCAGGCGTCTGGGAGGAGCGCGACCTCGACTCCCATGACTACGCCCTTCTGTGCGCCTACACGCACCCCGACACGTCTGCCGAGCGGCTGTCGTTGGTGACCGACTGGTATGTGTGGGTCTTCTTCTTCGACGACCACTTCCTGGAAGTCTTCAAACGGAGCCAGGACCGGGAGGGCGCGAAGGCCTATCTGGACCGGCTCCCGGCCTTCATGCCGATGGACCTGAGCGAAGGCATCCCGAAGCCCACCAACCCCGTCGAGGCGGGTCTCGCCGACCTGTGGCTGCGTACCGTCCCCGACATGTCGACGGACTGGCGCGCCCGGTTCGCCGAGAGCACCAGAAATCTCCTCAACGAGTCCCTGTGGGAACTCTCCAACATCCACGCGCACCGCATCCCCAACCCCGTCGAGTACATCGAAATGCGCCGCAAGGTAGGTGGGGCGCCCTGGTCGGCGGGGCTCGTCGAGTACGCGGCGGGCGCCGAGGTCCCCGCGGTGATCGCCGGATCGCGGCCGCTGCGCGTGCTCAAGGACACCTTCTCCGACGGTGTGCATGTGCGCAACGACCTTTTCTCGTACCAGCGGGAGATCGAAGAGGAAGGTGAACTCTCCAACGCCGTACTGGTCCTGGAGACCTTCCTGGGCTGTACCACCCAGGAGGCCGCGGCCGCCGCGAACGATCTGCTGACCTCGCGGCTGCAGCAGTTCGAGAACACCGCACTCGCCGAACTGGGGCCGCTCTGCGCCGAACACGGCCTGGACCCGCAGGAGTGCGCGGACGTCGCGGCATATGTCAAGGGACTCCAGGACTGGCAGTCCGGCGGTCATGAGTGGCACATGCGCTCCAGCCGTTACATGAACAAGGGCGCGCTGTCCCGGGAACGCCGCATCCTGCCCCATTTGCCGACCGGGCCGGGCACCTCCGCGCTGGACATCGGGTCATTCCTCGGACGCCCCGCGGCCGCCAGGCTCCGCAGCCTCGGCCATGTCCCCTTCCAGCGGGTCGGCCCCTCGCAACTCCCCGACTTCCTCATGCCCTTCACCACCACGCTCAGTCCCCACCTGGCCGCGGCACGGGACAACATGGTCGCATGGGCGCACAGCATGGGGCTCCTGGCGCCACAGCCCGGCGACCCGGGCTCGCGCATCTGGGACGAGCGCAAACTCGCCGGCTTCGACTTCGCGCTGTGCGCCGCGGGCCTCCATCCGGACGCCACACCCGAGGCCCTCGACCTGGCCACGCAGTGGTTGACCTGGGGAACCTACGCGGATGACTACTACCCGGCCGTCTTCGGCGCCACTCGCGACACGGCTGCCGCGAAGGCCTGCAACGACCGCCTCTCCCTTTTCATGCCGGTCGATTCCGACGAGACGCCGACGCCGGTGACCGCACTGGAACGGGGCCTGGCCGATCTGTGGGTACGTACCGCGGCGCCCATGGATCCCGACGCCCGTCGCACCTTCCGGGCCGCCGTCGACGACATGCTCGGCAGCTGGCTGTGGGAAGCGGCCAACCAGGCGCAGAACCGCATCCCCGACCCGGTCGACTACATCGAAATGCGCCGCCAGACCTTCGGCTCCGACCTGACGATGGCGCTGTCACGCCTCTCGCACGGCCGGAAGATCCCTCCGGAGGTCCACGAGAGCGGGCCGATGCGCTCCCTGGAGAACTCCGCCGCCGACTACGCCTGCATGCTGAACGACGTCTTCTCCTACCAGAAGGAGATCGAGTTCGAGGGCGAGGTGCACAACAGCGTCCTCGTCGTGCAGAACTTCTTCGACTGCGACTACCCGACAGCCCTCGCGATCGTCCACGACCTCATGAACTCCCGTATGCGGGAGTTCCAGCACATCGTCGCGAACGAGCTGCCCGTGCTGTACGACGACCGTGATCTCGACGCCGAGTCCCGTCGGATCCTCGACGGGTATGTGAAGGAACTCGAGAACTGGCTGGCCGGGATTCTGACCTGGCATCAGAACACCCGGCGCTACGCGGAGTCGGATCTCCTGCGCAACGTCCCAGGTGCCCAGCGTCTCCTGGCCGGCCCTGTCGGCCTGGGCACGTCCGCCGCCAGGATCATGAAGAGGGTCCTTCCGTAGCGGGCGCGGTTCCCCGGCGCGTGCTGAATCGACCGGGTGACGCGGACCTGCGTCTCCCGGTCAGCCGCCGGCCGGGGCGTCGGTGTGATCGTCACGGAGCGGTGCACGGCACGCGCCCGGGGGTGCCGGGCGCTCGTACCGGACTACTCGGCGATCTCGGTGCGCTCCCACCATTCGTACACCGGCAGCCGCCCCTCAGACGTGTCCTCGTGCCGGGGGGTGGCCTTGAAGTGCTCGTATCCGCCCCTGAACGGCACCTTCAGCTCGTTGCCCGGCGGGGTGATCGGAACAATGCGCTCGGGCAGGTCGTCCGGCCCGCCTTCGAGTACGGCCTTTGCGCTCATGGTCCCCATCATTGACCGCATCGTGCGGGAGCGAAACCGGGCTCACCCGTTGGGGGCTCTCCTGCGGCCTCGGTGGGCCGCGACCCGGGTACGCGACGCGCAGGCGGCGGAGCAGTAACGACGAGCCGCCCCGGGGCCGGTGCCCAGATAGAGGGCGGAGCAACCGGATGCGGCGCACTCGCCCCAGGGGATACGTGCCGCGGTGCTGTTCACCGCCGCGGGCCTGTGCGACGGGCCCCTGCTCACCGCCACGCTCCGCATCGGGGCCGACCACGCACCTCTGGGCAGGCAAACCCGGGTCCTCACCGTCGGGGCGGGACCGAAGATCTCGGCCGCCGCCTGCGGGGCGGCTCTCACCGGCGTCGCGGCCTCCTGGTCCCGTCGCTTTTGCTGCTGGCGATCGCCGCGCTCCAGGCGCTTGCAGCGCTGCTTCAACTGGTGTTGTCCCGGTCCGTCCGTCGCGTGCTGAACGGATGCGGCAGCCCAGCCCGCGCATGCCGGCCCGAGGGCGTGGCAGGACCTTGACCTGGTCCTGGGAGTCCGAACCTGTCGGGCGCGGCCCCGAACTCGCGGCAAGAGCCGCGGCAGCTCGCCTATATCCAAAACCGAGCCCGGAAATCCGCAGAACCGGCAATTTCCGGACCGCGAGTCTCCAAGACGCTAGAAACAAGCCGCACCGGGGAGTGGATCGGGCCCGGCGGGGGTGCCGCCGCGGCATACGTCCGACCATCAGACAGCCGGAGGGCCGTATGCGGATCATGGTAATTGCGAGCGCGTACAACAGTCTGACCCAGCGCGTCGAGGCGGAACTCGGCGACCAAGGGCATGGCGTCCACGTCCAACTGGCCGTGTCCGACGAGGAATTGTGTGCCGCCGCACGACGGTTGGACCCTCATCTGGTCCTGGCCCCGATGCTCAAGACCGCGATACCCAAACAGCTCTGGGCCGAGCGGCTGTGCCTCGTCGTCCATCCGGGCCCCATGGGGGACCGGGGGCCGTCCTCGCTGGACTGGGCCATCGACAGCGGAGAACGCCGATGGGGCGTCACCGTCCTCCAAGCCGTGGAGGAGATGGACGCCGGAGACATCTGGGCGTCGGTGCCCTGCGAGCTCCCCGAGGCCGCCAAGAGCGATCTGTACCGCAACGAGGTCGCAGATGCCGCGCTCGAGGCGGTGCATCTGGCCGTGGCACGGTACGCCTCCGGAACGTATGTCCCCGAACCGCTCGACTACGCCCGCCCCGATGTCCTCGGGAAGCCCCGCCCGTACTTCACCCAGGACCGCAGGCGCATCGACTGGACCAGCGACACCACGCAGACCGTCGTCCGCAAATTGCGTGCCGCGGACTCCTTCCCCGGGGTGCTCGACGAGTGGGGGAACCGTGAGTACTTCCTCTACGGCGGCCACACCGAGGACCAGTTGTGCGGCAGTCCCGGCCGGATCGTCGCGCGCCGTGGCGGAGCCGTGTGCCGCGCCACCGTCGACGGCGCGGTGTGGATCACCCAGATGCGGCCGCGCCGTACCCCCGGCGGTCCGGCGACATTCAAGATGCCCGCCACACTCGCGCTCGGCGACCGGGCCCGGCTGCTGCCGCGGATACCGGCGCCCCTCGACCTCCCCGAGGGCCGCAGGACCTGGACCGACATCCGCTACCGCGAGCGCGGCCGGGTCGGCTTCCTGCGCTTCTCCTTCCCGGCCGGGGCCATGTCCACCGCACAGTGCAGGCGACTGCTCGCCGCCTACCACCACGCCGTCTCGCGTCCGACCGACGTGCTCGTCCTCGGCGGCGCCCGGGACTTCTTCTCCAACGGTATCCATCTCGGTGTCATCGAGGCGTCGTCCGATCCCGCCCGGGAATCCTGGGAGAACATCAACGCCATGGACGACCTCGTCCAGGCGGTGCTGGACACCACCGACCGGCTCACCGTCGCCGCGGTGGGCGGCAACGCGGCAGCGGGCGGAGTGATGCTCGCGCTCGCCGCCGACGAGGTGTGGTGCCGGCGGGGAGCCGTACTCAATCCCCATTACCGACGGATGGGTCTCTACGGCTCCGAGTACTGGACGTACACCCTGCCCCGGCGCGTCGGCGCCGCCGAGGCCCGCCGCCTGACCGAGGAAGCCCGGCCGCTGAGCGCGGTCCACGCCCGTCACCTGGGCCTGGTCGACAGGGTCGTACCGGCGGCGCCCGGCGCGTTCGAGGCACAGGTGGCGCAGCTCGCGGCGGCCGCCGCGGACTTGCCCGGGCTGCCCGCGCGGCTGAGGGACAAGCGGAGCCGGCGCGCGGCACAGGAGGAGATCAAACCGCTGGCCTGGTACCGGGCGGACGAACTGGCCCGGATGCGCCGCAACTTCTACGAGGCCGGCGAGCCCTACCACCGGCTGCGTTCGGCCTTCATCCGCAAACAGCCCGCCGCCGGGCCCAGTGTGCCTCCCGCGCCGTCCTCGCCGACCGCCCCACGATGACGCGACGATCGCCGGCACGCTGCTGGATCAGATCGGGTCGTCCTGACCGAGGCTCACCCGGTAGCGCAGGGCGGGCAGTTCCACGTCTTCGTACCGGTCACCTCGAACGGTGCCGTCCGGCGCGTAGCCCGCTGACGCATAGAAGCGGCGGGCCCGCGCATTGTCGCGCAGCACCCACAGCAGCAGCGTGCGAAACCGGCGGCTGACGGCTTCCGCGTGCACGGCCTCGATCAGGGTGCGACCGGCGCCGCTGCCGATCACATCCGGGCGGAGGTAGATCGCGTACAGCTCGCCCGCATCCGGCTCCGCGGAATTGCCCCGGTAGGGCCCCAGGGCGGCCCAGCCGACGACGCCTTCGTCGCCGTCGACGGCCACCAGGTTCAGTACCCGTTCGTGCGAGTCCGTGAACCGCGCCCTGCGCGCCCGGGCGTCGTCCTCGATGGTCATGCCGTCCAGATACGTCTGCGGGACGATGCCCGCGTACGCGAACTGCCAGCCCCTCACCCGTACGGCGGAGACGGCTTCGATGTCGGCTTCTGTCATCTCTCGAACGCGCACCATGCGGGCACCGTAACCGACCCGCTGCTCAGCGAGCCTCTTCATTTTCCGGGCGTAATGTCCGAGGCAGGGAAGGGACGGACGCCATGAAGTACGAGGATCGCGCGCACGCGGGCCAGGAACTCGCCGACAGGCTCACCGCATGGGTGGCCGAGGCCGGCCTCACCGACATCATCGTGCTCGCACTGCCCCGGGGCGGCGTCCCCGTCGCGGCAGCCGTCGCACGGGCCCTGGGCGCACCCCTCGACATCCTGGTCGCCCGCAAGATCGGCGCCCCGGGGCAACCGGAGTACGGAATCGGCGCGATGGCCGGCGACGACGCGCCCGTGTTCGACCAGGACGCCCTGACGGCGCTCGGTCTCACAGAGGAGCGGCTGTCGGTCGACGTGGTGCGAGAGCGCACCGAACTGCGGCGGCGCGAGGACCTCTACCGCGGCGGTCACCCGGCCGCGGACCTGCGCGACCGCACGGTCGTCCTGATCGACGACGGACTCGCCACGGGCATCACCGCCCGTGCCGCCCTGCGTCATCTGCGCCGGCAGCACCCGGCGCGGCTGGTCCTGGCTGTGCCGGTGGGCAGCCGCCGTGCCGTCGACAGGCTGCAGTCGGAGGCCGACGTCGTCGTCTGCCTGTACCAGCCGCCCTACTTCCATGCGGTGGGGCAGTGGTACGCGGACTTCGAGCAGCTCTCCGACCGGGACGTGCTCCGACTCCTCGACGAATTCAGTGGGGGACGACACGGGCGATGAGCAGGGCGACATCGTCATGGTCGCCGGGGTGCCGCAGATTGTGCAGAAGCCGCTCGCAGGTGTCCTCGAGAGTGCGGTGCGGCACATCGAGGAGTGCGAGCAAGACCCGCAGCCGGGTGTCGATGTCCTGGTCGCGGGTTTCGACCAGGCCGTCGGTGTAGAGGACGAGTTCGTCCCCGAGGCCGAGCTCGATCGTCGTGGTGCGGAAGGGGACGCTGCCGACGCCCAGCGGAGCGCCCGTGGGCAGGTCGAGCAGCGTGGGCGTACGGCCGGGCCGTACCAGTGCCGGCGGCAGATGGCCGGCGCAGGAGATGTGGCACCGTGAGTCGCGAGGGTCGTACAGAGCGTAGAGACAGGTCGCGATGTATGACTCCAGCTCACTGGTGATCTTGTCGAGGTGCTGCAGCACATGAGCGGGGTCGAGGTTCAAGTCGGCCAGGGTCTGGGTCGCGGTGCGCAGCCGCCCCATGGCCGCGGCGGCGTTGATGCCACTGCCCATCACGTCGCCCACGACCAGGGCTGTCCTGTCCTCCGCGAGGGGGATGATGTCGAACCAGTCGCCACCGATCTCGCTCACGCTGCCGGCGGGCTGGTAGCGGGAGGCGACTTCCAGACCGACCAGGTGCGGCGGACGCTGGGGCAGCAGGCTGCGCTGGAGCGCGAGCGCGGTATTGCGCTGCTGCTGGTACAGGCGGGCGTTGTCGATGCACACCGCGGCTCGGGCAGCCAGCTCACTGGCCAGCAGGTTGTCGTCCTCGGTGAACGGCAGCGGATTGCGGGCCCGCTTCAGATCGAGCGCTCCCAGTACCTCGCCGCGGGCGATCAGCGGCACCGCCAGGTACGAGTGGACCCCCGCCCGCGCCAGAAGCTCGGCGGCGCCGGGGTCGCGGGCAATACGGGACAGATCGCCCTCGGCGAAGGTGGGCAGCATGACGGGCCGGCCGGTGCTGACGCACTGGGTGACCAGCCGGTCGGCGTCATAGCGCGCCAGTTCACCGGGTGGATCGGCGGCTTCCACGGCCACGGTGCGATAGGCGGCGGTGACCGCGAGAGCGCGGAACAGCGCCTCTCCAGTGGCGGAGGACGAGGAGCGGCGCCCCTCCAGGATGGAGTCCAGGACATCGACCGCCGCCACGTCGGCCAGCTCGGGCACGGCGATGTCGGCCAGCTCACGCGCGGTCCGCTCCAGGTCCAGCGTGGTGCCGATACGCACGGAGGCGTCGGCGACCACGGCGAGCCGGTGCCGGGCCCGTTCCGCCTCGGTGGCCGAGCGGTCCCGGTCGGTGACATCCACCACCGAGGCGGCCACCCCCAGAATCCGGCCGCTGACGTCCTCGAGCCGGTAGAGGGACACCGACCAGGCGTGTTCGGTGTCCGGATCCTTCGGTATCCGTCCGACGGTGTAGTGGTCCAGCAGCGGAATCCCGGTCGCCAGGACGTGGCGCATCGAGGCCTCGACGCCGTCGGCGTCCAGGAAGGGCAGCGTTTCCCGTACACGTCTGCCCAGATACTTCTCCGCGGGCAGGCCGGTGATCCGTTCCAGTGCCGCGTTGACCGATACGTACCGCAGATCGGAGTCCATCACCGCCAGCCCGATAGGGGACTGCTCCACCAGCTGCACCGACAGCGCCAGGTCCCGTTCGACCTTCCGCACCGCGGCCTGATCCGTGGCGAGCCCCAGCGCGTAGGGGTGGCCGCGGTCGTCCAGCAGCCGCATGTTGCGGAACTCCAACAGACGTGTGCCCCCCTGCTTGTGCCGGACAGGGAAGACCCCCGTCCAGCTCTCGCCCCCGGCCATCACCCGGGCGAACAGCTGGAGCACGAGATCGACGTGCTCCTCGGCCACGAGCAGGTGCGCCGCGAACCGGCCGAGCGCCTCCTCGGCCGTGTATCCCAGCAGTTCCTCGGCCTGCGGGCTCCACAGCACGATCCGCCCGTCCGCGTCGAAGACGACGGCGGCGACACACAGCGTGTCCAAGAGCCCGCCCGGTGGCGACGGACCCGCCTCCACGTAACCGGCCGGGCCGAGATCGGCCCGGAACGCATCCGTGCCAGCCATCTGCGGCACTCCCTTCCGTGCCGTTGCGGCGCTCGCTCGCCGTGTCCATAGTCTCTCGACATCCACTGCCCCCGCAGCCCCACCGGGGCCACGGGGAACCAGCGGATGTTTCATGGTGCGCGTCGCCGCTCCCGCTCGGTGCCCGGCGTCCCCCGGCCGTCACCACCGGCGGAACGAGCACACACCTCTCCATCCTGGGCTCGCCCCGGTCCGCCTATCATTCTTGTCGTGTTCGATTCCCGGCAGTTGAAGACCTTCCACGAAGTGGTCAAGACCGGGTCGTATTCCGCGGCGGCTCGCTCACTCGGATACACACAGCCGGCGGTCAGCCAGCAGATGAAGGCCCTCGAACGGGACGCCGGCACGCCACTCTTCACCAGGGTCGGGCGCGGAATCAGGCTCACCGAGGCCGGTGAGGCGCTGACCCGGCATGCCGGGGCGATCCTGGACAGCCTCTCGGCCGCGCGGCAGCAGATCGACGCGATAGCCAGGCTGCGCGCGGGACGGGTGCGGGTGTGCGCCTTCCCGAGTGCGGCCGCCACCGTCATTCCCGATGCGATGGCCCGGCTGGCGGCGGACCACCCGGGGATCAGAGTGGACCTGCTGGAGGGCGAACCCCCCGAGTCCCTGGGCCTGCTTCCCCGTGGTGAGGCCGACATCACGCTGGCGTTCAGCTACCCCGGTCTGCATGTCGACGTCCCGGAGGAACTGGCCGAGATCCCCCTGCTGGAGGACCGGCTGACGGTGCTGCTGCCCACTGGGCACCCGCTGGCCAGACGGCGGGCGGTGCAGCTGGCCGACCTGACGCACGAGCGGTGGATCGTCGGCTGCCCCCGGTGCCGGGCCAACTTCCTTCATGCCTGCGCGGAGCGGGGCTTCACCCCCGACATCGCGTTCAGCACCGATGACAACCTGGTGGTGCAGAGCCTGGTCGCGGCCGGCGTGGGCATCGCCATGATGCCGGCGCTGGTGCTGTCGTTCCTGTGCCACAGCAAGGTGACCGGCCGGGTCGTCGAGCCGCTCACCCTCCGCAAGGTCTCGGCCTACGTGTTGCGTGAGCATCTGCGCATACCCGCCACCGCCCTGGTGCTCGACTCGCTCAGGGCGGTGGCCGCGAACCGGGCAGGTTGATCCGCAGGTTGTCCGGCCCGGCGGGCGGTGAACAGCGGCGCGATGTCGTCGGCGCGGTCCGTGGCCTGCCGCGCCTGCCCTGGATCAGCCGGTCGGCGATACCGGCCGGGGAGGAAGCTGTGGCGTCCGCGAAGACACGGCGAGCCGCTCAGTTCGGTGACCGGGTACGTGTCTCGGCATCGATGCCCGGCAGCCAGGTCCAGTACCTCGGTACGGCCGTCCGGCCGCCGGATCGAGCCGGACATGGCAACAGCCGGCGAACTGCCCGGGATCGAGGTCGATGAGCAGCCGGTTGGTGCCGCTCATCACCTCCTTCGGCTCCTGCCGGAGACGGCGAAGGCGCGCACCGCACTGCGGAGTTGACCCACGGTGGCAGCGGCGACGACACCGTAGAGGCCCGCCATGAGCTGCGGAACCGGCGCATGGTCTCCTCGGCGTCCGCCAGGTGGATGCCTCGCCCCGACCGGTACGCCTCGGACACCGGGAACGGGCGGTTCACATGCATGCCCCACCACGCACCGAGAAGCGCGCACGGCAGCCCGGCGACGACGGCCATCCTCAGCAGACCGGGACTTCCGGAGCACAGAAAGAGGACACCGGAATATCCGCCGAGTGCCGTGGCCGTCCCGGCCGTGGCCTCGGCGCACCAGCTCGAGCTCGCCGGACCCCGGGCGTTGCCGTCGACCCGCACCTGTGCCTCCGGCCCCACCCAGCGGCACCGCACTCCATGAGGGTGCGGCCCTCACGCCGCCAGGCAGGTCACACAGTCAGGACGCGCCTCGGCTTGGCCGACGCGCATCCTGGACCAGCACAGTGGCGGCCGGGCCGCGGGCCCACGGCCCGGCCGCTCGCGGCTCAGCCGTTCGAGCAGGTGCTGCCCCACGCCGGGTTCAGCAGCCCGATGACGTTAATACTGTTGCCGCAGGCATTCAGGTCCAGGCCGATCGGCACCAGGACGTTGTTCCCCGTGAGGATGCCCGACGACGGCCCCGTGATGCCCACCGCGTACGGATCGTCCTGCGCGGACGCGACACCACTGCCGAAGGCAATGAGGCCCCCGGCGGCAATCAGCACGACAGCGGCCTTCTTCAGCTTCATCACCGTTTTGCTCCTTCGGAATGCCGCCGCGACCGTTCGCGGCAGCGACTTCCGGAGAGTTACCGCGTCTTCGGCCGACTGGCCCTTGATCCGGGGCGAGACCACCCGGGTGGCGGACAAACGACCATGTGATGGGCCCTTCGGCGACAGGGAGTCGGGGACCGGGCCGTCCGAACCGCCGTGCCGGAGTCCGTGGAACGGCGCACCATGGGCTCATGGCCGGACGCATCGCTGATTTCAGCACTCCCGGGAGCCTCGCGGAACCCGGTGAGGGTATCAGCCCGGAAGAGCTCGCCCTGGCGGCCCGTAACCATGCCCTCCCGCTGGAGGCCCTGCGCGACGACCTCACCCCGCCCGGACTGCACTACGTCCTGACCCACTACGACATTCCCGCCGCCGACGAGTGGCGCCCGGCTGTGCACGGCCGGGTCCGCACCCCGCTGACACTCGACCTGCCCACGCTGTGGTCCCTCCCGGCCGCCATCCACCGCGTCACGATGGAATGCGCGGGCAACGGCCGAGCCCGGCTCACCCCCTGACAGGTGAGCCGGCCCTGGCTGACGGGTGCCGTCGGAACGGCCTAGTGGACTGGGGTGCCATTTCCTGGGCGACGACGCCGCCATGGTCGCGATCCAATGGCTGCCGTCCCGCCAGGACTCCGTCGGGGGTGCCCAGGGCTCCCGCCGAGCCCAGGGGCGCTCTGCCGCTGGGTAGGTGTCAGCCATCCGTGGACGGCGAAACCTGACGCCGCTGCAGGGGCAGCGTTGCATCGAGGGCTGCGGCGAGTTCGGGAACGGTGGGCCGGGCGGCCGGATCAGGACGGAGGCAGCTGTCGATGGCTGCGGCGAGACCGTGCGGCAGGCGCCGACGGGACCCGATCGGCGGGGCAGGCTCCTCGAGCTGCGGATACCAGTCGTCCCGGCCGTCCGGGTCGCCGGTCCCGTCCATGGCCTCGCCCTCGTCCATGGTGTCGCCGCTGTGGAACGGCACGTCGCCGGAGGCTACCTCGTACAGCGTGACGCCGACGCCCCACACGTCGGCGGCGGCCGTCAGCCGACCGCCGCGCGCCTGCTCCGGGGCCAGGTAGCAGTGGGTGCCGATGCCCGGAGGGGCGCCGCCGGGCGCCCGGGCGACGCTGAGGTCGAGCACTTTGGCGTGTCGGCAGTCGACCACGACGTTGGACGGCTTGAGGTCCAGGTGCAGCAGGCCTTGGCCGTGCAGGTAGTGGATCGCCGAGCAGAGATGCACGCCGAGGACGGCTATGTCTGTGGCGGCCGGGCGGCGCGGCAACCGGTGAATGAGGTGGGCCACCGTTTCGCCGGTCAGGGATTCCAGGACGACGAGCGGTTCGGGCGTCTCGAAGGTCTCGTACGCGCGGACCAGGTGCGGATGGGTGAAGGTCCGGAGCCAGTGGCCCTCCCTCAACAGCCGTTCGCGCAACTGCTCCTCGTGGTGGCGGTCGGGGCGTACGACCTTCACCACGCATCGGCAGTCGCGCTCCTCGCTCCATGCGTCGTAGATGTCGAGCCAGCCGGTCCGGGCCAGATGGGCCAGGACCTCGTAGCCGGGCCCGGGTTTCGTTCCGGGCGCCAGCGGCGGAGACGGTCGTGCGGTGGTACGGCTCATGAGAGCACCTTCCCCCAGGGGCGGGGGTACCGGCGAGAGCGTGGCCGGTCGCTGCGCTCAGCCGGTGGATCCGGGTGGGTCCCACCGCGCCGGAACAGCTCTTCGTGCGTGCCGCGCTTGACGATTCGGCCGTGGTCCAGCACCACGATGCAGGTGGCGTCGCGGGCGGTGAACAGATTGTGGGAGACCACGATGGTGGTGCGCCCGGCTATTCGCCGGCGCAGCGATTCCATGATCCGTCGCCCGGCTGGGCGTCCAGGCCCCCGACTGGGCATCGCGCGGGCGATCGCGAGGCGCCGGCGCGGACAAGCACATCGTCCACCATCGAACAGCCAGATCTCGGCCGCGTCGACGACGGGCCCGACCATGCAGAAGCCGAGTACCGGAACGAGCCGGCGCCGGCCACCCCGTGTGCAGGGCCAGAACCGTCGGAACACCTCACGCGGGGCGACTGGCGGTGCGGCGGCGACAACGGCATCGGGTCGTCGGCCACCGACAGCAGGCGCCGCAGAACATGCCATGAGACATGCGCCATGGCACCCGTTCCTCACGAGTTGCGGCCGGAGCGGACCAGGAGCTCCGGGCTCCGGGTCCGCCCCACCATCCGGTGCGGTCGCCACTAGTAACCGTGGTGGTCGTGACGGCCATGGTCATGGTCATGGTGGTCATGGTGGTCATGACGGCCATGGTCATGGTGGTCATGGTCGTGATGGTCCTCGTCGAAGAAACGCTCTTCCGACGAGTCCCAGCCCCAGTCACGATGGTTCGCGGGAATGAGATAACTAAAGATCGCCATGAGCTTCCTTCCTGAAAATACTTTCAGTCGGGATACGTCCCAGAACGGCCGGTGGATGGCGTTCCCGGAAAATTTCTCGCCCAGTGTCCATGACAAGGTGGTGGCGGGCGGGCAGAGAAGGGGAGAAGAGTGATCTCATGATCGACGCCTACCTCCGCCGCATCGGCGCCACCCGGCCCGAACGGCCCACCGCGGACGTCCTGCGTGAGCTGCAGCTGTGCCACTTGATGAGCGTGCCCTTCGAGAACCTGTCCATCCACCTCGGCGAGGACATCGTGCTCGATGAGACATTGCTGGTCGAGAAAGTCGTGGACAGAGGGCGCGGGGGCTTCTGTTACGAACTCAACGGGGCGTTCGCCGCGCTGCTGCGGGCCGTCGGATTCCGGGTGGAGCTGCTCCAGGCGCGGGCGTCCGGACGGGACGGCCGGCCCGGCATTCCCTACGACCATCTGGCGCTGCGCGTCCGTACGGCCGATTCGGCCCGGTCGTGGCTCGTCGACGTCGGGTTCGGCGACCACAGCCATCACCCGTTGGCCCTCGACGGGCGGGGCGAGCAGCGTGACCCGGCCGGCATGTTCCAGGTCGTCGAAACCGAGGGCGGGGACCTCGAGGTACTCAGAGACGGCAAGCCGCAGTACCGGCTTGAGACACGGACGCGAGAGCTGGCGGACTTCGAGTCCGGAGCCTGGTGGCACCGTACGTCGCCCGCCTCGCACTTCACCCGGTCCCTGGTCTGCTCCCGGCTGACCCCCCGCGGCCGGGTGACGCTGAGCGGACGCACACTGATCACCACGGTGGCCGGCGTACGCCAGGAACAGCACCTGGAAACCGACGCCGAAGTCCTCGCCACCTACCGGGAGCACTTCGATCTGGTACTGGCCCGGGTGCCGGAGGTTCGTACCGCATGAGAGACCGACGTCCCTCGCGGTGACTCCGTCAGGGATTCCATTTGTACTTGCCGCCGCCGACCCATCTCACCCACGCCGGATCGTCGAGGTCGATGTTCTGCAGTCCTTCCCTATGCGCCATCTTGATCACGTCCAGCAAGTCGTGGGCGGCCCCCACCGTGATCCCGTTGATCTGGACCAGGCGGAAGGGCCGATCGCCCGGTGTGACTCCGAGGACGACGATCGGTGTCCGTGCTGCGTCGGTCATGCTTCCAGCGTGTGCCGGCGGCGCGACCGGTGCACATCGGCGACACGGGGCTCCGGCAGTATCCCGGCGGACACCTTCGGGCCGCCGCGTATGCTCGCGGCGGGCTTCGTGGACCAGCGGAAGGGGACGGAGTCCGAGCCACCGGACCGCGCCCGCCACGCCCGGAGCTCGAGGAGAAACGTATGCCCCGCCAACCACCTCTGGAAGAAGCCCTTGCCTCCCTGCGGGACGAGCTGCAGAGCGGTCAATGCTCGATCATCGGCCTGACCACCTGGGAGGCCTGGCCGGCCTTCCTGAGTTTCGGACGCCGACGTTTCGACACGCCACCCATCCCCGAAGCCGACGGGCTGCTCCTCCAGTACGGCACGTACTCCTTCGACGGGCCGCCGATGTTCACCCTGGGCCTCACCCGGCAGTTCGCCGTCTCCGATGACGGTGGCGAGCACGACCACCACGTACAAGTCCAATGCGAACTTCTCTACGCGCCCGACAGTGTCCTTCGCGCTCTCGGAACCTTCAACTCCTGGTTCTTCCACGACACCGGCGACGACCTCGGCCAATGGGCCGAGATGCTGAGCGATCGCCTGGAGCCGCTCCACCGACGCAAGCCCGTCGAGATCAACCTCTACGAGGAGCTGGTGTAGCGGCCGTGCTCTTCGAGGAAGCCCAGGACGAGGGAACCGGCGGTGACACGGAATTCCTCGAAGCAGGCGTGCCGCGCGCCAGGGCTCAGCCGCAGCCGGGCACCCCGGATACGGTCTGTGAGCAGGGCGGCGTTCGCCGCGGGATCGAGGAGGTGTCGCCGTGCACTACCAGCGTGGGTACGCAGATGTCGGGCAGTACATTCCACGCGTCGTGCTGATTGCCGGCGGGCAGGGTGCCGGCTCTGGGCGTAGGCCGGCACGGCGGGGTCAGCGAGCGTGTTGTAGGGGCCGGAGTGGGTTGCCAACCAGGCCGGGGAGTACATCATTTCGAGCAGGGCCTGCCTGGCGGCGGGCTCTGGCCTGGCCACAGATGTGATCCCACCAGTGGTGGGTGCTCGCCTGGCCCGCCAGAAGGACCAGTGGGGTGCCGTCGCCCTGGGTCTGGCAGGCGATACGGGTCTCGGCCGTGCTCCTGATGTGTGGCACAACGCGTGTCCCTTCGGATCGGGTCGGTGCGACGACTATGCGTACGTCTCGGCGGAGGCAAAACCCAGTTGCTCTGTCCGAAGGCCGCTGACAGGGTCTCGGCCATGCCTACCTTCTCCGCGCATGACGGAACCAAGCTCGCCTACCACGTGTTCGGAGAGGGCCGGCCGCTGGTCTGCCTGCCAGGGGGGCCGACGGACTCCGCATACCTCGGCGACCTCGGCGGCCTTTCCGCGCACCGGCAGCTGATCAGGCTGGATCTCCGGGGCACCGGCCAGTCCGCTGCACCGGAGGACGCTGCCTCCTACCGCTGCGACCGACTCGTTGATGACGTGGAGGCCCTGCGCGAGCACCTCGGCCTGGATCGGATGGACCTGCTGGCGCATTGCGCCGGCGCGAACCTGGCCGCGCTGTACGTGGGCCGCCATCCGGAACATGTCAGCAAGCTCGCACTGATCACGCCGAGTGTCAGGGCCGTCGACGCCACGATCACAGGAGACCTCCGGCGCGAGACCGCGCAGCTCCGCCGGGACGAGCCGTGGTTTCCGGAGGCGTACGCGGCCTTGGAGGCGATCCTGGCGGGCAAGGCCACCGCCGACAGTTGGCGGGCCATCGCGCCGTTTTCCTACGGCCGTTGGGACGAGGCGGCTCAGGCCCATCACGCTGCTGACGAAGAGCGGAAGAACATCGAGGTCGTGGCTGCCTTCGGCGCCGAAGGCGCCTTCGACCCGGACGCCACCCGCACCGCGCTCGCCCGGTTCGCACCGCCGGTGCTACTGCTGGCCGGGGAGACGGACCTGGGAGCCCCTCCTCGCGCTATGGCCGAGTTCACCGAGCTGTTTCCGAACGCCAGGCTCGTCATTCGGCCCGGAGCCGGACACTTCCCGTGGCTCGACGACGCTGACGGCTTCGTGGCGACCATCGCGGAGTTCCTGGGGTGAGAACTCATCGACATTGACCTTGCTTGGCCCAGTCGCCTGACTCCCAGTCAGGTCATGTCGAATCACCTTGGAACAACGCGCGGCCCAGCCGGCGGTTCGGCCGGCGCTCGAGCCTGTGTCGCGCTGCCGCGGAGAGGGCGCCGACAGGATCTGCGGGCTCAAGGAAGGGGGACGCCCCGGCCGCGTCCTGCCCAGGCCGGGGCATCCACATGCCGCATGGGTGGTGGGGTGCGGCTCAGGGGGCGATCGCGGAGAGGGTCTCCGTCAGGTCGCGCGCCCCGGTGCGGGGGCGGTTGTGGGGGAGCCGGCTGATCAGCATGCCCATGGCGCATGTGTTGGTGAGGGCGGAGAAGACGAGGCCCGCGCCGATGGCCGCGGAGAACCAGCGGGCGCCGGGAACGAGGAGATCTGCCAGCAGTCCGAGCAGCACCAGCGTGCCCGCGGCGAGGCGGACCTGGCGGTCCATGGCCCATACGGCCCGTGCACCACCGGCGGGTCGGTCGATGCCGAAACCGGCCTGGGCCCAGGCTGTGGTGCCGCCGACGAGGGTGGACGCGGGAATTCCGGCCGTTGCGAGCTGGCCGCATGCGGACGCCGAGCGGGCGCCGGAAGCGCAGACGACGGCGAAGGTGCTGCCGGCGGCGACGGCTGCGCGCAGCGTGGGCAGGGCGCGCTGCAGCTGGTCGAGGGGGATGTTGTGTGCGCCGGGAATGTGGCCGGCGGCGTACTCGCCGGGGGAGCGGACATCGATCACGGTCACGCGCTCCATCCGGGTGTGGAGCTGCTCGACGGTCAGGGAGGCGGTCATCAGGGATTCTCTCTTTCTCATCAGGGTGTGTGAGGGGTGCGGCGGCTCGGCTAGACGATGACGTCGAGGGCCATGAAGGCGGCCACGCCGAGGAGCGCGAAGACGAAAGTGCGCTGGAGGACGGGGCCCGAAAGCTTGTGGGCCAAACGCTTGCCGTCGAAGGCGCCGAGGATCGCGGCCCCGGTGAACGGGCCGACCACAGCCCAGTCGATGCCCATGTCGCTGCCGAGGCGCGGAATGAGGGCGGCCACCGAGTTGATGCTGATCACCAGCAGGCTGGTGCCGACGGCCTCCGCCATCGTCAGGGCGAGGATCGAGATCAGGGCGGGCACGGCGAGGAATCCGCCTCCGACGCCGAGGAGCCCTGTCACTCCCCCGAGGCATGCGCCGATGCCTGCGGTCTTGATCACGCCGGCCTTCCGGTCTGGGGTCGTGGCCCGCCGGGGCGCGAGCATGCGCCAGGCGGCCAGGCCCGCAAGAACGGCGAACGCCATGGTGAGCAGGGTCCCGGGGACATGCGGGGACAGTGCGCCGAAGGCGGCTGCAGTGGGCAGGCCGGCCGCGGCGAACAGCAACCCGGTGCGCCACTGGACCCGGCCGCTGCGAGCGTGGGCGAGCAGCCCGGTGAGGGAGGTCGCGGCCACGATCAGCAGGCTCGCCGAGCCGGCGGCGGCAGGGGTGAAGCCGAGCAGGTAGATCAGAGCGGGTACGGCCAGGATGCCGCCGCCCCCGCCCAGGCCGCCGAGCGCGAGGCCGACGACGGCCCCGGCGATCAGCGCGAGGATCACGGCAGTCATATGGCCGGGCCGTTCCCGCTGTGCACCGGCAGTCCCTGCGGCGCCCCGGCCGGAATGCCGCGCAGGGGGAGTGACTGCTGAGCCTCGTCTCGTACCTCTCGTACGTCGAGGAGCAACGTCTCGCCCGCAGCGGCGCGAGCGCGGGTGTCGGCAGGGATGGTCTCGGCTGGGCGCATACGGCCGTGTGGCATGGCCATCGGTGGGTCTCCGGGCGGTTGCGTGGGAGGGGGTCGGATGCCGACGACCGGACATCCAATACCCCATGGGGTATCTTCGAGAGTGAGCATATACCCCCCTGGGTATTTTTTCGAGCGTGGGCCGCATCAGCCGCCCTCACAACAAGGAGCCCCCGTGTACTTCGCTCAGCACTACCTCGACTGCCTTTCCCAGGCCTCCTACCTGATCGCCGACGAGTCCACCGGCCGAGCGGTGGTCGTCGACCCGCGCCGGGACGTCGACGAGTACCTGGCCGACGCACAGGCCCGCGGCTTCACCATCGAGGGAGTCATCAACACCCACTTCCACGCCGACTTCCTCGCCGGCCACCTGGAACTCGCCGCCCGCACCGGCGCCTGGATCGGCTACGGCCGGCACGCCCGCACCGAGTACCCGGTCCGCCACCTCGCCGAGGGTGAACGGATCAGCCTGGGCGAAGTCACCCTGGAGATCACGGAGACACCCGGCCACACGCCGGAGTCGATCGGTGTCCTGGTCCGCGAGCACGCCGACGACACGGTCCCGTACGGCGTGCTGACCGGCGACGCCCTCTTCATCGGCGACGTCGGCCGCCCCGACCTGCTGGCATCCGTCGGCGTCAGCGCCGACGAACTCGGCCGCATGCTCTACGACAGCGTGCACAACAAGCTGATGGCCCTGCCGGACGAGGTGCGCGTCTTCCCCGCCCACGGGGCCGGGTCCGCCTGCGGCAAGAACCTGTCCACCGAACGCCACTCCACCATCGGTGAACAGCGCGCCACCAACTACGCCTGCGCCCCGATGGGCGAAGAGGAGTTCGTCGCCCTCGTCACCGAAGGCCAGTCCGCGGCGCCCGGTTACTTCAGCTACGACGCCGACCTCAACCGCAAGATGCACGCACTGTTCGACCCGGCCGACGCCGCCCGGGCCCTCACCCGCGAGGAGTTCCTCGCGCGCCGGGCCGCCGGAGCTGTCGTCGTCGACGCGCGCGACCCGCACGAGTTCGCCGCCGGCCACCTGCGAGGGTCACTCAACATCCCCGCCGACGGACGGTTCGCCGAACAGGCCGGCACCGTGCTGGCCCCCGACCGGGAAGTCCTCGTCATCGCACCCGAGGGACGCGAAGCAGAGACGGTCACCCGCCTTGCCCGCATCGGCTTCGATCGCACGGCCGGATACCTCCCCGAGCCCGAGGACACCTTCCGCGCGGCCGCCGACCAGGTCACCCCTGCCCCCCGCCGGACCGTCGCCGACCTCCGGCACACCCTCGCGACGGAACACCCGCCGCTCGTGATCGACGTGCGCGCAGGCGCCGAACGCGACCAGGGCCACATCCCCGGCTCCCTGCACATCTCCCTGCCCGAACTGCCTTACCGCCTTGCGGAAGTACCGGCCGACCGCGCCCTCGTCGTCCACTGCGCCGGCGGCCACCGCTCCTCCATCGCCGCGAGTCTCCTGCGTCACCACGGCTACTCCGCCACTTCCGATCTTCTCGGCGGATACAACGCCTGGCACACCGCCCACCAGCGCGAACAGGCATAACGGTCACACCTCGGAAAGCCGCCGAGGAGGCAGCCGACGGCGACGCCCAACCCGTGGTATACCCCCTTGGGTATCATGAGCCTGAGACGGAAAACGAGGAGGTGCCCCCATGGTGGTCGACGAGGAAGCGATCGGAGTCGTACTCAACCGGCTACGGCGCGCCCAGGGCCAGCTGGCCGGAGTGATCGCCATGATCGAGGCCGGACGGGACTGCAAGGACGTGGTCACACAGCTCGCTGCAGTCTCACGTGCACTCGACCGGGCCGGCTTCAAGATCGTGGCAAGCGGCATGCGCCAGTGCCTGGCCGACGCGGACGGCGATGCCCCACCGATGACCGAAGCGGAACTGGAAAAGCTCTTCCTCGCCCTGGCCTGACCATCGCAGGGGACACTGATGGCCCGCCCCGACCGGGCGGGCCATCACCTGTTTCCGCTGTGCCACGGGCGGCCACCGTTGGTCTATCGGTGCTCGGGGTTCTCGTAGTCGCGGCGGCAACCGGCGTCCCAGGCGGTGCGCTGATTGCCGTAGGCGGGAATGCCGCCGAGGTCCTTGAGCGCTCGGGCCAGGTGCAGCAGGTTCCAGGTCATGAAGGTGGTGTTGCGGTTGGTGAAGTCGTTCTCGGGGCCGCCGGAGCCGGGGTCGAGGTAGGAGGGGCCGGGGCCGGCCTCGCCGATCCATCCGGCGTCGGCTTGGGGAGGGATGGTGTAGCCGAGGTGCTGAAGGCTGTAGAGGACGTTCATCGCGCAGTGCTTGACGCCGTCCTCGTTGCCGGTGATCAGGCAGCCGCCGACCCGGCCGTAATAGGCGTACTGGCCCGCCTTGTTGAGAAGGCTGGAGCAGGCGTAGAGACGTTCGATGACCTGCTTCATCACGGAGCTGTTGTCGCCCAGCCAGATGGGTCCGGCCAGCACGAGGATGTCTGCGGCCATCACCTGCTCGTACAGCGTCGGCCAGGCGTCGGTCTGCCAGCCGTGTTCCGTCATGTCCGGCCAGACGCCGGTGGCGATGTCGTGGTCCACGGCCCGCACGACGTCCACGTGGACGCCTTGTGCGTTCATGATGGCGGTGCTGCGGTCGACGAGTCCCTGGGTGTTGCTCTGCTCCGGGGACCGCTTGAGAGTGCAGTTGATCACCATGGCGCGCAGGTCGTCGTACCGGGCGGGCGGTGAGCCGGTGGCGGGAGCCGAAGCGGTCACACGGTCCTCCTGGAGCCCTGCCACCGTTCGGTCCACGGCGGCGCAACGGGTCCATCGTGCGATCCGGCCGCGCCTTCTGCCACACCAGCACATCCGAACGGGCGCCGTGCCGCCGGAGCGTGTGAGGCCGATCGGCACGGGGGACGGGCGGGCTCTCGCCCGCTCGGCCGATGATGGGTGGCCGGTGCGGCACGGCCTGCCTAAGTTCGGCCCGTGGACACCCAGCGCACGCCCGGTTACCGGAGCACAGCGACCGCAGAGGACGTCGCGCACCTGATGGTGCGCTGTCTGGAGGCCGAGGGCGTGGAGTATGTCTTCGGGATCCCCGGTGAGGAGAACATCCGCTTCGTCGACGCGCTGAACGGCTCCGAGATCCGTTACGTCCTGGTGCGCCACGAGCAGGGCGCGTCCTTCATGGCGGAGATCTACGGGCGGCTGACCGGCCGGGCGGGAGTGTGCTCGGCCACGCTGGGGCCCGGCGCGATCAATCTGCTGCTGGGCACCGCGGACGCAACGACCAACAGCACACCGATGGTGGCCCTGGCCGCCCAAGGCTCGCTGGGCCGGGTCCACAAGGAGTCGCACCAGGTCATCGACCTGGTGTCCATGTTCGCTCCCGTTACCCAATGGTCGGCCCGCGTCCAGAGCCCGGACGCAGTGCCGGAGATGGTGCGCAAGGCGTTCAAGACCGCGCAGAGCGAACGCCCCGGTGCCGTCTTCCTGGCCGTCCCCGAGGACATCGAAGCCGCGCACCCCACGACGCCGCTCGCCCCTCTCCAGGTCGACACCGTGCATGCCGACGCCCCCTCGGACTCCCAGATCGCACGGGCCGCCGAGGTGCTCAAGGCGGCGCGGCGCCCCGTCGTACTCGCCGGCCACGGCGCCGCCAGGGCCGGGGCCTCGGCGGCACTGGTGCGCTTCGCTGAGCGACTGAACGTGCCCGTGGCGACCACCTTTCACGGCAAGGGCGTCTTCCCCGATGACCATCCGAACGCGCTGGGCGCGGTCGGCTTCATGCGCCACGACTACGGCAACTTCGGCTTCGATGCGGCCGATGCCCTCATCTGCGTGGGATACGAGGTCCAGGAGTTCGACCCCCGGAAGATCAATCCCCACGGCGACAAGCGAATCGTGCACCTGCACCGTTTCCCCGCCGAGGTGGACGCTCACTACCCGGTGACGGTCGGAGTGGAGGGCGACCTCTCCCAAGCACTGGACGCGCTGGCGGCAGCACTGCCCGACCGGCCCGCATACGACACGGATGCCGGCGAGAAGATCCGGGCGCTGCTCGGCGAGGAACTGCAGTACGGACGCGACAACGAGTCGTTCCCGCTGGTCCCGCAGCGAGTCGTCGCCGACGTCCGCACCGCACTGGACCGCCACGACATCGTGCTCGCCGACACCGGTGCCGGGAAGATGTGGATGGCTCGGCTGTACCCGGCGTACGAGCCGGACACCTGCCTGCTCTCCAACGGCCTGTCCACCATGGGATTCGCGCTGCCCGGAGCGATCGCCGCCAAGCTCGCCAGGCCCGAACGGAGGGTCTTGGCGATGATGGGCGACGGCTCGTTCTTGATGAACTCCCAGGAACTGGAGACCGCCGTCCGCGAACACATCCCCCTGGTCGTCCTCGTCCTGGTCGACGAGGAATACGGCCTGATCACCTGGAAGATGGATCTCGAGCTCGGCCGCCACAGCCACACCCGCTTCACCAACCCGGACCTGGTCGCCTATGCAGAGAGCTTCGGCGCCCGCGGCTACTTGGTCGAGGCGGCCGCCCAGCTGCTGCCCGCGCTGCAGCGCGCGCTGGACGACGACGCCGTGTCCGTGATCGCCTGCCCCGTCGACTACTCCGAGAACCTGCGCCTGACCGACAAACTCGGGGCACTCCACGGTCCCTTCTGAGACATTTCCGGATGACGTGAATTGCTCCGTCTCCGCGGCGAGCGGGCCGCGGAGGCAGGCATCGGGTTGCGTGTCCTGGTCCGGGCACACCTTTCGGCGGCACAGTCGGTCCTGCGCCGATTGCCGTTCTCCGCCGTCGGTCATCTGCTCGTCGTCGTCGAGCAGGCCGTGGATGCCTTCTCCGAGGGCCATGAGCGGGCCCAGCAACTCGCGATACGTCAGGAGGAGGCTGCCCGCCGCGAGTTCATCGACGATGACGAGGAGGCCCTGAACACTCTCGACCTGGCGGCCCGGATGAACCTGGAGGACCCGATGCCGCAACGCAGCCGATCTTCTGGTCTACCCGGTGCTCACCCGCGACCGGCAGGCCACGGCCGACCTGGTTCTGAGCGTTCTCGGCCCGCTCCAGCAGGCCCGCGGCGGTGCCCAGCCGCTGATTGACACCCTCACCGCGTACTTCGACACCGGTTGCGTGGCCGCCGAGGCCGCCCGGCGGCTCTCCCTGAGCGTGTGGGCGATGACGTACCGGTTCGATCGTATCCACAAACTGACCGGCTCCGACCGGGCGCCCCCGTGCACCGCTGCACACTCCGGACGGCGCTGGTCGGAGCCCGCCTCCTGGACCGGCCGGCCCAGGAGCTGTGACCAGTCACGCCCTTCGCAGGTCCGGGTGAGGCGCCGGCCGCCGTCCGAGGAGTTCAGCCAGTCCGCGGCGCGTCGCGGCGACGACGACCCGGTCCTCCGGTTTCAGGACGTGACCGGGGTGGAGATCCCACAGCAGTTCGGCGCCGGTCCGACGGTCGTCGTCCGGGCGGGAGACGGCGAGGTCCGGTCGGCGTTCGGCGGGCTCCGCCGTGTCCAGGGCGATCACCCGCCACGCCCCTGCCTTGAACGCCTCCGCGACAGTCCGGCCCTCGAACTGCGGGTGACCGGCCACATCGAGCGCGGCGAAGAGCAGCACCTTGCGTTCCACGGGGATGGCGCCCAGGATCTGCCGTCCCATCATCGCCCCGGCGAACGCGGGCGCGGCGAGGCTGGACACACTGCGGCTGCGGGTGAGGGCCTCGGGGTGGGCGGCGCGCAGGGTGCGGTAGACGGCGGTGGCGAAGTCGTCGTCGTAGAGCCGCAGCGCCACTCGCAGTTCCGGTTTCACGGCACGGGCGTACAGAGCCGCTTCCAGGTTGGTCGTATCAGCGCTGGTCAGGGCGAGCAGGGAATCCGCCCGGTGGATCTTGGCGGCTTCCAGTACGCCTTCCTGGGTGACGTCGCCCAGCACCACGGGGACGCGCAGCCGACGGGCGACCGGGATGCCCCGGGCCTCGGGGTCCCCCTCCACGCACACCACCGGGATGTCCAGTTCTCGCAGCCTGGTCAGCACCCGGGTGCCGACCTTGCCGAGGCCGAGCAGCACCACATGTCCCGCCAACCCCCGTGGAGGGCGGCGCAGTGAAGCCGTCCCCCGGAACGCGCCGAGGGCTTCCAGCGACCCGGCCACCAGGATGGGCAGCACCGCGAGGCCGACCAGCCCGGCGAGGAGCTGGAGCACCTGGCGGGTGGTCGGTTCCCCGACGGCCGGGTCCCCGATGGCGAAGAGGTCGAGGAGTACCAGATAGGCGGCGTGCAGCGGGTGGTCCCCGATGGTGAGCCAGGACGCGACCGTCAGGGCGGCCACGGTTGCCAGGACTCCGGCGAGCGCCCGGCGCAGCCGACGGGAGAAGACGTCCCCGAGCGGCGCGAACCGTCCTGCCAAGCGGCGAGCCTGCACCGGCGGCCCGGCGTACGAGACGGTCTCCAGCACCACGGTGCCGCGCCTGGTGGCTGCCGCGACCATGGCGTCGTCGGGCAGGAGCAACGGCCCCCGCGGGCCGCTGTTGTCCGAGCCTTCCGCGCCGGCTGGATCATCGGTGGTCGACGACAGCAGTGCGAGCGTGCACAGGCCGGGATCGGAGACCGCACCACGTCCCGGCGGGGTGCGCTCCACGGCACGCAGAAGCAGCCCGTCGGCCTGGACGACCTTGCTCGTACCGGTCACGGCAGTGGCGGCGAGTGCCGGGGCGGCGGTGTCGGCGTCGGACAGCACGGTGGTGGAGGCGTCCAGCGCGGCCAGGTCCAGGCCCGGCACGGCGACCACGGCGGCCTGGTCGAGAAGCTCCTCCAGATGCTGGCCCAGCTTGCGGTTGTACAGGCGGATGACGAGCCGCAGCCGTGGGTTGAGCCGCCGGGCGGCCAGCGCGGTCCTGATGTTGCTCTCGTCGTCGTCGTACACGAGGGCCAAAGCCGTGGCTCGTTCCGCACCGGCCTCGCGCAGCACCTCCTCCGACGGCTCGGCGGCCTCCATCTCGCGTACGGGGAGGAGGAACTCGCCACTGGACCCGGTCTGGTCGGCGACCCCCGGCCTGCTCATTGCCGCGGACATCCGTCCGATCAGCGTCGAAGCCCGGCTTCGGTTCGGCGCCATGGACGGCCTCCGACTCGCGGAGGACCGAACCGGAGGGAGGACGAGCGTCACCCGCTCCCCGTAGACGTCGTGCAACTCGGCCGCGAGCCGGGCGGCCAGCGCGTCGTCGCCGCACACGATCATCTGCCCTGCGGGTACGCCGCTTTGAGTCTGCTGAGGAAGAAGTGAGGACACGTTTGCCAAGACTCCATGGCCAGGGGACAGGGTTACTTCGAGGTTTCTGGGGGACCATACGGGGCCGCTCCGCGGCGTCACTCCCCGGGGACCTCACTCTGGGTGCCCGCTGCTCCGAGGAGCTCGTGGAGCAGATGCGAGGCGGTGATCACACCGAGCAGGTGCGTGCCGGTCTTGTCCTTCTCCACCACTGCCACGAGCGGGCTGCGTACCCGTGCCATGAGCGCCGAGACCTCCAGCGCGGTGGCCGTCCGCGTCGACGATGTAGCCGCCCCGGGTACTCGGCGGGGAACGTCATGAGTCGGCCAAGGGGATCGTCGCACCGTCCGCCGTCTGAGAGTTGGCCATGTCCGGGGCAGCAGACGCGACGGACGGGGAGGTGCTGAGCCCTCCGAGCAGAAGCGCCCCGGCGACTTGAGGGGATACCCACGGCGGATACCGGACACGTCGTCAGCGGACGCCGCGGATTCTCCCCACGAGAACTCCGCCCGCGACCGTCACCCCCGCCGTCACCACGTACAGCGCCGGATAGCCGCCGAGATGGGCGACGACCGGGGCGGCGAGGGCCGGTGCGAGCACCTGGGGGCCGGAGTTGGCGATGTTGATCACGCCGAGGTCCTTGGCGCGGTTCTCGGCGGTGGGCAGTACCTGGGTGACCAGGGCCTGGTCGACGGCGATGTAGACGCCGAAGCCGGCGCCGAGAACCACGGCTGCCGCCATGACGGCGGGCCAGCTGTGCGCGGTCGCGAGCATCAGAGCCGCGGCGGCCATCACGACGGAGCAGCCCACGACGAAGGGCTTGCGGCGGCCCAGTCGGTCGGAGACGACACCCACCGGGACAGCCGTGCACGCCGCCGCGCCGGTGTAGAGGAGAGTGAGGATCAGCACCCCGGAGTCGGGGTCCCTCAGGTGAACCTCGTCGGTCAAGTAGTACAACAGGTAGAGCGTGCCGAGGGCGTTGCCCAGGTTGATCAGGAAACGGCTGAGCCAGGCCCAGGCGAAGTCGGGGTGCCGGCGCGGGCTGACCCACAGACCGGTCAGCAGAAGGACGGGCCGCAGCGGTCGGCGCGATCGGCGAGGCAACAGCGGCTCGCTGAAGCAGAGGGTGTACGGCAAGGCGAAGGCCACGGTCAGCAGGGCGATCAGCAGGTAGTCGGACCCTACGTCGTCGGTGACGGTGGTGACGAGCAGTGCGCCGAGCACCAGGCCCAGCGACTGCGTGATACCCGTCCAGCCGGACACCGCCGCCCGCTGTCCGACCGGCACCTGGTCGGCGACGGGTGCGGTCACCCCCGCGAGCATGGCGTTGAGTCCCGCCTGGGCGAGGCACCATCCCGCGGTGATTCCGGGCACGCTCTGCTGGTGCGAGGTGAGCACGAGCCCCACGGCCCCCGCGAGTGCGCCGCCCGCGATCCATGGCCTGCGGCGTCCGAAGCGGCTCGTCGTAAGGTCTGACAGGGCACCCGCCAGAGGGTTGGCCAGGAGGGCCACCAGCGCGCCGAAGCCGGTGACCCAGGCCAGCGCCGACGCTTTGGACGCCGCGTCGACATGAGCGAGCTGGAGTGGCAGCAGGATCTGAATGGGGGTGAAGAACGCCATGAACACGGCGAGCGTCGCAAGGCTGAGCGCGGCGGTCCACCGGCCCGTGACACGGACCGACGGCACGTCCGGCACGCCTTCTCCGCGTGGTGGTGGTGTGTCCCGGCCGGAGCACGGAACATGACTTTCACTCATATTGAGGAGTGGGGCTTGGCGTGCGCCCTCCGATGAGCGGCGATGAGATCCCGGTACCACGCGAAGGAGTCCTTGGGCGTGCGGACCTGTGATACGTGGTCCACATGCACGAGACCGAATCGCTGGTGGTAGCCCTCGGCCCACTCGAAGTTGTCGATCAGCGTCCAGGCGAAGTAGCCGCGCACGTCCACGCCCGCCTGGACGGCCTCGGTGACCGCGCCCACGTGCCCGTCGAGATAGGCGATCCTGCCTGGG
Organism: Streptomyces sannanensis; assembly: GCF_039536205.1. Lineage (GTDB taxonomy): Bacteria > Actinomycetota > Actinomycetes > Streptomycetales > Streptomycetaceae > Streptomyces > Streptomyces sannanensis. Next base: position 40,130 of record NZ_BAAAYL010000001.1, on the reverse strand, counting down.
TCGGCGACCTTGCCGTCCGTCACCACGTCGTGCTGGGAGCAGCCGTTCTCCGTGATGAACACCGGCGGCAGGGCGGCACCGTAACGGTCCTTGAGGCCGATGAGCAGTTCCGTGAGGCCGTCCGGCACAACGGGCCAGCCGAAGGCCGTCCGCTCGTACCCCTGGACGTCGGCCTCGGCGAAGGGCAGACCGGGGCCGTCCGGGGCGGCGACCCAGGTAGGGTTGTAGTAGTTGACGCCGAGCGCGTCGACCGGCGCGCCGATGATGTCGAGATCGCCGTCCCGGACCGCCCCGCGCAGGTCCTCACCGGCTCCGAAGACCGAGAGGTCCGGGTAACGCCCCAGCAGGACCGGGTCGTTGAAGAGGCGGTTGTGCAGGGTGTCGTACGCTTCCGCCGCCGCTCGGTCCTCGGCCGTGGGGCCCGCTGCCCGTACCGGGGTGCAGTTGTTGACGAGGAGTACCTCGGCCGCCCCGGAATCGCGCAGCGCCGTCGCCGCCATTCCATGGCCCAGGAGCTGGTGATGCGCGGCCGGCAGGGCGTCGAGCATCAGCGCGCGGCCGGGCGCGTGGACCCCCAGGGCATAGCCGTAAGCCATGTGCACGAAGGGCTCGTTGAGAGTGATCCAGCGCTGCGTCCGGTCCGCCAGCCGGTCTGCGACGAGCGCCGCGTACTCGGCGAAACGGGCGGCGGTGTCCCTGTGCAGCCAGCCTCCCTCGTCCTCCAGTGCCTGCGGCAAGTCCCAGTGGAAGAGAGTGGGAACCGGCGTGACTCCGACGGCGAGGAGTGCGTCGGTGAGCCGGTCGTAGAAGTCCAGACCCCGTGAGTTGACCGGGCCGGAACCGGACGGCTGGACACGCGACCAGGCGATCGAGAAGCGGTAGGCGTCCACTCCCAGGGCCTGAAGCAGGGACACGTCCTCCGCATAGCGGTGGTAGTGGTCGCACGCGACCGCGCCGGTGTGACCGTCACGGACCGTGCCGGGACGGGCAGCGAAGGTGTCCCACACGGACGGCCCCCGGCCGTCCTCGTCGACGGCTCCCTCGATCTGGTGAGCGGCGGTGGCGACCCCCCAGACGAAGCCGTCGGGCAGAGGCGGGTGGTGTGGACGGTTCATGGTGCGCTCCTCCCATTAAACATGAGTAGGGCTCATCATTGATGGCTCGCCAACGGTACGCCCCATCCGGCACAGTTGCACCGTGCGGGACGAGACGAATACGGCGCCACCGGTCACCTCACGGGACGCGGCACTGCGACGCAGGCCTGTGCAGCGGCGCAGCACCGAGCGAGTGGAACGCATCATCGACGCGTGCGCGGAGCTCCTGGACGAGGTCGGATATGTGGCCCTGACCACGAAGGAGGTGGCGCGCAGGGCGAGGGTGCCGATCGGCACCCTCTACCAGTTCTTCTCCGGCAGGGATGCTCTGCTCAGCGCGCTGGCCCTTCGCAATCTGGAGCGCTACACCGATCGGCTCGCCCGGCGGATGGCAGCCGAGGCGCCGGGCAGTACGGCCGGTGTCGTGGACCTGGCCGTCGAGGAATTCGTCGCCATGCGCCGTTCCGTGCCGGGTTTCGGCGTCGTGGACTTCGGGGCGGTCGGACGTGAGGACACCGGACAGCTGCTCGATGCCGGAGCCGACGACAACACCGCCGTCGCCGATCGCCTGTGGGCACTCACCCGTGACGCCCTCGGCCCGCACATCACACCGGTCGCCGTCCGCGTGGCCCTGGAATCCGCTGAAGCCGTACTCGGACTCGCCTTCCGGCACGACGCCGACGGCGATCCCGCGCTCATCGCCGAGTGCAAAAGGCTGCTACGGGCCTATCTGAGCCAGGGGCCGCCGACGGACACGGGCGCGCGGTGACGTCCGGCCACACGGGAGTCCTTGCCGGACGGTGCGCCCGGCGCAGGCACACGCCCGTCGATCGTGGCCCGCGGTTGGCTGAACCATGTCCATGAGCTGCTCGGCAGCGACGCGCATTGATCCGATTCTATTTGCACAAATTTGCTAACCCGTGAGAGTTTTGTAATGAAAGGTCGAGAGTTCACTGGGGTCCGCAGGCGCAGGCATCCGGAATGCCGGTGGCCGCGACGCCGGAGCCGTCACGGGGAACCGTGGCGCTTCGCGCCGTTCCGGAAAGGAGCGGACATGGACGAGGGGAACAGACGCACCACGTACGTGGAGGGGGAACACGCGGTCGACCACCTCTCCGACCAGGGATTTCCCGTCGAACGGCTCGCGGTGAGCAGCGCAGCGCCCGGCGCGATCGCCGGCGTCCTGAGCGAACGGTTCGTGGGACTCCGTGACCGGCGCCGGATACCTTGCGGCTGCGCGAGTTCGCCGCACGGAACCGTCTGCCGCACCGCTGGATCGATCTGGAGAAGGACGATCAGGCCGAGGCAATGCTGCGCAGGTTCGGCATCCGGCCGGAAGAGACGCCGGTCGTCATCTGGAGAGGGCGCCAAGTACTGCGCAATCCCGACAACGCGGAGCTCGCCCGCCTCATCGGGCTTTCCGTACCGGCGCCCGACAGCGCCCGGTGCGATGTGCTGGTGATCGGTGCGGGCCCGGCCGGGCTCGCCACGTCCGTGTACGGCGCGTCCGACGGTCTCGCCGTCGTCACCGTCGACGCGGTCGCCACCGGAGGCCAGGCCGGCACCTCCTCGCGTATCGAGAACTACCTGGGCTTCCCCTCCGGGATCTCGGGGGCCGAACTCATCGAGCGCGCGGTGCTCCAGGCGCGCAAGTTCGGCGCGCGGATCACGGTGCCCGCCGAGGTCACGGCGCTCGCACCCCGCGGCGGCCACTACGCCGTCACCTTCGCGGACGGTTCCGAGACCGAGGCCGGCACGGTCGTCCTGGCCCTGGGGGCGCGCTTCCGCCGGCTCGACGTCCCGGGCATCCAGCGACTGGAGGGCAGCAGTGTGTACTACGCCGCCACGATCCTCGAGGCGAACATGTGCCGGATGGACCCGGTGGCCGTGGTCGGCGGGGGCAACTCCGCCGGCCAGGGAGCGCTGTTCCTCGCCCAGTTCACCCCCGAGGTGCATCTGCTCGTCCGGCACGGCGACCTCGGCAGGGACATGTCGCGCTATCTCGTCGACCAAGTGCAACGCCAACCGAAGGTGAAGGTACTGCTCAACACCGAGGTGCACGAGGTGCGTGGGGAGGGTGTCCTGCAAGCGCTGGTCCTCCGGAACAACGTCACCGGGGACAGCTGGGAGCTGCGGGCCCGCGCCCTGTTCGTCTTCATCGGGGCCCGGCCGCCCACCGAGTGGCTCAAGGACGTCATCGCGCTGGATTCTCACGGATTCGTCCTCACCGGCCCCGAGGCCGAGGCCCGGGGCGACCCGGATGTGTGGGCACCGCCGGGACGCGGACCACTGATGCTGGAAACCACGCTGCCCGGCGTCTTCGCGGCCGGCGATGTCAGGAGCGGGTCCGTCAAGAGAGTGGCCTCCGCCGCGGGCGAAGGGGCAATGGCGGTTCGGCTTGTGCACGAGCACCGGGCGCAGGAGGGCAACCTCGTCCGCACGCAAGACGACGACCGCGAACGTCAGACCCTGCCAGGCCGGCCGGCGTCCTGAGGCCGGACCTGCCTGCGCTCGCGGCAGGCAGTGCTGCGGACCGTCCGGTCGTACCGACCGCAGTGCGTATGCGCCTGTCCGGTGGTATCGGCGGCGCCCACAATCCCCGCCCTCGAGCGCGGCAAGAAGGCCGCGTCCACTCGTGGCTGTGCTGACCGGCAACCGCAACGGGACTTGCGGCCATGAACGGAAATCGGGCTCACGAGTGATGGACTCCGATGGGGACACCATCGAACTCGGCGTCCGGAACGCCGACGACGAGAAGCCCGACAGTTGGTACCCGTATCCGCTCGTCGGCACAAGCACCACTCCGGACGTCAGCCTCGCCCATGCCGTCGGCAGCGAAGTGATGTCCGTCAGCGTCGCCGGGCGGAAACCCCCGAACTGCGGCTGCGGGCCGACACCCTGCTGACGGCATACGCCAGTATCGCGCGCCGCCTGCATCTGACCGAGGGCACTGTGAAGTCCTACGTCAGCTCGATCCTGGCACGCCTCGGGGTGGAGAACCGGGCCGCGGCCGCCGTCGTGGCCCACCAGGCCGGACTGATCCCCCCGGCCCCACCCGCGCTCACGGGCGAGACGGTTCACGCGCCGCGCCCACACGGCTGACCAGACACGCACCGCGTACGGGCGGCCCACCAGGACCACCGCCACGGTCACGGCGGCGCCCAGCAGCGCCCCGGCCATCACGTCGTGCGGGTAGTGCACGCCGACCGCGACCCGCAGCACGGCGCCCAGCGTCCCGAGCGGCAGTGTCAGCACGCCCACCGGGGCCGGCACATCGCGAGCCCGGTGGCGACCGCGACCGAGAGGGTGGCGTGGTTACTGGGGAACGACCAGTCGCCCGGCTCCGGGCACACCGCCGCCGCCACAGCGCCCTGTACCGCACGGCAGGGCCGTTCCTCGTCCACGACGAGTTTCAGCGCCTCGCTCAGCGTGTACGCGGCACAGGCGCCGACGACGGTGAGCAGCACGCCCACCGAGCGGACGGCGTCCCGGTCCCGCAGGGCCCGCCAGCCCGCCACGACTGCCAGCAGCCCGAGGACCACCAGCACCCCCTCGGTGGCGAGGCCGAGCAGGGTGCCGGTCCCGGTGCTCGCGTCGGCGACCCACCCGGTGACCGCCCGGTACGCGTCGACCGACGTGCCATCCGTGACGGCCACCGGTTCGGCCCGGCCGACACCGCCCGGGACCAACGCCGCCACCCCGGCGGCCCCGCCACAGGCCACCGCGGGGGCGAGGAGGACGACGCCGGCCGAAAGCCGGGGCCGGGCCGCGGTCGCCGCCCGGCGGCCGGTGCGGAGCCGTCCCCTGTGGGTTCGGCCGGGTCGGATACGAGAGTCTGCGTCCATGCCCACCGACCGTAGGAACGGACCGCGCCGCGCACCCCTGCCGTTCGGGAGGCTGTGCCCCTGCCGATCGGCAGGGTTGACGGCCGACGGACCACCTGCCAGGCGCCGACGTGCCGCCACCCCGCGCTGCGGCCTCACGTGCCTTCATGGCCCGCAGGACCACGAGGGGATGGCCGCCCCGGGGGATGGTTGGGCCGTTCGCGGACGCCGAGACGTGGGCGGGCCGGTACTGGGACACCGCATGGCCGACGCCCCGCCTGCCGCGGCGCTCGCCGGCGCGCTGACGCCCGTCCGCGCCACCCGGGGTGCCGTAGCAGCCGGCAGTCGGCGGAGGGGCAGAAGAGGAGCTTCATCATTCCCTTGTGAATGGTGGGGATGCGGTGCTGTCATGCGCCACAAGGTGTGCTGAGGTGTCAGCGTCAGCCCGGAGATCTGGCTGTTCCACCGTCGGAGGGACCCGCACTGTGGCACGCTCATTAACTCGTCGTCATCTCATCGGCACAGCTGCGGCGCTCGGCGGTGCCGCCCTGGTAGGGCCGTTGGCTTCCGTCGCCCAGGCCGGCACCGGCGCATCCTGGCCGGACGCGATAGCCACTCCGCCGGGCTTCCAGCCCGAGGGGATCGCCATCGGTCCGGGTGCCGTTGCGTACACGGGCTCGCTGCTCGACGGCTCGATCTACCGGACCGAACTGGCCACCGGACGTGGGCGGATCATCAGAGAGGGACAGGGACCGATATCGGTCGGTCTCAAGGTCGATCCGTACGGAAGACTGCTCGTCGCGGGAGGCGACAGCGGCGAGATCCGTGTCGTCCACCGGCACGACGGCCGTCTGCTGGCATCCTGGCGGGCGGAAACCGGCACGACTTTTGTGAACGACGTCGTGGTGGGTTGTGGAGGAGCCTGGTTCACGGACTCCTTCAACGACGTCCTGTACCACCTGCCTCTGCGCCCGGCCCTGCCAGGGACCTCTGCCCTGCGCAGGCTGCCGCTGGGCGGCGCCTGGGCGCCGACGCCGCCCGGCGGAGAAGTCTGGGGATCCAACGGCATCGCGCTGACGCCGGACCGCAGGGCGCTGCTGATCGTGAACGACAACGTGTCGGCGCTCTACCGTGTCGACCCGCGCACCGGGGAGGCCACCCGGACTGCCCTTGACGGCGGGGCGGTCAGCAACGGAGACGGCCTGGTCGTCCATGGCCGAACCCTGTACGTCGTGCGCAACTGGGCTTACGCCATCGATGTGTTCCGGCTCAGTGGTGACGGCACCCGCGGGACTTTCGTCAAGCGCATCACCGACCCCCGCTTCGACGAGCCCACCACAGCGGCCGTTCACGGGGGCCGCCTCTATGTCGTCAACGCTCGGTTCGATGCGGACTGGTCGGACCCGGCGACATCTTCCACCGTCGTCAGCGTTCCGCTGTAGAGCGCGGAGGCTCCGGTCGAGGGCAGCCCGCCGGGTGCGCGAAGCGCACCCGGCGGGCTCCATTTACCCGAAAGCGCGGGCCCGCGCGATCTGTCCCGCCTGCACCGCCGCGAAGATCGCCGCGCTGCTACGGTCCTGGCCCACCACCAGCTGACACCACTGCCGACGATCCCTTTCGGACAGCGCACCGTCCGCCACGGCCTGATCCGGACCGGCATTGCCGTCCGGCCGCGGTGTGGTCACCACGGCGAGGTTGCCGTAGTTGCTGAGCCGCACTGCGATCCACATGCCGGCCTCCATCGCCCGCGGCAGGATGCTCACGTCGAGGTAGTAGTCGGCGTCTTGAGTCACGCCCAAGCGGCAGGGTTCTCCCTGTTCAGCCGGTCAGTTCGTCAAGGGCACCGCTGCCGGAGGCAACGCCGCCGTCATCTCGCCCGCTCGGTACGGGCTGACTGGGGGGTGTCCGCACGGTCCTCGACACGATCGCCGATTCACCCCCGACGCCAGTCGCCGTCTGTCAAGAATTCACTACTGTGTGTCGCGCATCGACAGTGCTCATTGAAGGAGACCCGCGTGGAGCGCAGCCGTACCGACTTGAGGATCCGCGCCGTCCTCACCGCGATGGGTGTCACCGCCGCCCTCGCAGCCGCCCCTTCCGCCCAGGCGGCCTCGGCCGAGCCTGCCGCTTCCCCGGTCGTCGCCGTGCCGTCGGCCCCCTGCACCGGCGAGTTCGAGGGCGACAAGCGGCTCGGCCCGCAGCACCTGCCGCGGAAGTGGCAGGCGCCTGTCGGGCCGCTGCTCAACCGCTACCACCGCACCGGAAAGCTCTCGTCAGCCGACTTCCTCAAGAAGTACTGGGAGGGGCCGGTCGACACCGGAAGCTGGAAGTACCCGCCGAACGACGGCTTCGCCGAGGTCAACGGCACCGTCGACAAGGCCCCCGAGGTGCTGGACGAGGGCGAGCGCCTGGACCGGTTCGGCTCCGAGTACGGCTCGTACCTCGCCCCGGCCGGCGATCCGTACGCCAAGCGTGCGCTGCCCCCACAGAACCTCAACACCCGGGATGCGGCCTTCCCGTGCGACTACCACACGTACGAGGTGACCAAGCCGTTCCTCGTCTGGGAGGGCTCCATCGCACCCTGGTTCGAGCAGCCGGGCGGTGGCCGGCAGATCAAGCTGGACCCGGCCTTTCTCGCCCCAGGCGAGGGGCAGCGCCTGAACGTCAAGTGGCTGTTGGACCACGGCTATCTGGTCCGCGTCCCCGCGTGAGCCACCGGCAGACACTCGAACGGGCACTTCGGGAGGCTGGAGTGCCCGCCGAGCACTACTGGATCGAGGGCGTCCACGAACCTGTGCCCACCCCAACTGACTTCGTCTATCTGCGTGCGCGGCCGACCGGCGGTTGGGAGACGGGGGTGTTCGAGCGTGGCGCGTACGAGCCGGTCGCCGAGCATGCCACGGAGGCGGGAGCATGCGCCCACCTCCGTACCCTGCTCGGCATCTGATCACCCCAGCATGAGGGCCTCCTTCTCACTCCACGTACTTCGACCGAACTTCACGCTTCGGGGCTCTCCTGTTGCGGGGGGAGGGACGGGGGACGGTCACGGGCGTCAGCCTCGCCGGCCTCGCCATGCGTCCCATCCCGGATGACTGTTCGTGACGGCCTGCGGACTGTTCCTCCTCGGCGTGGCGTGAGCCTCCCAAGCAGCGACCCCACTGGCCAGGAGAATGGCATGACGAACAGAGACGCACCGCTCTCCGGCAAGGGACGTCGTCGGCTCATCGAGCGCGTACTCACTCCAGCCGGGACACCTGTCAGCCGCCGGACGGTCAGCAGGCACCTCGCCGGCCTCCGGCTGAACCGACGGTGGTTCATCGGCTCCGACCGGGCCAGAGCGAGATCCACGCAGGGGACACCGCCCGGGCGGCCCTGGTCGGGGCGCGCCGGCCGTGTCCGGCGCAGCACATGACGACGGCGCTCCAGGCCGCCGCGTTCGCGGCGGCCTTGGTCAACGCGGGCAGTCGTGAGGTCACCGAGGTCGGACGGTAGAGTCGCGCCGTGCCCAAGACGGAGATTGACGTGGTGACCGCCGAGTTCTTCGGCGCTTTTGACAACCGGGGCGGCAAGGCCGCCGACGTGGGCCGGATCCGTCGGCTGGTTCTTCCGGGCGGCGTGATCGTCAATACCCGCCCGAAGTTCACGGTTTACACCGTGGACGAGTTCATCGAGCCTCGCCGGCAGCTGCTCACCGACGGTCGCCTGGTCGATTTCTCCGAGTGGGAAACCTCCGAACGGACCGAGATCGCGGGCGACATCGCGTCGCGGTTCGTCGAGTACCGCAAGTCCGGGATTCTGGACGGTGAGCCGTTCGAGGGCGGCGGGACCAAGACTTTCCAGTTCGTCCGCACCCCGGAGGGCTGGCGGATTGCAGCGTTCGCCTGGTACGACCGGCCCTGAGCTTGTCGTTGAACGTCCCGGTTCGACTTGGGACGCGAACTTGGTTGCTCACCTGGGCTTTTGGCGGACGAATGGGCGGCCCCGGTTACGGCGCTCGGCCCACAGCCACTTCTGAGCCAGCAGGGTGAGTGTGCCGGCAAGTACGATGCCGAGCAGGTTCAGCAGCAGCTGGTTCGTCGAGCCGGCTGTCTGACTCGTGTCCCCATAGCTCAGGGCCACCGCGGCGTTGGCAGCGGCCGGGACCGTGGTCACGGAGATGGCGACGCCGACCAGGGCTCCCGACTTGGCGGAGGTCAGCGAGAGCGTGCCGGCGATGCCCGCGAGCACCGCCACCACGAAGGAGAAGGCGTCGGGGGCGTAGACGAAACTGGTGTTGGGCCGCTCGCTCTCCAACTGGGCCTTGCTGAACAGGTCCGCCACGTCCATGAACCAGCTGAACCCCACCGTCACCGCCATGGCGACCGCGAAGCCCACGAGGAGCGCCATCAGGGAGCGGAGCGCGAGCCGAGGGGCGCGCTGGACCAGGGCCGTGCTCAAGCCCGCCAGCGGCCCGAACTCCGGGCCCACCGCCATCGCGCCCACGATCAGGATCGCATTGTCGAGCACGACACCGCAGGCCGCGATCATCGTGGCGAGGGTGAGGAAGGCGACGTACGTGATCGACAGCGTCGACTCCTCCTGCGTCGCATCTGCAAGGTGCTCCCACAACACCGCGTCCGCGCCTTCGCCCGGTGCCTCCTCCTCCGCCTTGTCGGCGCGCTCGGAGAGCGACAGGTCGATGTTCTCTACGGCGATCGAGCCGGTCTTGTCGAGGCCGAACGCCCGCAGCGCACCGATGAGTTCGTCACCTGCTTCGCGGGCGACGTCACACAGGACGAGATCGCCGACGGGGTTGCGGGCGGCGCCCGGCAGCACGACGAGGTGCGTGGTCCCGACTGTCTTCTCGATCAGGCGCACCACGTCGTCGGTCTTGTCGGCGGGGGTGAGCAGGCGGAGGTGCAGCATGGGGGCAGGTTAACCGGGCGGTGCTCATTGCTGCGAGGGGGCTTCGAGGCGAGTGGGCGAGGCGGCGGGTGATCTCAGGTCCGTGCGTCGATGCCGCGGGTCAGCAGGGTGATGACGGTATATGCGGGTCAGGCGCGGTCGGCATCGCCTGCCACGCCCTGAGCCACCACCCGGACAGACCTCGGTCGCCGGACAGGCCCTGCAGGAGCGAGAGGAACTCGGTACAAGGGGCGTCTGGTGGCTGGGCCACGGGGGATGCAGGCGCTCACCCCCTGCTTGCTCCGGGCCAACATTCATGGGCCTCGGCCTGTGATCGACCTGGAGCCGTCCGACGCCGACATGTACTTCGGGAAGGTGCTCGGGGCTCACTGAACGGCACTCGACCGGCCCGTGCCCAGCCGAGGTGTGGCGGCCGACAGCATCGCCTGTTTCCGCTTCCGGCCTCCGCCGTCTCTGCTCCGCCCCTCGATGGCGCGGGGTCTTCCGTGCCGTGAAGGTGGTCAGAAGCCGGGTTTGGTGGCGGTGACAGCGGTGTAGCCCATTTTGGTACGGCAAAGCTCCAGGACGAGGGGGTAGGCGAGGTCGAGCTGGGATGCGGCCTCAGGGCCAAGGAGGTCGGCGATACGGGGGCGGCGGCCGGCGTAGACCAGGGAGATGAGGTCGTAGGTGGGGCCGAACTCGCCCGTCTTGTCGCGGACGCGGTCCACGGTGAAACCGGCCTCGCGGGCGAGGTCGGCGTAGGCTCCGGGGGAGAGCGCCAGGCGGGGCAGCGCGAAGCCCGTGCGGAACAGGCGCACCTCCTCGTCGGTGAAGGAGGACGCCTCGTAGCAGTCGGCGAGGACAAGCCGGCCGCCGGGGCGCAGGACACGCCAGGCCTCGCGCAGGGCGAGCAAGCGGTCGGCGAAGTGAGCGAAGGACTCGATCGCCCAGGCGCCGTCGAAGGAAGCGTCGGGGAAGGGCAGGTGCATTGCGTCGCCGGTGGTGAAGTCGATGTGGTCGGCGAGCCCGGCGCGGGCGGCGCGCTCAGCTGCCTGCGCGGTCTGCGTGCGGCTGGCGGTGATGCCGGTGGCCTGCACACCAGTGGTCCGGGCCAGGCGCACGGTGGGCCGGCCGGTGCCGCAGCCGATGTCCAGTACCCGCCGGCCTTCGCCGACGAGGGCCAGTTCGCTGATCAGCTCGTCGGTCCAGCGGTCCTGCGCCTGGGTCAGCTCCTGCCATGCCTCGTCCGAAGACAGCGCCCTGCCCGGGTCGGGCCGAACTCCGCCGTCCCACATGCCAAGGTGCATGCTGTCGCCCATCGTCAGGCTGTACAGGTCACCGAAGCGGTCGTACCACGCCCCGACCTCCGTTGCAGACAGCTCCTGCTCGACCGGGTTCTCCATGGTGCCCCTCCTGTACGCGCCGCCCTGTCGTTCCACTGGCGGGCACCAGCCTGGGAGCCCGGCAACGGCGCTGGAAGGGCGCAGTCAGGGGCGCGCGACGCACACCGGCTGGGCCGGGCGCAACCCGCGCCACCCCGGGTCGGCGGATGCGGACGGGCAGGCTTGAAGGGCGGGCCGTCGTTCGCAGCAGCCTGCTCGGTTTCGGCGAGGGCGCGGTAGAGTGCGGCGACCGAGGGCCCTGTTTCCCAAGGCATCGGGTACTGATGGTGCCGGGTTGGTTTTCCGGGAGTGCGATGGGTCTGGTCACGGGGCCCGGCGGGAGATCCCGGTGTGACCGAGCCCGTGCCCGCAGTCGACTCGGTGGCCGCCCGCTTTCCCCTTGTCTGCGGAGCTCGCCGGGTCTGCACGCTCCTCGACCGGCGGGTCGCGGAGTCGAGCCGGTATGCGGACGGCGTTGGCGGGGACGCCAACCCCGGCGGGCGACCCAAGACCACGAAGTCACACCGGAGTGTCAGCCGATGATCGCCACGGGCCTGTCCCAGGCGTCCTGGTCGACGGTGATGGTGTAACCGCCGTGCGTCTCCTTGCTGTTGACCATGTACTGGTGGCCGTAGCTGTGGTCGGTGTACTGGGTGGCGCCCCACGGCCAGTCCGTGGTGGTGGTGTACTGCTTGTCCCACAGCGCGTACCAGAGGTTGCCCGGCAGGTCGGTGCGATCGGTCGCGGTGGCTATGGCCTGGGCGCTGGAACTGGTGAAGCCGTAGAAGCCGCTGCGGTAGGTCTTGGCACGCAGCGTCTTCGTGAAGGCACGTACATAGGTCAGCACGGCATCGTTGCACGCCTTGTCGGTGATGTCGTACGGCTCCATGTCGAGGAAGATCGGGCTGTCGGCCTTCATACCGAGGGCCGACGCCTTGGCCACCGCGTCCGTGGCGTCGCTCGCGCCGAGGGATCCGGCGGCAGAGGTCGTGAGCCTCTCCGGATTCGGGCTGTTCTGGCACGGCGGCTGGGCGCCAACGTAGATCGGGATGAACTTCCAGCCCATGGAGTTGACCGACTTCACCCAGGAGGCGGTGAGGTTGGGCTGGGCGCAGCCGCGGTTCTTGCCGTCTGTGCGGGCCCAGACGAGCACGCCGACCCCGTTGCGACCCGGATGCCCCGAGGGCGTCGACGACGAGGAGTAGCCTGCACTGGCCTGTCATCCGGCTTCCCTGCACTGGAAGGTGACCCGGCGATGCCCCTTCCGAGCCTCCTCGCGGTTTTTGCGCACCCTGACGACGAGTCCCTGTCGGCGGGCGGCGTGCTCGCCCGCCACGCGACGCCGGTACTGCAACACCGCCAGGCCTGAGAGCAGTGCGCGATTCTCCCGTAGCCGGCGCCGGCATGGCCGCAAAGGCCGGCATCTGGATGGCCGAGCAGGCCGTCGGACCCGGGAGCACCAACAACGTTCGGCAGAGGCGGCATCAGCCGTCGGCCGATCGGGTGACGGCCACCAGCGCAAGCCCAGTCCACGTCCTGCGGAAGGTGCTCGGCACCCTCTGACCCACTGCCCCCGGCCATGCGGGGAACGCCCGGGTGCAGGGGCGGATGGCCTGCTGCGGGCCGTGGTTCGGCGGTTGCGGGAGCGGCAGGCTGGTGGAACGGAGTGGGGTGGGCTGCAGTGGACGAACGCGGCGCCGGTGAGCTCCCCGGATCCCCGGGTGGCGAAGTGTTCCGGAACTGAACTGTCAACTGGTGTGCACCTGTTCACCCGCATGCTCGGCCGGCTGCGCCGCTGCCTGCCGACCCGCGTCCCCTTCGGAGATCTTCGCTGTGCCGGGGCAGCCTCATCGCGGGGGCATGAGTCAGCGCGGCCCCAGGGTGGACAGTGCGAGCATGAGCAGGACCAGCAAGGCCCAGCCGAGTACCCCGATTTTCCGGCGCTGCGGGTTGCGTCCCTGGCGCCATGCGCTGACCTCGTGCGGAGCGTCTCCCATAGCGACCAGCATACGATCTGACGTCCACGGCGGGGGCGGGTCGGTCCACCACCCATGGGACGGGTACTCGTGGGCCCCTTGTGGACCAGGGCCCTTCAGGACGCTGTCCGCGGCGTACATGCTGCACGCCCGGTCTCATGTCGCCCGGGCGGCCTTGCGGGAACGCATCCGCTTCACCTTGGCGATGCTGCCGCAGGCGCGGCCGCTGTCCCCGGCGTACATGCTGCACCAGGTACGCGAGTTGTTGCGCGACTGGTCGTAGAAGATCCACCGGCAGTCCGGGCAGGCACGCAGCCGGCGCCAGCGCCTCTCATTCACCAACTCGGCAGCCATGCGCAGCACCTCACCCTGGGGTGTGGCGGCACCGCGGAAGACGAGTTCCCCGTTCTCGATTCGGGCCGTCTGCGGACATCGCTCCAGCCACGCGTCGAGCCGCGCCGAGCTGTGTTCCTCCACATCGGCCCGCAGATCGTCGCGCAGTCGCAGCAGTTCCGCCGTGTCATCCGAGCCACGGGGTACCGGCACCCTGGCGAACGTGTGCCGCCAAGCCGCCGCGTCCGCCGCCAGATCCGGCAGGGTCTCGGTCGGCATCCGGGTGTCGTTCGGGATCAGCCAACTGTTCAGGAAGCCGCGCAGCTCCTCCACAGCAGGACTCGTCATCGTCGCCGTCGCCATGCAATCAGAGTAGGCGGTAAACACGACCGAGCAGGGCGTTTACCATCTATCCCTATGACTGGTAACACGTTGGATGCGGAAAGCCTCCGGAGCACCTTCCGCAGCGTCCTGTCCCTGCCGGGCACCCGGACCTGGTACATCGCTGCGGCCCTGGTTCGCACGCCTGTCGTCATGGCGCCCCTCGCGCTGGTTTTCCTCGGCCACTCGGCTCAGTCCTTCAGCGTCGGGGGTCTGCTCGCCGCCATCCATGCGCTCGGCGAGGCCGCAGGTGCTCCAGTCATGGGCCGCCGCTTCGACCGCCGGCCGTTCGTCGGCCAGCTCAGGCTGGCTCTCGGCACCGAGGCCCTCGCCTTCACCGCCCTCGCCCTCGGCGCCGGCCAGGTCCCGGTCCCCGTCCTGCTGGCCTTGGCCTTCGTGGCCGGCGCCGCTGCCGCGGGAGCCCCCGGCGGCATGCGGGCCCAGCTCTCGACGATCACCCCGGAGCACCTACGTCCCACCGCGCTGAGTTTGGAAAGCTCTCTCAGCCAGGCTGCCTGGGCCGTCGCGCCCCCGTTGGCCTCCCTGCTGTACGTTCGGTTCTCGGCATCGGGCGCACTCATCGCCATGGCCGTCGCCTCTGCTGCCCCGCTGCTCTTCGTACACCGGATCCCGCACGCCGCTTCACGCCCCGAGACGCCCGGAGAAACCGGGGACGAGTGGCTGCGTACAACGGCGATTCTCCGACGTGTCTGGCCCACCGCGCTGCTCTCAGCAGCGATCATGTTCCTTGTCGGAACCGTCGACGTCGTCCTCCCGGCCCGGCTGGAGGACGTCGGCTCTTCCCCCGCGCTGGCCGGTCTCGTCATGACCGCATTCGCGGTCGCCAGCGTGATCGCCGGACTCCTGTACGGCAGCCGCCGCTGGCCGGGGACACCCCTGAGTCAGAGCCTCGTCCTGCTCCCCGCCCTTGCCGCTGCCTTCACTCTCCCCGGCCTTACCACGCAACCCTGGATCTTCGCCGCCGCCTTTGCGATCGGCGGGCTGCTCTACAGCCCGCTGATGGTCATTCGCAACCTCGCCCTCCAGCAACGTCTTCCTCAGCATGCCTGGGCAACCGGTTTCTCCGTCCTGTACGCCGCAGCCGGAGTGGGCTACGGAGCCGCCGGCCTCATGGCCGCCGCCCTGCTCGACACCGCCGGATCCGGAACCGCCTTCGTCGCGTGCACACTGACCACCATCGTCATCGGCGCTCTGTCGCTCCTGGGCGAGCGCACACACCTACGCCACCGGTAATCGGCCGGGGGTGCCGGGCTTCAGCCCGGTGGTGAACGCCGTCCCTGCGGAGCAGGGCAGGGAAAGCCGTTCCGTCGTCCGGGCGGAACGGCGTCCACCACCTGCAACGGTCGGTTCTGCTGCTCGGTGTACTGGCGCAGCACGCTGATCGGTGTCCCGACGACTGAGCCGGCGAAGTACGAGCCCGGCCAGGGCTTGCCATCGCGACCAGTCCCCAGGAGATCGACCTGCTTCCGGCCTCGGGGGCTCCGAGGCCGGGGGAGCTGGATCAGCCCCGCTCGGTCTCACGACACGCCCGCCGGAACGGTCCTGGAAGCGGTTACGGTGCTGGTGTGGTGATCACAGGGGAAGACTCGGGATCCGGGACCGCGCTGCTGCTCGCAGCCGCTCCGGTCGGCAAGGGCCGCTTGGTCGACGCGGCGTCGGTACTGCCCGCGCTCGCGGCGGTGCCGCCAAGCGTGCTGACCGGCACGTCCGCGCCGACCGTGGTCGAACTCGCCGATCCCGTCGATGCGCAAACCGTCCTCACCCGCATCCGCACCGCAGCAGCCACACCGGGTCCGCTCGCCCTCTATCTCGCCGGGCAACTCCACCTGGACCACAAGCAGCACCGGCTTCACCTTGCACTCGCCCGTACGACCCCCGCCACGCTGCGCTACACCGCACTGCCGTGGCACTGGCTGGCCGGCGAACTGCAGAAGCGCCGCCCGGGCACCACCACGGCGGTCGTGGACCTGGTCGCCGACACCGACGCGTGGCAACAACTGCACCACGACGGCCTCACCCTCGGACACGGCATCCGCCTCTACGGCCGCCTCGCCCCACCACCGCCCCGCCGATCGACCATCACCCCCGCCTACTTGAAGGCATGCACCGATGTCTGGCGCAGCGGGACACGGCCGCCGCTCGCCCAGCTGCACGAACACGCCGCCACCCAGGCCGGGCCCGGCGACGCGCTGCTCCTGGCCGCCGACGACACCCCCACCACCGTGGCCACGCCCCAGCAGCAAGCACCGATCCCGCCGCGGCCCACCGCCCACCCCGCGGCACCGGACGCCGGCGGCGACCCGCATCCGGCGATCCTGGCCGCCGCCCGGGCCGGACGGCACCGGGAGGCCGCCGCGATCGCGGCCACCTGGGAGAGCGAGGCCCTACGCACGTACGGCCCCGGCTCGCAGCAGGCGATCCACTGGCTGGAGGTACGAGCCGACCTCGCCCGTCTCGCCGGAGACACGCCACGCAGCTGCGAGTTGTGGATGGAAGCCGCCACCGCCCGTCTGGACCGACAGCAGCAGACCACGAACAACCCCGACGTCGAAGCGGCCGTCGACCGCGCCCACCACCAGTGGGAGCACCTGCCAGACCCGGACCGCGCCCGCGCGCTGGCCCCGGCCCTGATCACACTGCGCCGCCGGGTCCCAGGCCGCCAGCGAGCCGCGCTTCGGCTCCTTCAGCAACGCTTCGAACAACTCCACACCCGGTAGCGGCCCATCGCGGTCAAAGGCGCGAGTCCAAGGCAGTTGAGACAACCAGAGGGCCGGAGCCCACACTCGGTCGGGTGAAGACACCGTGCCTGGCGTTGGCCGCCGGGGACACCCGCGTGGAGTTCTGGAACGTCCAGACTCGCAAGAAGACCGGTTCCTACACCGCTCCGGCCAGGGTCCACCGGGTGGACCTTTCCGACGACGGAAGAACGGCCGCCCTGAGCACCGACGACGGATACACCCGCCTGCTCGACGTCTCCAGCTCCTCCCCGGCCAGGAACCCTGCTCCAGCGGCACCGCCGTCCGACGCGAGTACCTGGAAGACCGACACGGACACAGACGGCTCACCTGCCCCGGCAAGACTGCTCTCGTCATCCGGGAAACCTGCCACCGTCCCCGCGTTCTTCACCGAGCGTCCTGCCCGGCGTCACTGCTCTCCCACACCACGCGGACCTTCAGATGGACAGCGCGCCGGCGGTGATGACGGCTCCAGCCTTCGCGGACAGATTCACCCCGAACTCCACCTCCACCTCCTGCGGACCCGCCTGTCGCAGCTGGTCAAGAACCGCCCGCGCCGTGTCGCGCACTGGAACCAGCGACTGCTGCAATGTCCGAGGTAGTTCACGTACCGCGTCACCGACCCGGCCCGCCTTCACCGGCCCGTCCAACTCCGGTGTGTTTTTCACCTCTTCCAGCAGAATCGCCCCGCCGCCTTCCAGCGGCATCCGCGCAATCAGCACGGCCGCGGCGCGGTCATCGACCATCGTCGCCTCGTCCACGACCAGGACGTCTACATCGCGCAGCCCGTCGCCGGTTCTCGATCTCGCCGAGCCAGGCCGCCACGGTCTTGGCAGGGATACCGGAGGCGTCGGTCAGGTTTTTCGCGGCGACCGCGGCGAGGGTGGTCCGGCGTACGTGAAGCCGGTGGCGTCCCAGCCGATCCGGCACGCCTCCATGCGCGTGGACTTGCCCGCGCCGGCGACGCCGACGATGGCGTCGATGCCGTGCCCGGCGGTCAGCACTCGGGTCACCGCGGCGGACTGTTCTCCATCACCGTCGACTACGAACGCGAACTGGCCCGGCTTGACGAGAAGGGCCACCGCCCGCTGCGGACTGTGGCCACGGACGACTCAGCAGCCGGGCTGTAGCTCGGCCCGGCCAGGCTCGTTTGGCACGGGCTCGGGCGGATGGCTCGGTAACGGGATGTTTGAATCTACTGGTCGTTGGGCGGCTGGTGGTGGCCCTGTTGGCTCGCGGTTTGTCGTTTCCGCTGGTAGTGGGTTCGGCCTTTGGCGGAGTTCCCGCAGGTGGCCATATCGCACCAGCGACGCCGGCCGCCTCGGGAGCTGTCGATGAACACCCAGCCGCATCGCAGACCAGGGCAGACGCGGGTGCGTTCCAGCGGCAGTGACCGAAGCAGGTCGAACGCCTGCAGGGCGAGTTCGTGGTTGAGGTACTCAAGCCCCGAGGTCTCGACGCTGACCTGGAGCTGCGGCGTGTTCCCGCGGACGGTCAGGCGAGCACTGGCGACCGCGTGCTTCCAATGATTCTCAACCTGGTCGACCGCCTCTGCAGGGGCTGGAGCGTCTTGGTGGATCAGTGCCGTGATGAGATCGTGCAGAGCCTCGCGCAGCTCGCGGCTGCGGTCCAGGGCCAGCGCGGCGTTGCCGGGCTCGGTCTCGGCCAGCCGCTGCAAGGCCGTGAGGGCGGCGGGGTCGAACTGACCAGTGAGGGCGGCCCACTCCAGCAGGCGCGGGTAACCGTCGAGCCAGTCGATCGGCTCCGCGTCACGAGCCGTGACCGTGTTCACCAGGTCGATGACGATGTGCCCGCCGATCAGGTCACGGGGCCTGAAGGTGTGAGCCTGGATGGTTCCCGTCACGCATGACCGCCTTTCATGGGCTTGCCTCGTTCCATCCAACCAGTGTACTGATGTTATCCAGTTGGAATGCTTCGCGGCTGAAAGGAGACGGCCATGGCTGCTGCCGTTGAGCTCATAGCGGCCCCCTGGAATCTCGGCCTGCGACCGCCCGCGCCTGGGCGCGAGCCCGGAACGTGGCGGGCCCCGCAAGCGCTGCTGTCGGCGGGGTTGGAAGCACGGCTGCGGCCGGCCCGGGTGGTGGAGCTCGACCGTCCGCTGTACGAGTTCGACGCGCAGCCGGCCACCCGCATCCGCAACGGGGTGGCCGTCCGCGAGCACACGCTGCGGCTTGGCGAGGCGGTCCAGGCCGCACTCGCCGCCTCCCGGTTCGCGGTCGTGCTGGGCGGCGACTGCAGCATCCTGCTGGGGTGCCTGCTGGGGACCCGGCGCGACGGACGCTGCGGCCTGGTTCACCTCGACGGGCACAGCGACTTCCGGCACCCCGGCAACTACGACGTCGGTTCGTCCCTCGGCTCGGTGGCCGGAATGGATCTGGCCCTGGCCACCGGCCGCGGTGAGCTGCTGCTCACCCACTGGCCGGCGGTGGGCCGGCCGCTGGTTGCCGACGAGGACGTGGTCCAGATCGGTGACCGGGAGGACGAGGAGATACTTCCGGTCACCCGGTTCACCGCCCAGGAGATCCAGCAGATCGGCATCGCCGATCTGGGCGAGCGGGTCATCAGCCGCCTGCAGCGGCGTGGGCTGGACCGCGTCTGGCTCCACCTCGACCTCGATGTGCTCGACGAACGCGTCCTGCCCGCGGTGGACTCTCCGGGCCGTCCCGGCCTGGACTTCTCCCAGCTCACCGAACTCGTCTCGACCCTGGTCGGCACCGGCCGGGTGGTGGGGCTCGACGTCGCTATCTACGATCCGGAACTCGACCCGGACGGCGTGTACGCCGCTCCCATCGTCGACTGTCTCGCCTCCGCCCTGACCCCGCTTGCGACCGTGGAGGCGCACGCATGAAGACGCTGCTCGCCGACGGCCCCAGCAACCTGTACGCGACCGAGATGGAGCAGTTCGGACGCCTGGCCGGACACTGGGCGACCCAGATCACCTACTACCCCACCGACGGCTTACCGGCCAGCCGAGTCGGCGGCGAATGGGAGTTCGGCTACGCCCTGGAGGGCAGAGCAGTCCTGGATGTCTGGCAATGGCCCGGGCGCGATGAACTCCCCGCCACGGGTCGCTCTTCGGACCAGGAGTGCGGCCTGTGCGTGCGAATCTGGGATCCGCGCCTGCAACTGTGGCGGTTCACCTTCCACGGCACCGCCCGCGGTGACCTGGTGCACATGTACGCCCGCCAGATCGACGATGAGATCGTCATGGAACGCGCCGCTGGCAGCGACCTCGTCCGCTGGACCTTCACCGACATCACCGCCGACACTTTCCACTGGCGAAACGAACGATCGCCCGACGGCGGACACACCTGGCGGCTCGACCAAGAGGTCAACGCCCGCCGCCTGCGGTGAGAGCGATGCAATGGCCAGGCCGGCGCCCGCCGACCCGCCCCCGAGCCCGCGCGGAGGCGAGCCCGTCGCTGGTGTTCGCCACGATCAGTTCATGCTGCAGCTCGGCGATTATCTCAAGCCTTCCGGCGCCTGTCCTCGATGTTCAGCAAGGCTGCCGGAAGCCGTGTGATCTGTGGTTGTGACGTGGTTATCTCCCGCTTCATCCATGACGTTGATGAAGGGGAGGCGCCATGCTCGTACAGCGTGTCGTGTTGCCGACGGTGCGGGTGGACTCGTGGACGGTGCTGGGGGACGACGACGTTCCCGTGGAGCCGATCGAGCGCTACCTGGCCTATCTGACGGACGTCGACAGATCGCCCAACACCGTCAGGGCGTACGCCTACGACCTCAAGGACTACTGGACGTTCCTGGCCCACCGGGGACTGGACTGGCGTGAGGTCCGCCTGGAGGACCTGGGTGAGTACGTCGTCTGGCTGCAGCTGCCGCCGTCGGGCCGCAAGGGGCAGATCGCGGTGCTGCCCTCGGTGGAGCCGCACGTCAGCGCGTCCACGGTCAACCGCAAGCTGTCGGCACTGTCCGCGTTCTACGCCCACCAGTTGCGACACGGTGTCGATGTCGGTGATCTGCTGACGACCCTGCAGCCGCCCGGACGCCGGGGCGGCTGGAAGCCGTTCCTGCACCACATCAGCCCCGGCCGGCCCCAGCCTCGGCGAACGATCTCGCTGAAGGTCCCGAAGAAGCTGCCGCGCGTGCTTACGACGGCGGAGATGCAGGCCATCCTGGACGCCTGCGATCACCTGCGTGACCGCTTCCTGTTCGCTCTGCTCCATGAGACCGGGATGCGGATCGGCGAGGCCCTCGGCCTGCGGCATGCCGACATCGCCGCAGCCGAGCGGGAAGTCACGGTCGTTCCCCGGAACAACGCCAACCGGGCCAGGTCGAAGTCGCGCGAGCAGAGATCCATCCCGGTCAGCGCCGAGCTGCTGCGGCTGTGGAGCGACTACCTGCACGCCGAGTACGGAGATCTCGACAGCGACTACGTGTTCGTGAACCTCTTCGCTGAGCCGCGCGGACAGGCCCTGTCCTATCCGGCCGTCTACGACCTGGTGCTCCGGCTGCGGCGCCGCACCGGCATCGCCTTCGACCCGCACTGGTGCCGGCACACCGCGGCCACCCGGGCACTGCGTGACGGGGTCCCGATCGAGGTCGTCTCGAAGCTGCTCGGACATTCCTCGGTCACCACGACGTCGGCGGTTTACGGGCATCTGACCGTCGAGGACGCCCGCCGCGTCCTGGAGAAGGCCGGCTGGTTCCGGGGCACGGAGGTGCAGTTGTGAACGCCGTCCCAAATCCGCACGAGGACCGTCCTCCCCGGCCTGCGGGCCTGCTGGAGAAGCTCATGTCCGCGATTCGCCCTGAGTTCCGGCAAAACGACCTGGTCTTCGACCCCCGCCACCCAGTCTTCGGCGGTCCTGCCTGCGCCGTCGAGGGGTGCGACCGACCGGCCCGCAGCAACCGCATGTGCTGGGGGCACTCGGTGCGCTGGACCCGCGAAGGCAGGCCCGAGCTGGAGACGTTCCTTGTGACCACGCCCGCACGCTGGGTCGGACACCGGCTGCTGGACGCTTGTGCGGTCGACGGCTGCCGCTACGGACTCCACAGCCACGGCATGTGTCAACGCCACTGGCGGCAGTGGAAGCGGTGTGGGAGCCCGCCGATGACGGCATGGCAGACCTCCACGGCTCCGCTGCCCGTTCCGTCACCGCTGCCCGAGGTCTGCCGGATCAGCTACTGCGACCTGTGGGTGAGGGGAACCTCGGTGTTCTGCACGGGACACGACGGCCGCTGGAAGGCGCTCGGACGCCCCGACATCGAGGACTTCACCGCCTCCTACGAGGAGAGCGGACCCGGCGGGTCCGAGCACATCGACCTGCGCAGACTGCCCATGCAGCTACGCCTGGAGATGCAGTACGCGCTGCAGTGCCGCCATGACGAAGCCACCAAGAAGATCAGGCCCGCATGGGCCCAGCGCCTCGTCAACGCCCTCGCCGACGCCCAGGTCCGGTCTCTTCTCGACGAGCCGGAAGAGTTCTGGAAGACCTTCCGCGGTCCGACCGGCAACTGGGCCACGGGCTGGGGCACTTTCCTTCTTGGCGCCCGCCGACGCATCGAGGAACTGGTATACGGTCGCGGCTGGGAGGCGGAATACCCCCGCCCCGTCTGGCGGCTGCGCAATCTCGGCATCGTCCACTCGCACACATCGACGATCACCTTCGAGGAGATCACCCAGCCCTGGCTGCGGGATCTGGCCAAGCGCTGGGCACGCTGGCGGCTGTCCGGCGGCATCAGCGCCAGCACCGTACGCGCGGGAGTGCGCATGGTCGCCCGGTTCTCCGCGTTCCTCCCGGCAGAGGTGACCGGACTCGCCCAAGTCGACCGCGCCCTGCTCGAACGCTACCTGGCAGATCTCCATGCTGCGATGGGCGGCCGCAGCACACACAACGCGCACATCAGCAACCTGAACACCTTCCTGCGCACGATCCGCGTGCACCGCTGGGACGAGGCACTGCCGGGCAATGCGGCCTTCGTCCCCGAGGACTACCCCACGCCGCCGCCCCTGCTGCCCCGATCCGTGGCCGAGCATGTCATGGCCCAGCTGGAAGACCCCGCCAACCTCGCCCGCTGGCAGGACCCCGCACGACGGCTGATCACGCTCGTCCTCATGCGTTGTGGGTTGCGCATCACCGACGCCATCAACCTGCCGCTCGACCCCGTCGTCCATGATGCCGAAGGCGCCCCCTACCTGCGCTACTTCAACCACAAGATGAAGCGCGAGGCACTGGTCCCCATCGACGAAGAACTCGAACAACAGCTCCGTGACCACCAGCGCCGAATCCTGGAAGAGCGGCCCGAGGGGGTGTCGGTCCTCTTCCCCCGCGCCGACGCGAACCTCCGCGGTGACAGACCGATCAGCACCTCCGGCTACCGGATCTCGCTGGCCGAATGGCTCCAACGCTGCGCAACCCGCGACGAGTTGGGTCGACCAGCACACATCACCCCGCATCAGTTCCGGCATACCCTGGGCACCAGGCTGATCAACAAGGACGTACCGCAGGAGGTCGTCCGTCAGATCCTTGATCACACCTCGGCCCAGATGACCGCCCACTACGCGCGGCTGTCGGACAACACCGTCCGTCGGCACTGGGAGAAGGCTCGCAAGGTCAACGCCCAAGGCGAGACCGTTGCCCTGGACCCAGCCGGCCCTCTCGCGGAGGCGGCCTGGGCCAAACAGAGACTCTCCCGGGCTACGCAGGCCCTGCCCAACGGCTACTGCGGACTACCGATGGTGCAGTCCTGCCCGCACGCCAACTCGTGTCTGACCTGCCCGATGTTCATCACGACCGCCGAGTTCCTGCCCCAGCACCGTGAACAGCGCCAGCAGACCCTGCAGATCATCTCCGCTGCCGAAGCCCGTGGGCAGAAGCGGCTCGTGGAGATGAACAGGCAGGTCGCCGACAACCTGGAGAAGATCATCACAACGCTTGAAGACGACGGGCAGCCAGGCACCGGTGAGGCGGACGCTGATGCCTCCTGAGACCAGCGCTGCACCGCTCGTCACCGCCGCCCGCAAGCGGCACGAACTGACGCGGTCCAAGGCCATCCAGGCACTGCGCGAACTCGACCGCACCGGAGCCCCGGTGTCCTTCGAGGGTGTCGCCCGTCGCGCGGGCGTCTCACGTTCGTGGCTGTACTCCCAGCCCGACATCCGCGCCGAGATCGAACGGCTCCGTGACGCCATCGGACGTTCTCCCTCACCACCGATTCCCGCCGCCCAGCGCTCCTCCGACGCCTCGCTTCACGCTCGCCTGGAGGCCGCCCTGGAACGGAACCGGCAACTCACCGAGGATAACCAGCGCCTGCGTCGGCAACTTGCTCACGCGCTCGGCGAGCAGCGAGCCTCAACTACGCGCTCGTGAGACGTTGCGCTTCATCTGGCGGGTTTGCAGTCGATCTGGAGGACTGTGCGGGAGCAGTCGAGAACCGCCGTGCCGGGGCTCGGTGGCGGCCCCGGCACGGCGGGCTTTGACTAGATGCCGAACGGTGCGGCGTAGTGGACGGTGCCGCTGGGCAGCGGGTGGTCGGCGTCGAGGGTGAGGGCCATCATGGCCTCATCCGGGACGTCGATGCTGAGTCCGATGCCGTACTTGGAAGCGCGAGTGAAGCCGAACCGCGGGTAGTACGTCGGGTGTCCGAGGACGGTGACGAAGTGCTCGCCCAGCTCCTTGGCGGCCTGCAACGAGGCGCGGATTACCGCAGAGCCAGCGCCGGTCTTCTGGTACTTGGGCCAGACGGCGACGGGGCCCAGGCACAGGGCCGGGGTGTCGTCGATGTGGCAGCGGGTCAGCAACGCGTGGCCGATGAGCTTGCCGTCGTGGTCGGTGGCGACGATGGACAGTCCTTCGATCCACGAGGGGTCGGCGCGCAGGGCGTCGACGAGGTCGGCCTCCAACGGAGTGTCAAACGCGGCAAGGCTGATGTCGCGAATGGTGGGGATGTCCGCGCTGGTCTCAGCACGCGTGATCCAGTTAATGCTCACGATGGATGGAGATCCGTTTCATGGTTGGTTCGTATCGGTATTGCCCCGCGAGCTCACGCTCCCAGCGAGGCGAATCCAGATGAGGTCAGGCCGCAACCCGGGACGTGAGGGTGGTCCAGGCAGAGCACATGGCAGTGGCCTTGAGCGCGGTCATCAACCTCACCTCCCAACTTCCTCGATCTGGATCAGACACGAACGTCAGACACCGTATCACCCCGTCAAATTCGACCGCTCACGCACCAGCGCATCAGGTCGACTTCAAACCCACCAGATGAAGGCAATGCTCAGCTGGGGCCCCGAACCCAGCTCACCGCATCGCGCTTCAGTAACGATCGACCCGTGCTGAGCGGCGCTCGAAAGGGTCACGCGGCCAGGTCGAAGACACCGTCCTTGACCTGGCCGCCCAGGTCACAGCCCTGCTTGATCGGCGAGCTTGAGATAACCGCCAGCACCGACAGCATCCCGAACATCGCTCGGCCTTCCATCGTGGAGGTGTCGATGCCTGTTCGATGGCGTGCATCCCGATGCCACACTCGCGCAGCTCGGCGCCAAGGGTTACCGGGTGCAGGACGGAGCGGGAGAGCTGGTCGAGCCGGGTGACCTTCAACATGTCGCACTCACACAGCAACTGGAGGACGAGGTCGAGCTTCGGCCGGGACGCCTTCGCACCGCCCGCGGTGTCGACGTGCATGTTGTCGCGGTCGACACCTGCCCGCAGCAGGGCGTCCGCGACGTCCCCGCCAGGCGCAGCGCGATGCTGGACGAGTTGGTCGCCGAGGACACTGGCGACAGTGCGACGCGGACACCGCGTCGAGCGAGCAAGATCGCCGCGGCGCTGCCGGCGAGGCTGACTCCGCTGATGACGACGTCGTAGTCGTAAACCGCGCTCTCAGGCTTGGTCATGCGCTGATCGCCCCCTTCGGGGTGTGGTGCCGTTCGTGGGGGTGGCAGCCCCATCGCCCCGTCGCCGACGACCAGCTCCGGGTCGCGCATGGCATCAGTCAGTGTCGAGGCCGTCGATCAGGCGGTTGAGGAACCGTGTGAAGGTGGCTTCGGGGGTGAGGGGGCGTCCGGGAGTGGATAGGGCTTCGGCAAGTTCCGGGTGGCAGCCGTCGGCGGCGACAGCGGCGAGGTAGCGGGCCTCGGCTGCGGCCCTGTCCGGGAATCGTGAGACTGCGGCCTGCGCGATCTCGTGGGCGACATGCCCGGCCACGAATGCGGCGAGCTGGGCGAAGACCTCCAGCTTCGCCGCACCGTTCAGCCCGGTGGGCTGCAGGACGGCGAGCGCGTGTTCCAGGAAGGCCAGCGTGTTGGTCGCCCGCAGGAACGATCTCCCTGACACTTGATGGGAGACCATCCGCGTCGCAACTGCTCTACTTGCTCAGCAACGCCGCAAGCCGGGCGGCGGTCTTCTCGCCCGCTCGCTGCTTGACGAAGCCTTCTTTGGCAGCCGCACGAAGCCTCACCTTCGAGCTGTTCTCCGTGCCCTTTGTCACCAGCGCGGTGACCACTACAGGATTCATGCCCCTGGCACCGCCACTGGCAACGACACGGATCATCTCCTGGTCCCTGCCAGGCTCCACATGCGTAGGCCCCACTGGCCGCCCTGCCCCTTCGAGCACTCTGACGACGCGCTTTACGGCATCGTCGAACGGCAAGGGGATGACAAGGTCGACCTCATGGACGTTCTTCCTCATCAGCTTGGCCACAAGCCCAATCAAGCGACCGCTGCCCCCACCCACGGCAGCCAGTGCAGCAAGCTCTTCAGCCAGGATTTGGTCCTCGTTCTGGTCCACGCGCCCCCACCCTTCACTGCCTGACCTGTCTGTGCAATCAGCCACGGGCGTTGTGAGCTTGCTCCGCTTTGACAGACACCATCGGTGTGGTGATCAGGCCGCGAGGACGGTCTCGTACTCGGCGGGACTGCGGTAGCCGAGGCTGCTGTGCAGCCTGCGTATGTTGTACCAGCTCTCGATCCACTCGAAGATCGCGGTCCTGGCCGTTGCCCGGCTCGGCCACGGCCGGTCGCCAAGCAACTCCCGCTTCAGGGTGGCGAAGAAGGACTCAGCGAGGGCGTTGTCCCAGCACTGCCCAGTGCGGCCGACCGAAAGTCGGACACCGAACTCGGCTACAAGGCGAACCGGGTCTCGCAGGCCTGGTTCGCGTGCCGGTCCTGCGGATTCGTTGATCACGCAGACCGATGGGGGCACCTCCCGCTCGAGCGAAGCCGAGAGTGGGGGAGGCTCCCGCAACATCCGCGCTCGTGCGTGGCAGTTGTGGCGACGCGAGGTCGAGTCAACGGCCCCTGCCCCACCACCGGAGCGCACGCGCCGGGGCGGGGCTGGACGCAAACGCAGCATCACCGCCAGTGACGCCCGTTGTGCAAGCCCGGGACTTTAGTCCCGATTAGTTGACAGGCCTGGCCTGCGAGTCCGCAGGGAACGGCGACCCCCCGCATCGAAGCCCCCGTCGCCCTCCTGCGCACCGGTACAGAGCAGCCCATCGCCTTCCCCGAGACCTGCCCGCAGTGCGGCTCCGGTATCGACACCTCCGAGCAGCGCTGGCGCTGTGAACGCGGCCGCGACTGCCACCTGGTCGCCTCCGTCTCCTACGCCGTAGGCCGCGATCAGTTCGACATCGAGGGCTACCGCGGGCCGCGCTCAGTAATCGATGGCGGCGCGGTCTGGAACCTGAATCACCGGGTTGTGCGTCGTATCGGGCACGTCATGCATGGCTGCGGGGCGGGGACGGTTCCAAGGCTGATGGGTGGGACGTGGTGGGACGAGCGAACAGTTGTGTGACGCCGACGGCGAAGACCGCACCGCACCGGCGGTGGCTGCTTCACGTCGACCGGTGGTGGGGCAAGAACACGCAAGGCCGGTCACCCTGGGCGCGTGGCCGTGTTCTCGCGTCGCTCGCGGTTCTGGTCGCCGGGCTGCAGGCATTCCACTCTGCCGTGCCCAACACCGTGGGCCGCTTTGGTAGCCTGCTGGAGACGTTTCTGCCCTGGCTCGGCCTGCCCGTTCTGTTGATGCTCGGCCTGGCGCTGCTTCGCCGCTCGGCCACCGCGCTGGTCGCCCTGTTGTTGCCCGCAGCCGTCTGGGCGAACCTCTTCGGCGGGTTGCTCCTCGACGAGGACTGCGGCGTACCCGACATCATGGCGGTCCAGCACAACGTCAGTGACGAGAACACCGACCCCGTGGGAACAGCGCGCGCCCTGATCAGGTCCGCACCGGATCTCATCGCTCTTCAAGAACTGACACCCTCCGCAGCGCCGCTCTACGAGACAGTGCTGGCATCGGACTACCCTCACCACGCGGTCCGGGGAACTGTCGGACTCTGGTCGAAGTACCCGCTGGCAGACGTCCGGTCGTTGGACATCAAGCCAGAGGGGATCGGGGACGACTGGAGTCGTGGGCTGCGCTCCAGCGCACAGACGCCGTGGGGCGACATCGCGGTGTACGTGGCCCACCTGCCCTCGGTCCGTGTCCGAATGAGCGGTTTCAGCTCCGGCCGGCGGGACGAAAGCGCCGGATTGCTGGGCGCGGCCATCGCCGCCGAGGAGCTGGACGAAGTGATCCTGCTGGGTGACCTCAACAGCACGGTGGACGACCGTGGACTGGCCCCGGTCACCTCGCAGATGAATTCCGCACGGCGAGGCTTCGCCTTCAGCTGGCCTGCAGCCTTCCCCTTGTCCCGGATCGACCACGTCCTGACTCGCTCGGCGACCGTCACGGGCATCCGGACCCTGCCGGCCACCGGCAGCGACCACCTGCCGATCGCCGCCGGCATCAAGCTCGGACCGTGATTGGCTCTGCTCACGAGTTTCGAGTTTCGACAGCGGTTGTTCAGCGCATTGGGTTCTGGCTCGCTTTCCGTGAAGGCGGCACGCTGGGTGACGGCTGACGCCCGGATCAACCTCCCGAAGTTTGCCTGAACGCCGCTCGGCTATCAGGGCAGTTACGGCATTTTCAGCGCCTACATCAGGAAGAAGCGCACCTCGCCCCGCCCGGTCACCGCACAGCCGCCAGCACCCCGCGTGGTGACCAAGTGGATCCTCAGCCGCCCAGAATCCCTGTCCGAGACAGAACAACTCCGGCTCAAAGCAGTCCTGGCCAACTGCCCCGAACTCGAAGCCCTCACCGGACACGTCCGACCCTTCGCTCAGATGCTCACCGAGCGCCAGGGCGAACGGCTCCCCGCATGGCTCGACGCCGTCCGCAAGGACGACCTGCCCAGCCTCCACACGCTAGCCGCAGGGATTGACCGCGACCGCGAGGCCGTCATCGCGGGCCTGACCCTGCCCTGGAACTCGGGCGTCGTTGAAGGGCACGTCAACCGGATCAAGATGCTCAAGCGCCAGATGTTCGGCCGCGCAGGCTTCGCGCTCCTTCGCAAGCGAGTCCTCCTTGCGTAACAGCCTGGCCGAGCATCGCGAAGATCCAGTGTCTGGCCGTGGATGTCGCGCGAGTGCCAGGATGCGTGTCGGAGCGCAGACGGATGTGGAGGAAACGCATGCGCGCGTTGTTGGCAATGCGTAAGCGGAGTACACGAACGCCATCGAGTCCGTCAATGCCCGCATCCGCAAGGTCGTGCGAGCCCGGGGCCACTTCCCGACCGAGGCCGCCTCCCTCAAGTGTGTCTACGTGGCACTGATGAGCCTGGACCCCACCGGGAAGGGCCGCAAGAGGTGGACCATGCGCTGGAAGGCGCCGTTGAACGCCTTCCAGATCGCCCTTGAGGGCCGCCTCACCACCAGCACTCACTGACCAGTTCAACTACGTGCAGGCGGCCTTTGCACCATCGGCATGCGCTCCCGGGCCAGCCTGCGGCCGTCCGACGTCCTGGCGCGTCATCACAGGGCAAGGCGGAGTGGAAGAGCTGGCCGGGGGCTTGGCCGGCGCCGGGGGTCACTCGTTTGGAGGGTGAGCGGAAGCCGGCCTGTACCTGAACGTCTTTACCCAGGAACATTTCTGTACAGGGCATTTGTAGCGTGATGGCCCTTGTCTGTGGTCCGGGTCGTGGGCCGGTTGTCGTTTCGTCGCAGATGGGAGGGGTCTCGTTTGGTGGTGCGGGTGGACGGCAGCCCGGCGAGGCTGGGGACGTGCAGTGCTTGGTGGCACACGGCTCAGCGAGGGGCCTTGGGGTGGGCGGGCCGGTGGGGCCTGGTCGGTGATGCGGCCGAGACACGGAGGCTGGCGGGTACAGCGCCGGGACGGATGGCGGGGTTTGTCGCCCCTTCGGCCTCGGCGGCGGAGGTGGAACTGCTGGCCTGCTGGGGGGCATTTATCACGCTGGTGGACGACGTCTTCGACCGGGACCTGCAGCACGCTTCACCTGCCGAGGTCCGCGCCGTGCTGCAACCTTTGGTCGCGGTGGTCGCGGGCGCCGGTACGGGGACGGCGCCCGCAGCTGCCGCCCTCGAGGACCTCTGGCAGCGCACGGCCGTCGGGACTGTGCCGGACTGGCGCAGGCGGTTTGCCGCCTCCTACGCGTCGTTCGCCGAAGCGACGTGCGAGGAGGCGCGGTGGCGCGAGACGGGATACATGCCTTCGGTGCAGGAGTACGTCCGGCTGCGCCGCCGCACGATCACGGTGGCACCGCTGCTGTTGGTGGCGCAGCGGTGCCTGAGCGCGTGGCCGGACGCGGAGGGCCTGCACGACATCTGTGCCGATGTCGTCGCCTGGACGAACGACTTGTTCGATGCCGGGTCGGAGCAAGCCGGGCAGGTGGGGCTGGTCGATGTCCTGGCGCGGGAGCGGGGAGTCGACCGCGGTGAGGCAGCGGAGACCGCCCGCGCGATGATCGAGGAGCGGCTCGACGACTTCGACGGGCTCGCCGGGCAGTTGGCGGCTGGATGGTGCGTTGAGGGTGCCCGCTCGCGGGTCGAGACTGTCCGCACGTTCCTGGACGGCGCTGTCGCGTGGCAGTACGAGAGCCGCCGCTACCGCGCCACCCTGCCCTCGCAGCGGGTGTCGGAGGGGGTGCGGGCGGACCCGGTGGAGACGGCTGTCGTCCGGCTGGAGCGCCGGCTGGCGCTGGTGGTGGCACCAGGCGGAGCGGTGCCGGACCGGTGCGCGAGCCGCGTCCTGGAAACGGCGTTGTTCCTGGCCCTGCTCCGCACGCGCGGCACGCACCGAGACGAGCAGAGACAGCTGGCCTCCTATCTGGAACGGCGACGCGGTGATGCCGACCTGCTCGATGCCCTGCTGATCGATGCCTGCCTGCGCCCTCACACGCTGCCGGCCGACGCCGCCGACGCAGCAGTTGATTGTGTGGCCGGTGAGTCGGTCCACGGGGTGGGAGGTCGTGGCCGGCTCAAGCGCAGCATGCTGCACGCGGTGCTGCACGTGCTGGGCGGCCTGCGGCTGAACGCCCAGGACACCCCGGATCCCGCCCCCACCAACGCGCTGTCCACCTTCAGCACGATCCACCTCTTGGCCGTCCGCGTCTTCTACGCCCAGGTCACCGGATACCCGCACACCGTCTCCACCGGCGAACGCTTCCAGCTCGCCGACCTCCTGGACGACGATCAGGGACGGCTGTTGTGGGAGGCCAGCGCGGCCACCGAACTGCTCGGACTCAATGCCCTGCAGTCCTACCGGCCGGGCCACCCGGTGATCGACCGGGCCATCACCGGCCTGTTGCACGCCCGCGACAGCGATGGCGGGATGCCGTTCCTCGACAGTCAGGACGTATGGCTGTCAGCCGTGGGCGGTCTGGCCTTCCTCGGTCGGCCCGCGCTGCGGCGTTACACCGCCCGGATGGGCGAGTTCGTCGCAGCCTGGCAGGCCGCCGACGGTGGCTGGCCCTTCGCCAGTGGTGTCCGTCAGACCGACGTCGACACCGCCGCCCGCTGCATGGAGTTCCTCCAGGCTCTCGACGCGGACCGCTACCGCCACCATCTCGACCGGGGCGCTGCGTACCTCGCCGTTACGGCCGGCCCCGACGGCGGGTTCCCCACCTGGCTGGAGGGCGACGACCCCGACCTCGACATGACCGCGGGCGCCGTCATCGCCCTGGCCACCCGCGGGCCGAGCTGCACCCGGCTCGTCACCGCGGCCACACGCTTCATCGTCGACGCCCAGCGTCCCGACGGCACTTGGACCCCGAGCTGGACCCTCAGCGAGTCCAGCGTCATCCTGCGCGCCGTCGACGCACTTCAGGCCGCACGCGGCACCCCTGGCATCGACTCTGTGCGGCTCACCGCCGCGATCACCCGCGCGGCGGCACGTCTCACCGCAACCCAGCAACCCGACGGAGGCTGGGGCCACACACCGGACAACGCCAGCGACGCCCTCTCCACCGCGCAGGCCATCCCCGTCACCGCCCGCTATGGCCCACCCCACGTCACCCCCGCTGCAACTGCCTATCTGCTGTCCCAGCAAGACGAGACCGGCCGCTTCCCCGCCCCGCCCGACCAGGTGGGACCCCGCCCTATGCCATTCGACTTCCCCGTCGTCGCCGACCTCCACACACTCGCAGCCCTGACACGCGTCCGATTCGTCCAGCGCCAGCGGCGGGCTGCGTAACCACGTGCGGCAGTCCCCGTACCGGGTGACCAGCCAGGCCTGCCCATCCGGCATCTTCCTGCGCGAGACCGGTGTCCGCCGGTGGCGCGCAGCTGGGGCGGCACCGATGATGTGATGAGCACTCATGCGTGTGTGATGCCCTGCTCCACCGGTGCTGGGACGAACAGCGGGGCAGATTGACCGGATCACTGAGTGAGCCGGGTCGCCCCGCTCGCGGCTAGAAGATCACTGAAAATCTCGGTTCTGGCCTCGCGCGCACTGGTGTGGGGCCAGACTGCTGTGTGTGCAGGGGGAATGGGCTGGGGAGACGGTCGGGCCGGATGCGTGGGAGACCTGTCGGGAGCTGATCCCGGCCGGGAGTGTGTTCGCGTTCCTGGCCGAGCATCGCGAAGTGCTGTTCCCCGGGTCGATGTTCGCGGACATGTACCCCTCGACGAACGGGCGGCCGTCGATGCCGCCGCAGGTGCTGGCCGCGACGGTGGTGCTGCAGAGCCTGCACGGGCTCTCGGACTTCGAGACGGTGCAGGAACTGCGCTGTGACCTGCGGTGGAAGGCGGCGTGCGGGCTGGGGTTGTATGACACCGCGTTCGACCCGTCGCTGCTGACGTACTTCCGCCGCCGACTGCAGCGCTCGGGTGACCCGAACCGGCTGTTCGCCAAGGTCAGGGAGGTCGTCACGGCCACCGGTGTCCTCAAGGGCCGGCAGCGGCGGGCGCTGGACTCCACCGTGCTGGACGACGCGGTCGCCACCCAGGACACCGTCACCCAGCTCATCGCCGCGATCCGCCGGGTCATCCGCGAGGTCCCCGATGCCGAGCAGGTTGCTGCGGCGTGGTGCACCGCGCACGACTACGCCGACCCGGGCAAGCCCCGCATCGCCTGGAACGACCAGGCCGCCCGTGAGGCACTAGTCGACGCCCTGGTCACCGACGCGCTGAACCTGCTCGGCCGCCTGCCCGAGCAGCAGTTGGGCGAGGCCGCGGCGAACGCCGTCGGGCTGCTGGCCCTGGTCGCGGGCCAGGACGTGGAGCCGGCCGAGGAATCCGACGGCCGCGACGGGCGCTGGCGCATCACCCGCGGGACCGCCCGCGACCGCACGGTCTCCACCGTCGACCCCGAGGCGCGGCACATTCACAAGAACCGCACCCGCCACCAGGAGGGCTTCCGCGCCCACGTGGCCTTCGAACCCGAGGCCGGGCTGTTCACCGAGGTCGCCCTGACCGCCGGCAGCGGGGCCGACAACCACGAGGCCGCCATCGCCCGCGACCTCCTCGCCGACGAGGAAGCACCGCTCACCGTCCTGGGCGATGCCGCCTACGGCACCGGCGACCTGCGCGAACACCTCCAGGCCCAGGGCCACGACCCGGTCCTCAAGCCACCGCCGCTGAAACCGGCCGTCCCCAGCGGCTTCACCGCCGACGAGTTCACCGTCGACACCGAGAAGGGCGAGGTCACCTGCCCCGCCGGACACACCGCCGCGCTCGGCCGACCGCTGGCGAACGGCTCCCGGCAGGCCCAGTTCAAGAAGCTGTGCGCCGACTGCCCGCTCAAGGACCGCTGCACCCGCTCCAAAACCGGCCGGGTCTTCACCGTCCACGCCAAGTACGACCTGCTCAAGGCCGCCCGTGACCAGGCCGCCACCGACCCCGACTGGCAGGCCGAGTACCGCCGCTGGCGACCACCGGTGGAGCGCGCCATCGCCTGGCTCGTCGCCAAGGGCAGCCGCCGCGTCCCCTACCGGGGCGTCATCAAGAACGACACCTGGCTCCACCACCGCGCCGCCGCCCTCAACCTTCGCCGCCTGATTAACCTCGGACTCACCCGCACCACCGGCACCTGGACGCTCACGACAGCGCACGCATAAGGCAAGGGGCCGCCCGGCCCACCACCGGACAGCCCCACGCACAAGATTTTCAGCAGTCTTCTAGGGCCCGCTGACCGTCGAGGACCACGCCGGCAGAGGTTTCGGCGGCTTACAACGCCGCTGCTCCGACGGAATTCATCCGAGGCATACCACGGCCCCGCAGCTTGCCGCAGTCCTTCTCAGAGGTCGGGTCGGCTGGGGGCGGGTGGTTTACCGAGGCCGCGGCATCCGCGTCATGCGCCTGCTGCGAAATCCGTCCGTCCCTTCCCCAGGGGCTGTTCCTGGCGGCCCGGTGGCTGCCGGACGAGGCGTCGAGTGGGGTGCGGGCGCCTGGCCTTTTGCTACTCGCCGGTGCAGGCAGCGGGGCGGGTGTCGAGCCGGCGGTGGGGGCCGACGAGGTCCACGTCCCAGTAGCGGTTGTGGTAGCCGATGCCGATGGCCGCGATGTCGGCGCTCATCAAGTCCTTGTAGAAGGCGTTGTGCGGGTCTGGGTCGGTGGCCATGTCGGCGAAGTATCCGTCGTGGTTGTAGCCGTAGAACATGTACTCGGCGATGTAGTTCGAGAAGATGCCGGCGTCCGAGAGCCGGGTGCGCAGGTCGCGGCCGTCGCTCCCGACAGAGGTGAGCTTGCCCATCCGGGACATGTCCTGCGTGTGGCTGCGCGCCACGTTGGACGCCTGGTCGGAGACCAGTAGCCCGGGCAGGTCCTTCGCCTTCCGCGTCTTGTTCACTTCGCACACGATCCAGTCCACGTTGGGGTAGTACTCCCGTGCGGCTTCCGCAGTGGTCGTGGCTGGCGCGGCGGGCGGAGTGGGCGCCGCGGAGGCGGTCGGAGCGATGGCCGTGAGCGTGGCCGTCAGGGCGCATACGGCAACGGCGATGCGCCGCGCGCGCCGCCGGGGGTGAGATGTGGTCATACCCTGCCAACGCACTCCTCAGGAAGAGGTTGCGCCGCGGTCCCGCGTTTGCAGTACGCCGACTTTGCCACCGGGCTGCCGCGACCGATCGAGGAACGCGTCGACCCAGACCCCCAGATGCGGTTGCAGTACCCGCGGCGACGAACGGCTCACCGCCGCCTGCGAGGACGTGAGCAGGGGGCGGTGAGCCACATGGCGCTGGTCCGGCGAACCACTGGAGCCGGAGCCCGGTGATTCAGCTGCTCAGCCGACCGTCGGCAGAGCCCTGCGTGGGGGAACGGCGTTCAGCATCTCCTGCGCCACTGGTTCCCCGCTGTCCGCGTCGACGAAGCTGACGCGGATCACGGGATCACCGGGGGTGTCGCGGCTGGCGGTGGCGTCCAGGGCGAAGACCACGGACACCGGTTGTGCGCTCTCCCGTGTCCGGTACACACCCGAGTACAGGAGGATGCGCCAGCCGCCCTGCTCCCAGTGGTCCAGCAGACCCGACCGGACCACCGGGGAGGCGGTCTGCCAGGCGAGGGAGCGCTCCAGCAGTTCCACGCTGGCGGCGACGGGCACGCGGTCTGCCGGCTCGCTGCCGAAGAGCGGATGCCCGCAGACTCGTAGCCTCAGTCGGCGCAGGGGAAGCAGCCACCACCGGTCGAGATCGACCGAGAGCGCCACCAGTACGAACACGGCGACGGCCAGAAACACGAGCGATCCGCCGGGCTGTTCGGTGATCGTGGACCACCAGGCGCCGTTCGCCGCCGCTGTCGCGCCGCCTGCGAGGACCACCGTGGCGCGCGCGAACGCGCGCCAAGTGATCGGGGTGTCCTCGTTCGCCGAACAGCCGCAGGAGGACTCCGGGGCCAGCGCCCGGCCGTAACCGAGATAGCCGAGGAATCCGGCCCCGAGGACGGCGGTGGCCGTGCCCGGCACCGGGTTCGCGGGTAGGGCCAGCAGCCCTACGGCGACCAGGAGTTCGACTGCGCCGACGGCACGCAGCACCAGTGCCGCCCGCTCGCTGCTGCGCAGTATGCGGGCCAGCGCCGTCTTGGGTGCCTGGCGCACGGTGTCACGGTTGAAGAGCTTGACCGAGCCGGTCCACCCCAGTAGGCCCGCAAGGACCAGCGGTACCAGGCCCGTTGTCAGTGAGAGCATCTTTGCCTCATCCTTCTCCCTCCTGTGATGCGGACGTCAGTGCCCGACGGAGACACGGACGATGTCCACGGAGTCGTCGGACGGCCGCCAGGCCCCGAGCACCTGGGCTCTCTGTCCGATACGCAGCCGGGACAGGTCCGAGGTGAGCGCGCGGCCCGCGTAGGAGGCGTTCGTCGTGTCCGGGAGGACGTGGCCGATGAATTCGTGCTGTCCGTGGGAGAGGTGCAGTCGGTTCTTCGCGATGCCGCGGATCTGGGTGTCGATGTTCACGATGTTCACCCACACCGCGTCGGCGGCGACGGTACCGTCCGGCATCGGGACGCCACGCGCGTAGAGCCCGTCACCGATCTCGATCTCGGCGGCGGTGGTGGGCCGGACCTTCCACACGCTGGTGGCGTTGGTCATCTGGACCCGGGAGTGGTCGCCGTAGGATCCCCCGACCTGAAGCACACTGCCGGTGATGCCGGTGATCCGACCCTCCACGAAGGACGATGTGGGGATCGCCGGGTCGAGCGACGGCTCGGAGGCGAAGGCCGCGTCGGCGTCGATACCGCCGAGGGCGGTCGCGCCGACGATGGTTGCGCCGCTGAGGGCGGCCGTGGTGAGAAAGCGTCGGCGGCCCAGCCCGCCGTTGTTGTTGTTCTGACGGTACGTCACGTCAAATGCCTCCTCACTCGTAGATGTAGACCGGCAGCTTGCCGGAGCTGAGGCTGCCGATGGCCGAGAAGGCGGCCGGGGTCAGGTCCAGGACCCGGTTGGTGCGGCAGGCGCCGTTGCAGCAGGTGGCCTCGCCGCACCAGCTCTTGGTGCGCGGTCCGCAGTCGGTGATCGTGATGCAGACGGTTGCGCCGGAGCACTGGTGCCTGACGTTCATCACGGCGCCGCAGCCGCGTCTGGGGATGTTCTCGCCGCACAGGTCGGGCCGGGTGATGTCCCAGCATGCCTGTGACGCGTTGGGCCAGGCGCCGTGATTCGCGCTGGACCGGCAGTTGCCGCAGGCGCCGCCACCTGCGCTGCCGCACGGACCCCACGCGGATCCGCAACAGAACCAGCTCGTTTCACCGGCCCACAGGCTGGTCGATCCGCAAGCCATCGTGCCGCCTCCCTCTGGCTGATGTCGTGCTCATGACAAATTGCCTTGAAGGTTGTTGCGCACACAGCACTCCCATGATGCGTGCGTCTACGCGCGTTGGCCAGAAGGCCGTTGAAGAACTGTTGATCCGAACGGCCGACAGGGCCGGCCCCTCCGTGAGGGGCCGGCCCCGTCTCTGTGTCTGTACTGCCTGCGGTGCGCCTCGCTCCGGGTCTCGCCCGCACCGTGGCGGCCACCGCCCAGATCACGTTCCGATTACCTCGCGGAGATCGGCCCTTGTGCTCCAGGTCACGCCAGCGTAGATCCGTGTCACGCCAGCGAACGAAATGTTTGCTGAAATCGAATCAGGTGTTTTCTCATGACCGAGCGACCGGACCCTGACGACTCCGCGACCAGCACCGACGCCGGAACCCTGGCGGACGAGGCGCTCGGCGCCCGCATCCGCGAGTACCGCGTGATGCGGCGCATGTCACTGCGGGCACTGGGTGAAGCAGCCCAGGCCAGTCGGGTTCCTCAGCCGGCTGGAGCGCGGACAGGCCAATGCCGGCATCGGTATGCTGCGCCGCATCGGGGCAGCGCTGGCTCTCAACGTGGCGGACCTGTTCGACCAGAACAGCACGACTGGGCACCGCGTGGTGCGGCGCAGCGAGTTGACCGACGCTCCACATCGCACCCGGCAGGCGGAAGTTCCTGATCTCGCAGCGGTCATTCGGACATCTCGAGGTGTACGCAGGCGAGTTCAACACGGGATCGGGTGGCCGACGGTGCGACCGCCGGCCACCCCATGGTCCCGTGTTACTCCGTGGCGATCGGGCCCAGGTACTCCAGGGTCCAGGTCTCCTGGAATTCGGGCTTCGGTTGGGTGAGTTCGATCTGGGCGCCGCGGTGTCCGGCGCGCAGGCTGAGGCCCTTGTCCGAAAGGATCTTGACTCCGCCGATGACCCGTTCGAAGGTGAACTTTGCCCACTCGGTGCGCGACACGCTGTTGACCCAGAGCTTGTCCTCGGGGACGACGAGGCCTGCGGCGGGGTGGTAGGCGAGGTGGATCACGTACGGTGACGCGGATTCGGGCTCTTGCCCGGCCTCGAGGTGGTCGATGACCCACTCCTGCTCGATCGGGAGCGGGTTGAAGCGGTCGGTGATGACGGGGGCACCGTGCTTGACGGCGTACTCGGTGGCGGTCAGCACGCTGGTGGGACCGATGATGTGGGCGTGGATCTTGTACTTGCCGGGCTTGACCGGGATCGGAGTCATGGGCGGGACTTCCTCTCTCACGGAGGGCGTCGAGGGATGGTTGGGCGTTACCGGACAGATCTCCCACATCGAGGCACAGTCAGCTACCGCAAGAGGGCCAGATGCGGCTAACCGGATTACGGAGTGCACTGTTCGGGGGACAGTTGCGAACGCGGTGGCCTGGAGCCGGCCTGCCACTGGCGCAGTCGGCCTGTACCTCCAGCGGTCTTCTCAGCACCCGCAGCAGGTGATCCTCCGCGTCGACGGGAAGCCCAGGGCGACCGCGGGCAAGTCCGCGTTGTCGATGGCGGCTGGAAGGCTGAACGGCATGAACGGCGACGATGAGCAGCTGCTGCGCGGCTGCGTGTATGCGATGTGCCGGTTTGGCGCCAGTGGGTGGGTGTCAGTGGCAGCATGTCAGAGGGCGTTTGGCTGGCTCACGCCGTAGCGTTGGCATGAACTCGGCGGACGATGACGTTCCGCTGCGGGTTGGGCGGTTCCAGCAAATCGAGTCGTGGAGCGCCGCGGCGCCGATGCCGAGGCCTGGCCAAGCCCGTCGGCGTCGGGGGAGCGCTGGTCGCGCTGCTGCCGTACTGCGCGATCTGCACTGGGTTCTACGGGGCGTTCGGCTACTTCGCGCGGAACGCCCTGGCCGACCTCACCGGTGTGACAGTTCCCTGGCCGCTGTGGGCGCTGGCCGCGGTGGCCGTCGTCGGGTGCCTCGGCTGGCCAGGTGTTCGGCGCCGGCGCCGGCGGGATGTTCGTGCTCGTCCTCGGCGCGTTCATCGGCTTCGAGGGCACCGCGATCTACTCGGAGGAGGCGCGGGAGCCGAAGCGGACGATCCCTCGCGCGACCTACCTGGCCGTCGCCTTCCTTGCCCTGTTCTACAGCCACCTGGGGAGGTCGAGGATCGGGGCGTTGCGGTGATGACGTACGAGCCCCCGCCGACTACGGAGCCGGGGCCGATGAGGTAGCCGCCGCTGCGGAGCCTGGGCCCTCGGTCCCGGGTCCGCGGGCAGGGCGCCCACCGGAGATGCTGCACGATGGTGCACCTCGTGGTGCGCGGAGGTCCTTCGCTTCGCGGAGGGCGTCGGCGCGGGCAAGGGGGTCTTGGAACTCATCGGCAACGACGTCGCCGCGTTCTGTGACGACCTGGTCAAGGACTCACGCACCTATGCGGACGTCTACCGGGAATCCATCAGCCGGGAGCCCGGCACGACCGAGACGTAACACCGCCGCCCCATGCCAGCGGGCGTAACCCGCACGCGCGGTTCGTTCACCTCGGCGCAGCGCGATGAGACGCGGGCCGACCGGCCACCAGAAGCCGTCGCAGATCCCGTCCACCGAGGTGGTCGAGCAGGCCGGCGAGACCTGGCTCAGCCACGCCAACGCCGGCAACGCCCCCGGAAAGCAGGTCTCCGGCGGCTGGCCGCTCGACACCATTCCCCAGGACGACGCGCCTGACGCGTAGGCACGGACGATCACTCAATCCGAGTTCCGAAACAGCACCTGAACAGGCAATCAGGTCCAAGAGCCAGCGATCCACGCGGCAAGGCCCGGAGGAGTCGAACCAGGCACACTCACACAACCAGGTGGAACATGGCAAACAACAGCGCTTCCTCAACCGATTCGAAGTGGACCGGCATGGTGCCGGTCGACGAAACGGCCCTGGCCGTCACCGACACCGGCGGTTCCGGCATCCCCGTGGTCTACCTCAACGGCCAGTTAAGATTGGGTGTGTAAGG